>JAGRFZ010000173.1 GCA_020445785.1 Rhodocyclaceae bacterium
ATCGGCAAGTTGCGCGAGCTCTCGCCCTTGTGGGAGATGGTGCAGGAGGGGGTCGACCTCAATACCGTGCAGTGGGCTGCCCACTGAAGCCGCAGGAGAAGCGAAAATGGCATATAGCGACAAAGTTCTGGACCACTACGAAAATCCCCGCAACGTCGGTTCCTTCGCCAAGGAAGAAGCCGGTATCGGCACCGGCATGGTCGGCGCACCGGCCTGCGGCGATGTCATGAAGTTGCAGATCAAGGTCGGCGCCGACGGCGTCATCGAGGACGCCAAGTTCAAGACCTACGGCTGCGGCTCGGCGATCGCGTCGAGTTCCCTGGTCACCGAATGGGTCAAGGGCAAGACCGTCGACCAGGCGCTGGAGATCAAGAACACCCAGATCGCCGAGGAATTGGCGCTGCCGCCGGTCAAGATCCACTGCTCGATCCTGGCAGAAGACGCGATCAAGGCCGCCGTCGCCGACTACAAGAAGAAGACCACGGAGTGAGCGCCATGGCCGTGACGATGAGCGAGCGTGCCGCCCAGCACGTGTCCAACTTCATTGCCAAGCGGGGCAAGGGCATCGGCATCCGCCTCGGGGTGCGCACCTCCGGCTGCTCGGGCATGGCCTACAAGCTCGAATTCGCCGACGAGCGCGACGAATCGGAC
The DNA here is from genome assembly GCA_020445785.1 of Rhodocyclaceae bacterium. Taxonomy (GTDB): domain Bacteria; phylum Pseudomonadota; class Gammaproteobacteria; order Burkholderiales; family Rhodocyclaceae; genus Cognatazoarcus. The sequence goes on from JAGRFZ010000173.1 coordinate 652, forward strand.
CTCACGTTCGAGAGCCACGGGGTGACGATCCTGGTGGATCCGAAGAGCCTGCCGTATCTGGAGGGCACCGAGCTCGACTACGTTCGCGAAGGCCTCAACGAGGGCTTCAGGTTCAACAATCCGAACGTCAAGGACGCCTGCGGCTGCGGCGAGAGCTTCAACGTCTGAGCGCGCCGGGCCGACCCGAGGCAGGAGCCTGCATGTCGATCGACCTGCACAAGGATTACTTCGCGCTGTTCGAATTGCCGCGCGCCTTCCGGATCGACCGGGAGGCCCTCGAGCGCCGCTACCTGCAGTTGCAGCAACAGGTCCATCCCGACCGCCACGCCCACCTGCCGGATGCCGAGCGGCGTCGCGCCCTGCAGTGGGCGACCCGGGTCAATGAGGCTTTCCAGACCCTGCGACGCTCGCTTGCCCGGGCGCGCTACCTGTTGGAACTGGCCGGCGTCGATGCGGCGCTGGAGACCAACACCGCGATGTCGCCGGAGTTCCTGATGGAACAGATGGAGTGGCGCGAAGCGGTGTCCGAAGCCCACGAGGCGGGTGACGTGGATGAACTCGAACATCTGCACCGGCGCCTGCGCAGTGCCGCCAAGGCGATCGAAGAGGAATTGGCGGCCCTGTTCGACGACCGGAACGATCTCGATGCCGCGGCCGAAACGGTCCGCCGGCTGATGTTCCTCGAAAAACTGGATCAAGAAATCGACGAAGCCCTCGCGGCGCTGGAGTCCTGATGGCATTGCTGCAGCTTTCCGAACCCGGCATGTCGGCCGAGCCGCACCAGCATCGGCTGGCGGTCGGCATCGACCTCGGTACGACCAACTCGTTGGTGGCGACGGTAAGAAACGGCATTGCCGTATGTCTGAACGATGCCGATGGCCGGGCCATGCTGCCCTCGGTGGTGCGCTATCTGGCCGACGGCGGCGTCGAGGTCGGGCGCGAGGCGATGCAGGCCCAGACGAACGATCCCCGCAACACCATCACCTCGGTCAAGCGCTTCATGGGGCGGGGGCTCAAGGACGTCGCCCATATCGAGTCCACGCCCTACGACTTCGTGGACGCCCCGGGCATGCTGCGGCTGCGCACGGTGCAGGGGCCGAAGAGTCCGGTCGAGGTGTCGGCCGAGATCCTGAAGGATCTGCGCACTCGGGCCGAGGCCAGCCTCGGCGGTGAGCTGACCGGCGCGGTGATCACCGTGCCGGCCTATTTCGACGACGCCCAGCGCCAGGCCACCAAGGACGCCGCCGGACTCGCCGGGTTGAACGTACTGCGGCTGCTCAACGAACCGACCGCCGCGGCCATTGCGTACGGCCTCGACAATGCCGCCGAAGGTGTCTACGCGGTCTATGACCTGGGCGGCGGCACCTTCGACATCTCGATCCTGCGCCTTTCGAGGGGGGTATTCGAAGTGCTCGCCACCAACGGCGATGCGGCCTTGGGCGGCGACGACTTCGACCATCGGTTGTTCTGCTGGAGCCTCGACCAGGCGCGCATCCAACCGCCGAGCGCCCAGGATCTGCGCCGCCTGCTGGCGCGCTCGCGGGCAGCCAAGGAGTTGCTGTCCCATGCCAGCGAGGCGCCGATCGTGTGCAAGCTGGGTTCGGGCGAGGAAGTGAATCTGACGGTGGGGCGCGAGGAATTCGCGGCGATCACCGACAATCTGGTGCGAAAGACCCTCGCGCCGGTGCGCAAGGCGCTGCGCGACGCGGGAATGCGCGCCGAAGACGTCAAGGGCGTGGTGATGGTCGGCGGCGCCACCCGCATGCCCCACGTGCAGAAGGCGGTGGCCGATTTTTTCGGCCAGGAGCCGCTCACCAATCTCGACCCCGACAAGGTCGTCGCCCTCGGGGCCGCCAAGCAGGCCAATGCGCTGGCCGGCAACCGGAGTGCCGACGAGGACTGGCTGCTGCTCGACGTGATTCCGCTGTCGCTGGGGCTGGAGACCATGGGCGGCCTCGCCGAGAAGGTGATTCCTCGCAATTCGACGATTCCGGTGGCGCGGGCCCAGGAGTTCACGACCTACAAGGATGGCCAGACCGCGATGGCCTTCCATGTCGTGCAGGGCGAGCGCGAGCTGGTCAGCGATTGTCGCTCGCTCGCCCGCTTCGAACTGCGGGGCATTCCGCCGATGGTGGCCGGCGCGGCGCGCATCCGCGTGACCTTCCAGGTCGATGCCGACGGTCTGCTGTCGGTGTCGGCGCGGGAGATGTCCTCCGGCGTCGAGGCCAGCGTCACGGTCAAGCCCTCGTACGGACTCACCGACGACGAGATCGCCGAGATGCTGAAATCCGGCTTCGAGCATGCGGGCGACGACATGGGCGCGCGGGCGCTGCGCGAGCAGCAGGTCGAGGCCCGGCGTCTGGCCGAAGCCACCCGCCACGCCATGGCCGCCGACGGCGAACTGCTCGAGCCGGCGGCGCGCGAGGCGATCGAGCGCCTGCTCGCCGAATTGGACAGGGCCGTGGCCGGCAGCGACGTCGGCAAGATCAAGAAGGCGCTGGCTGCACTCAATCGGGGCACCGAGGAGTTCGCCTCGGCGCGCATGGACAAGAGCATCCGCTCGGCGCTGGCCGGGCAGAAGATCGATCAATTGGAGGTTTGACCCGCAGATGACCCGCATCATCGTTTTGCCCCACGTCGAGCTGTGCCCGGAAGGCAGCGTGTTCGAGGCCGAGCCGGGCCAGAGCGTGTGCGACGCGTTGCTGGCCAACGGCATCGAGATCGAACACGCCTGCGAGAAGTCCTGTGCCTGCACGACTTGTCACGTGGTCGTGCGGGAGGGCTTCGCCAGCCTCGGCGAAGCCGACGAGGACGAGGAGGATCTGCTCGACAAGGCCTGGGGGCTGGAGCCGACTTCGCGCCTGTCCTGCCAGGCCCGGCTGGCGGATCAGGAACTGGTGATCGAGATCCCGCGGTACACCATCAACATGGTCAGCGAGGGCAAGCACGGATGAAATGGACCGACGTCACCGACATCGCGATCGAACTCGACGAGGCGCATCCCGAGGTCGATCCGACCCGCATCAACTTCGTCGACCTGATGAACTGGGTACTGGCATTGCCGGGCTTCGACGACGACCCCGGCCATTGCGGCGAGCGCATCCTGGAGGCGATCCAGCAGGCCTGGATCGACGAGCGCGAATAGCGCTGGGGGCTGCCCGACAAGCGTCGGCACAGCAAGGCTCGCCTCTCCTGCCCCTCGAGCGTGCAGGCGGGCGACTCGGGGCGCCTCAGACGCCGCTGGCCGGCTCGTTGAGCGACAGCCAATACACGCCGAGCTGGCCGACCGCCTGGATGAAGCGCTCGAAATCCACCGGCTTGCGGATGTAGCTGTTGGCACCGAGGCGATAGGCCTCGCTGATGTCCTGTTGCTCCTTCGACGTGGTCAGCACCACCACCGGTAGCAAGGAGGTGTGCTCGCCGGCGCGGATGCGCCGCAGCACCTCGAGCCCGTCGATGCGCGGCAGCTTCAGGTCCAGCAGGATCACCGCCGGCATCACCGAGGTGTCGCGGCCGGCGTGGGCGCCGGTGCCGAACAGGTAATCGAGCGCCTCGACGCCGTCGCGCGCAACCACCACCGGGTTGCTGATCTTGTTCTTGCCGAAAGCCCGCAGGGTCAGCGCCTCGTCGTCCGGGTTGTCTTCCACCAGCAGGATCGGGCGTTCGTTTGCCATGAAATGCGTTCTCCGTTGCCGGCCTCGTCGTCGCCGGCGCCCCTCAGGCTGCGTCGATCAATTGCTCGCGCCTGAGCAAGAATATCTTGTCTTCGCCTTCGTCGGTACCGATCCACGTAAAGGGCAGTTGCGGAAAGGCGGCCTCGACCAGCAGGCGGTTGTGACCCACTTCTACGGCAAGGACGCCCCCGGAGTTGAGGCGGTCGGCGGCCTCGGCGAGCAGACGACGGACCAGATCGAGCCCGTCTTCGCCGGCCTCCAGCGCCATCGCGGGCTCGTGCAGATACTCCGGTGGCAGGGTTTCCATCGCGTCGCGGGTGACGTAGGGTGGGTTGCAGACGATCAGATCGAAGCGCTGGTCGTCGAGGGCGCCGAACAGATCGGACTCGATCAGTTCGATCGTGCCGTCGAGGCCGTAGTCGGCAATGTTCTCGGCGGCGACGTCGAGCGCGTCCGGCGACAGGTCGGCGGCGGTGACCCGGGCATGGGGAAAGGCGTGGGCCATCAGCACCGCCAGGCAGCCCGAGCCGGTGCACAGGTCGAGTGCCGAGGTCAGCTCGTCCGGCGCCGGGATCCACGGCTGCATCCGGCCTTCGAGCAGGCGCGCGAAGAACGATCGCGGGATGATCACCCGCGGGTCGACCCGGAACGAATTTGCACCGAGCCAGGCTTCACCGGTGAGGTAGGCGGCCGGCACCCGGTCGTCGGCCCGACGCCCGACCAGTTCGAGCAGGGCTGGGCGTTCCTCCGACGTGATGCAGGCGTCCAGGAACAGCTCTAGCCGGTCGGAAGGGATAGCCAATGCGTGGGTCAGCAGATAGACCGCCTCGTCGAAGGGCTCGATCAGGCCATGGCCGCAGAAGATGTCTGCACGGTGGAAGCGGGTGAGCGCGTAGCGCAGCCAATCGCGCAGGGTCACCAGCTCGCCGACCGGACCGCCCTCGAACGCGCCGTGGTCGTGGTCGTGATCGTGATGGTCGACCGGATGGTCGGCCGCGGCGTCGGTCATGATGGGTCTCCAGCGGAATCGTGGGTGGCGAGCAGTCGGCGCAGGGTTTCCCGGTAGATCCGTGCCAGCGGTTCCATGGCATCGAGCGCCACGCATTCGTCGATCTTGTGGATGCTGGCATTCACCGGCCCGAATTCGACCACCTGCTCGCAGATGCGGGCGATGAAGCGCCCGTCGGAGGTGCCGCCGCTGGTGGACAGCTCGGTAGCGACGCCGGTGGCTTCGAGGATCGCCGCCGAGATCGCCTCGACCAGGGGGCCGCGCGGGGTCAGAAAGGGCATGCCCGACAGCGACCAGTCGAGCCGGTAGTCGAGGCCGTGGCGGTCCAGCACCGCGTGCACCGCCGCCTTCAGGCCGTCCACGGTCTGCACCGGCGCGAAACGAAAGTTGAACAGCAACTCGACTTCGCCGGGAATCACGTTGTTGGCGCCGGTGCCGGCGTGGATGTTCGACACCTGCCAACTGGTGGGCGGGAAGTATTCGCCGCCTTCGTCCCAGACCCGCTCCGCGAGTTCGGCCAGGGCCGGCGCGAGCTGATGGATCGGGTTGCGGGCGAGCTGGGGGTAGGCGATGTGACCTTGCACGCCGCGCACCACCAGCCGCCCGGACAGGCTGCCCCGGCGGCCGTTCTTGATGGTGTCGCCGAGCGTCGCGGACGAAGTCGGCTCGCCGACGATGCAATAGTCCAGTGGCTCGCCGCGGGCCTCCAGCAGGTCGACGACGCGCACCGTGCCATCGGTGGCCGGGCCTTCCTCGTCGCTGGTCAGCAGCAGCGCGATCGAACCGCCGTGGTCGGGCTGGTCGGCGAGGTAATCCTCGATCGCGGTGACGAAGGCCGCCAGCGAGGTCTTCATGTCGGCGGCGCCGCGCCCGTAGAGCAAGCCTTCGTTCCGGCTCGGCACGAAGGGATCGGACTGCCACTGGTCGAGCGGGCCGGTCGGCACGACATCGGTGTGGCCGGCGAAACAGACGATTGGCGCGCCCCGCCCGCGACGGGCCCACAGGTTCGAGGTGGCGCCGCGGTCGACCCGTTCCAGATCGAAACCGAGACGCGTCAGGCGCTCGCCGATCAGGTCGAGGCAGCCCGCGTCTTCGGGGCTCACGGAGGGGCGTGCGATCAACTCGCAGGCCAGCGCGAGCGTGCGCTCGCCGATCTTGGTGTCTTGCATGCCGCGATTATCCCCGACTCGCGCGCCGCGCGCAGCCGCGCGTGGTTCGTGACGCTTCCGGCGGTCGCGGTCGCTCAGCGCCGTCCCCGTTTGTGGTCGAGCCGCCAGACGAAATCTTCGATCACCGTGGTGTAGAGCTTGTCCTTCAGCACCACGTCTTCGACGCCGGCGTCGATGTTCGGGTTGTCGTTCACCTCGATCACGACGACCCCCTTGTCGGTCTGCTTCAAGTCCACCCCGTAGAGCCCGGCGCCGATCAGACCTGCCGCCTTCAGCGCGGTGCGCACCACGTCCTCCGGCGCGTCCGCGACCGCGAAGGTCTTGAAGCCGCCCTCGGAGAAGCGGCCGTCGCCCTTGTGGTCGACGATCTGCCAGTGCTTCTTCGACATGAAGTACTGGGCGGCGAAGATCGGCACCTTGTTCATGATGCCGATCCGCCAGTCGAAGGGCGTGTACAGGAATTCCTGGGCGAGGATCAGATCCGAGCTCTTGAACAGGCGGGCCGCGGTCTCGGTCAGCTCGGCGCGATTGGCCACCTTGAACACGCCGCGCGAGAACGAGCCGTCCGGGATCTTCAGCACGATCGGGTAGGGAATGCGCGCCTCGAGGCCGTCGAGGTTGTCGCGCCGAACGATCTCGGTCAGCGGCGTGCGCACCCGCCGCGCGCGCAGTAGCTCGGCCAAATACACCTTGTTGGTGCAGCGCAGGATCGAATCCGGGTCGTCGATCACCACCAGGCCCTCGGCCTCGGCCTTCTTCGCGAACTGGTAGGTGTAGTGATCGATGCCGGTGGTCTCGCGGATGAACAGCGCGTCGAACTCCGCCAACCGGCCGTAGTCCCGCTTCTCGATCAGCTCGACGTTGACGCCGCACTCGCGCCCGGCACGCACGAAATGGCGCAGCGCCCGCTCGTTGGACGGCGGCATCACCTCCGCCGGGTTGTAGAGGATCGCCAGGTCGTAGCGGTGGCCGCTGTCCTTCGGCCGGGCCTGGCGCCAGCGCTTGCTGAGGTAGGTGTTCAGCGCGGCGGCGAAGGCGGCCTGTTGCTCGGCATTCAGCGTGTTCAGCGCGAGCGCCCGCAGGCCGGCGATGCGCCACTTGCCCTGCAGGCGAAACTCCACCTTCAGGAGCGGCGAGCGGAAGGACTCGAACAGCTGGCGCGCCAGATCCTGCAGCCCCTTGACCGCGCACTGGCCGAAGAACACGTCGAGCTCCATCGCCGTGGCGGTAAACCCCGGCGCCGGCACGCCGAGGGTCTTCTGCACCCGTTCGTCGAGGTCCTCGATGTCCAGGCTGTAGATCGAGCGGCGGGAGAGATCGTTGATCGTGCGCACGCTCGGGATCACCCGGTGGCCTCGCGCCTCGGCGAGCAGCGAGCAGTAATAGCCGACCGACAGGTAGCGGTAGCTGCGGCACAGGTTCAGCACCCGCAGGTTGCGCGCGCGGGAATACTCCGGCTGGGCCAGGTAGTCCTTGGCCGCGACGACCTGCATCTCCGGAAAGCCGGCCTTCCAGTCCGCCCGGTTCTCGACCAGCACCACATGATCGGCCATCGAAGTCTCCTCAATGCCCGGCGTCGGCCCGCCGGCGCAGCACCAGCACGGCCTTCTGGCCGGCCTTGCCGTAGCGCACCATGCGCTGGAAGAGGCGCCGGGGCACCGGCATGTTCAGCGAGTCGGCCAGCGCCTCGCCCTTCTCGTACTGCACCAGCGGATCGTGGATGTAGATGAAGCGCTCGTCGAAGCCGGTGACGACGATCCAGTGGGGGAAGCGTTCGCGGTAGATCGCGTAGGAGCTGATCAGCACCAGCAGCATGCCGCCGGCGTCGAACTTGGCCTGCAGCTCGCCGACATCGAGCGCGCCGTGCGCGACCGGGATCGGCAGATCGGCCAGTTCGTCGAGGAAATCCTCCTGCACCAGCCGCATCACCTCCTTCTTCTCGGCGCTGCGCACCGAATCGCCGAGAAACACGCCGTCGTCATTGACGTGGATCTCCAGCGCGAAGCCGCGCCGCCACGCCGACAACGCCAGCCCGTAGGGGCCGCAGCCGCCGTGGCCGGAAGTCATGAACACCGTCGTCGCCTCGCGCCAGATCCGCAGCTCGAGCTTGCGCGACAGTTCCAGCGCCGGATCGAGCGTCTTCATCGCCATCATCAGCGACGATGGTCCGCAGGTGAAGTCCAGCGTCTGGCGGTAGAACGGCACCTTGCGCAGCGCCGGCCGCGACTGCGGCTCGAGATGCTTCTCGAAGCGCAGCGCGTCCATCTCGTCCTCGTAGTAGCGCAGCACCTCGGTGAACTGGCGATAGCCGAGGCGTGCGAACAGCGCCTGCGACGCCGTGTTGTCGCGGCGGATCTCGAGCCGCATCGAGACGCAGTCGTGGGCCAGCGCCTCGCCCTCGGCGGCCTCGATCAGCGCGCTGCCGAGCCCCTGGCCGGTGAAGCGAGGGTCCACCGCGATCGAATACAGCCGCGCCATCGAGCAGGCGTTGGAATAGAGCAGCAGCACGTAGGCCCGCATCTGCCCGCCATCCACATCCACCAGCACCGACGCGTTGGCGCGGGTCAGCATGTAGCGGAAATTGCGGCGGGCGAGTCGATCGCTGACGAAGCAGTGGTTCTCCAGCGCGACCAGCGCGTCCACGTCGTCCAGTACCGCCTTGCGCAACATGCCGCCCCCGGTGCGGGTTTCGAGGCTCGATCATTACCCGAAGCGGGTCGGGTCGCAAGGGGGCCCCCTGCGTCAGAATAGTTATCGCCTCGATAGAATCGGAAACACG
>JAGRFZ010000174.1 GCA_020445785.1 Rhodocyclaceae bacterium
CCGGCGACATGATCGGCGAAGTGTGCCTGGCGATCGAGATGGGCGCCGACGCGGTCGATATCGGCAAGACCATTCATCCTCACCCGACCCTGGGCGAGACCGTCGGCATGGCCGCCGAGGTCGCCCACGGCAGCTGCACCGACGTACCGCCGGCGCGCAAGAAGAAGTAACCACCGCGCGCCATCCGGTGCGAACGGCCACGGCTACCCGCCGTGGCCGTTTTTCGCTGGCCGACACCGTCCAACAGCGCCGCATCGGCAGCGCACGCACGGCCGCGACGCGTGGCTCCGTAACGGGCACGGTGCCCGACGACATCGGCGGCGGCCGGCACGGACTGTCCGCGATCGCTTCCCTGGTTGCGCTCGCGGTGCTCGGCGAAGGCGCCGATCGCAACCGAATTCCACACCGCGGGCTTGCCGCGCCCTGCGCCCTGCCCGGCTACTCGATGAGGTCGCCGGGCGTGGGCGGCAGGTGCGGCATGGTCTGATCGGGGAAGGGGCCGGAAAGGGCTTCCAGGAACGCAGAGATATCGGCCACCGTGGGCTCGTCCAGGCGCCGATCGAGCTGGGTCGTCGCCATCACGCGCACGGCCTCGGGGATGCTCTTGACCGAGCCGTTGTGGAAGTAGGGCGCGGTATAGACGAGGTTGCGCAGGGTCGGCACTCGCCACATGTGACGATCCTCTTCCTGGCTGGTACTGGCGAAGCGACCGGGATCGTCGAGCAACCGATAGCGGCGCACGTATTCGTTCTTCGGGTAGGTCGGAAACTTCACCAGGAACGGCTTTCCGGCCTCCAGTTGAGGGCCGTTGAATGCGGCGCCACCGTGACAGGCCGTGCAACCGGTGGCTGCGAAGGCCGCCATCCCCCGCTTTTGCTGCGCGCTCAGCGCACCGGAGTCACCCTTGACGAATCGATCGTAGGCACTGTCACCGGTCACCAGGGTTCGCTCGTAGGCGGCGATCGCCTTGGCCATGGTGTCCGCGCTGATTTCCGCGTTCGCGCCGAAGGCCGCATCGAACATCGGTCCGTAGCCCGGGATGGCGCGCAGCCGGTCGACCGCGGAAGCCAGATCCGGCATGCCCATTTCGATCGGGTTGGTCACCGGGCCCTTGGCCTGATCCTCCAGCGAAGCGGCCCGGCCATCCCAGAACTGGGACGAATGAAAGGCCGCGTTCCACACGGTGGGGGCATTGCGCCCACCGCGCTGCCCATGGACGCCGATCGATACCGGCCGATGGTCGTCCCCACCCTCCATCACGCTGTGGCAAGAGGCGCAGGACACCGTCCCCGTCGAGGACAGCCGCGGATCATGGTAGAGGGTCTTGCCGAGCTCGATCTTGGCGCGGCTCTGCGGATTGTCGGCCGGAATCGGCGGCCGTTCCGGCAATGCCTGCCATTCCGTTGCCTGGGCATGACCGAAGCCGAGTGCCAGCAGGGGCAACAAGGCTGTGCGAAAGGGGGTGCGCATCGAAATACTCCTATGTCGATTGATGGGTCGGATCGCGATCTTCGGCGCAATCGCAGCCACCCACGAAAGATTCCCAAGTCATCGAAAAAGAATGATCGATGGGTTTTCTTAATCCACACTGAATCTCCACGGCGCGCGGCATGGGCTTCCGACACGCATGGACGGACCCGCGGTAGCATGGGTCTCGAGACGAACGACGGGGGCCGACATGGGAATCAGGCAATTTCAAGTGGATGCGTTCGCCGAGCGGCCGTTCGCCGGCAATCCGGCCGCCGTCTGTGTCCTGGACGAGTGGCTCGACGACTGGCTGATGCAGGCCATCGCCGCCGAGAACAACCTCTCCGAAACCGCCTTTTGCGTTCGCGAAGAGAAGCGTTGGCGACTGCGCTGGTTCACGCCGAGCTGCGAAGTGCCGCTGTGCGGGCACGCAACGCTCGCGACTGCGCACGTGCTGTTCACCGAATTGGGCAACGACGAGGCGATGCTCGAATTCGACACCCTCGGCGGCCGGCTCGTCGTTCGCCGCGAGGCGGCGCTGCTGGCAATGGATTTTCCGGCCTGGTCGGCACGAGCGATCGCGCCGCCTCCGGAACTCGCAGCGGCCCTCGGTGCGGCGCCGGAGGAAACGCTGATCGCCAACGACTACCTGCTGGCGGTGCTGGCCGACGCCGCGATGGTGCGCCGGCTCGCACCGGACTATTCGCTGTTGGCCGCATTGCCGCAATGGGGGATCGTCGCCACCGCACCCGGCAGCGGTCGACACGATTTCGTCAGCCGCTTCTTCGCGCCGGCCCATGGCATTCCGGAAGATCCGGTCACCGGTTCGGCACATTGCGCGCTGACACCCTACTGGGCGGCTCGCCTGGGCCGCCCGCGAATGCTGGGCCTGCAATGCTCGCAACGCAGCGGCGAGGTCGACTGCGAACTGCGCGGCGAGCGCGTCATGCTACGTGGCCGCGCGGTGACCGTGATCGAATCGGTGCTGCGGCTGTAAGACCTGCGGCGCGATGCCGTCCGGCTGCGCGGCCGGGGACCGCCCGCAGGCCCCGAAGGAATTCCATCGCCATGTTGACACTTCGGCGCCGCTTCGATAGCTTCCGCGCATCTGCTTCAGGTGTCCCACGGGTATTCACCCATGGGATGAAACGGGAAGCCGGTGCGTTTCCGGATCGTCATTCGGGAACAATTCCGGCGCTGCCCCCGCAACGGTAAGCGAGTTGCGGCGGATCATCGAGCCACTGCGTTTCGGCGTGGGAAGGCGATCCGCCCGGGTCTTCCAAAGACCCCTTCGCGAGCCCGGAGACCGGCCTGTGGCAATTGTTGGGCATTGCGGAGGGCGATGCTGCGGCTGACAGGTCGTTGTTCCGTTCCTGCTTCCGTACGGTCTTCGTTTCTCCGCACTGCCTTCGTGTGGCCATTGGGTGCGCGGGTGTGCGCGCCGGAGGAAAGCAACCGTGACGAAGCGCTGTCTCCTTGCAGCGGCCCTGCTGCTGTGTTTCCACTCGGCTTCCGGCACCGAACTCGGTGCAGTCGTCGTCACCGCGACGCGCACGGCGCAGACTGTGGACCAGACCCTGTCCTCGACCACGGTCGTCACCCGGTCCGACATCGAACGCCGCCAGGCCCATTCCGTGCAGGATCTGCTGCGGGGCGTCGCGGGCATCTCGACCGCCAGCAACGGCGGGCGCGGCAAGGCCACCTCGCTGTACCTGCGTGGCACCGAAGCAGACCATGTGCTGGTGATGATCGACGGTATCAAGGTGGGCTCGGCAACGCTCGGCACGACCGCTTTCCAGGACATTCCCGTGGCGCAGATCGATCGCATCGAGATCGTACGGGGGCCCCGCTCGAGCCTGTACGGTTCGGAAGCGATTGGCGGCGTGATTCAACTCTTCACCCGCAAGGGTGGCGGCCCGGCCGCCCCACGCTTCAGCATCAGCGGGGGCAGCGACCGAACGGTCGAAGCGTCGGCTGGCGTCTCCGGCGGCGGCGAGCGAGGCTGGTTCGACCTGGGCATCAGCGGAATCGACACCAGCGGGTTCAATGCCTGCGACGGCCCACCCTCGCCGGGCGGTGCGGGCTGCTTCACGACCGAGCCGGATCGGGACGGCTACCACGCGCGCTCGCTCACGGCACGCGCCGGCTTCCGATTCAGTGACCGGCTCAGCCTCGACCTCCGCGCCCTGCACACGCACAGTCGCAACCGCTTCGACGGCAGCGCCGTGAACGAGTCCGACGCGCGGCAGCAGGTGCTGGGCGGAACGCTGCGCTATGCGCCGCTGGACCGGTGGCAGATCACGCTGACCGCGGGTCGCAGCCGAGACCGCTCCGACAACGCCAAGGACGGCCGCTTCGGCAGCCGCTTCGACACCGAGCGCAGGTCGTTCTCGCTGCAGAACGACATCGCCGTCGCCGCCGACCATCTGCTCACGGTCGGCGCCGACCACCAGGACGATCGGGTCGGCGGCACGACGGCCTACGCCGTCGATTCGCGCGACGATACGGGACTGTTCGCCCAGTACCAGGGGGCCATCGGCGTGCACGACGTCCAGTTGTCCCTGCGCCGGGACGACAACCAGCAATTCGGCGACCGTGTCACCGGTGGTGCGGCCTGGGGGTTCGCGCTGAACCCGGACACGCGCATGCGGGCGGCGTTCGGCACCGCGTTCAAGGCGCCGACCTTCAACGAGTTGTACTTTCCCGGCTTCGGCAATCCCCACCTGCGCCCCGAAACCTCCCGCAGCCTGGAAGTCGGCCTCGAGGGACGAACCGCGGGCGCACGCTGGTCGCTCGAGGCCTACGAATCACGTATCGACCAGTTGATCGCCTTCGACGCGAGCCGTTTCGCCCCGGCCAACATCGCCGAGGCGCGAATTCGCGGGCTCGAAGCAGGACTTGCCACCCGAGTCGCGGACTGGGCGCTGGACGCGAGCCTGACCTTGCTCGATCTCGAGAACCGCTCCGGCGGCGCCAACGACGGCCACGTGCTGCCACGCAGGCCGCGGCAGTCGCTGCAATTCGACGCCGATCGTCGCCTGGGTCGCTACGACGTCGGCGCTAGCCTGTTCGCGGCAGGCAGCCGCTACGACGATCTCGCCAACCGCCGCGAGCTGGGTGGCTACGCCCTCCTCGACCTACGCCTGACGATCGCGCTCGCGCCCGGTTGGCGCCTGCAGGCGCGCGCCGAGAATGTCTTCGACAAGGACTATGAAACCGCCGCCTTCTTCAATCCACCGGGGCGCAGCCTGGCCCTGACCCTGCGCTACCAGCCTTCCTGAACGCCACCGCAAGCCAAGGAGTCCGACATGCAGAATTCTTCGAACCGCCACCCGTTCCTGATCGGTGCACTGCTGGTGTTGCTGCTGGTCGCCACCCGCGGCCGCCATTTCGCCACATGGCACAGCCTGCCCAGCGCATCGTGGGCCGTATTCTTCCTCGCCGGGATCTATCTGCGCCCCCGTTGGATTCTGCCGGCCCTGCTCGCCAGCGTCTGGACCATGGACTTCGCGCCACATCTGCTCGGCGGCGCTGGGCTGCGGGAAATCATCGAGGGGGGACAGGCCTACTGTCTGACGCCAGGTTACTTCACCTTGCTGCCGGCCTATGCCGCCCTGTGGTTCGCCGGACGCTGGTACGCCCGCCGCCACCGCTTCGCATGGCGTTCGCTGCTGCCGCTTGCCGCCGCCACGGTGGGCGGTGCGGTGCTCTGCGAACTGCTCTCCAGTGGTGGCTTCTATCTGCTGTCCGGCCGCTTCACCGAACCGAACGTGGCCGAATTCGCCGAGCGGCTGGCAACGTACTTTCCCCAGGCCCTGCAATCGATGGCGTTCTACGTCGGCATCGCCGCGGTGATTCACGCCATGGTCGTTCTGGCCCGCTCGGCAGCCGGTTCCCGCAAGCTGACGGCGGCACGATGAGCACCGACGCCGACCAGCGTGAACAGCGCCACCGCGCCCGCATGCAACGCAAGAAGGCTGCGGTCGATGCCGGCATCGCACGCGCCGATCGCGACCAGGGCCTACTGCTGGTGCTCACCGGCAACGGCAAGGGCAAATCCTCCTCCGCCTTCGGTATGGTGGCGCGCGCCCTCGGCCACGGCCTGCACGTCGGCGTCGCGCAGTTCGTCAAGGGCCGTAGCGATACCGGCGAAGAAGGCTTCTTTCGTCGCCAGCCCGGCATCACCTGGCATGTGCTGGGCGAAGGATTCACCTGGGAGACGCAGGATCTGGCCCGGGACACGGAGACCGCGCAGCGGGCCTGGGCCGTGGCACGCGGCATGCTGCGTGACGAGCGCCTGCACCTGGTGGTGCTCGACGAACTCGCCTATCCGCTCCGATACGGCTGGCTGGACAGCGCCGCCGTGCTCGACGACCTGGCGGCTCGCCCGCCCATGCAGCATGCCGTGCTCACCGGTCGCGGCATGCCGGACGCGCTGGTCGCGGCCGCCGACACGGTGTCGGAGCTTCGCGACGTCAAGCACGCGTTCCGTGCCGGCGTACGGGCTCAAGTAGGCATCGATCTGTGAGCGCTTGCCCGGCCATATTCGTATCCGCCCCCGCTTCCGGTCAGGGCAAGACCACCGTCTCGGCGGCCCTCGCCAGGCACTACCGCAACCAGGGCCTGCGGGTGCGGGCGTTCAAGACCGGTCCGGATTTCCTCGATCCGATGGTGCTCGAGCTGGCCACCGGCAATCCGGTGTACCAACTGGACCTGTGGATGGGTGGCGAAGCGCACTGCCGGCAGTTGCTCCACCACGCCGCGGCCCGCGCCGACCTGATCGTGGTCGAAGGTGTCATGGGCCTGTTCGACGGGGAGCCGTCCAGCGCCGATCTCGCACAGCGGTTCGGCCTTCCGATTCTCGCGGTGATCGACGGCAGCGCCATGGCCCAGACCTTCGGCGCCGTGGCCCGCGGCCTCGTCGAGCACCGCCCGGGCCTGCGCTTCGTCGGCGTGATCGCCAACCGTGTGGCCGGAGAACGCCACTACGAGATGCTCGTCGAAGGCCTGCCGCCCGACCTCGCCGCTTCGGGCTGGTTGCCACGCGATGCCGACATCGCCTTGCCGGAGCGCCACCTCGGGCTGGTGCCGGCGGCCGAGATCGTCGATCTCGATGCCCGCATCGGCCGGGCGGCCCAGGCACTCCGCGGCGGTACGCCCCGCTTGCCGCCGCCCGTCGCATTCGCCGCACAGGCGGAAGCGGACGAAGCGCGCCTTGCCGGCGTGCGTATCGCCGTGGCGCGGGATCCGGCCTTTGCGTTCCTGTACCGGGCCAACCTCGATCTGCTGCAAGCGCTCGGCGCCGAGCTCGTCTTCTTTTCACCCCGCGACGACGCCTCGCTGCCTCGCGCCGACGCCCTCTATCTTCCCGGCGGCTATCCGGAGCTCCACCTCGAGCGGCTCGCGGCCAACCAGCCGATGAAGGACGCGCTTCGGGCCTTTCATGCCGACGGCCGGCCGATCGTGGCCGAATGCGGCGGCATGCTCTACCTGCTCGAATCGCTGACCGACGGGCAGGGCCACCGGGCTGCCATGGCCGGTCTGCTGCCGGGCCACGCGGTGATGCAGGCGCGATTGGTGAATCTCGGCATGCACCGTGCCGACCTCCCCGAGGGCGGCTTGCGGGGCCACACCTTCCACCATTCGACGATGACCTCGCCTGCCGAGCCGATCACCCACTCGCGGGCGGCACGACACCACGGCAGGGGCGAGCCCATCTACCGTCTGCGGCGCCTGACGGCATCGTATCTGCACTGGTACTTCCCTTCCTGCCCGGTCGCGACGACCGCCCTGTTCCTGCCATGAAGCGATTCAGCCCACCCGAGATCGCAGCCGTCTATCGCGCCATTCGCGAACGACGCGACATGCGGCACTTCCGCCCGGACCCGGTGGCGCCCGCCCTGCTTGCGCGCCTATTGGCGGCAGCGCACCAGGCGCCCAGCGTCGGGCTGATGCAGCCCTGGCGGTTCATCCGCGTCGCCGAACCCGCACTGCGCAGGCGCATCCACCAACTGGTCGAGGACGAGCGGCGCCGTACCGCCGAAGCTCTCGGGGCCCGCGGCGCGGAATTCCTGAGACTCAAGGTGGAGGGCATTCTCGCGTGTGGCGAGTTGCTGATCGCGGCGCTGATGGACGGGCGGGAAACGCACATCTTCGGCCGACGCACCTTGCCGGAAATGGACCTCGCCTCGGTCGCCTGCGCAATCCAGAACCTGTGGCTCGCCGCCCGTGCCGAAGGACTGGGGATGGGCTGGGTCTCGCTCTTCGATCCCCAGGCACTGGCACGGCTGCTGGCCATGCCCGAAGGCGCCAAGCCGGTGGCGATCCTGTGTCTCGGCCACGTGGACGCATTCTATTCCGCGCCGATGCTGGCGCGGGCGGGCTGGGCCCAGGTAGGGCCCCTCGATGAGCTCGTCTATCACGATCGCTGGGGCGACACCGGCAGGACAACGACATGATCACGGCCGCGCCCGCGGGAGCGCCGTGCTGACCACCGCCCTGCTGATGCTGGCCGCGGTGATCGCCGACTGGATGCTCGGGGAACCCCGTCGCCACCACCCCCTCGTCGGCTTCGGCAAGCTCGCCGAACGGACGGAAGCCTGGATTCGCCGATACGCGGGCCAGTCGCCCCGGGGCTTCCGCATGCAAGGCGCACTGGCCGTGCTGGCATTGACCCTGGTGCCCACAGGCGCCGCCGCGACGCTTTCCGCGCTGCCGGCGGCCGGCGCGGTATTCGACCTCGTCCTGCTCTATTTCGCGCTCGGCCACAGGAGCCTTCACGACCACGCCCGCCAGGTCGCGCGGGCCCAGCAGCAAGGCCATGATGGCGAGGCCCGCCGCCTCGCCGGCCGGATGGTGAGCCGCGACCGGGACGCGATGGACGTGCCCGCCGCCACCACCGAATCGGTGCTGGAGAACGGCAGCGATGGTGTATTCGGCACATTGTTCTGGTTTGCCGTCGCCGGTGGCGCCGGGGCCCTGCTCCATCGCCTCGCCAATACGCTCGACGCGATGTGGGGCCATCGCGACGAACGCTATGCCCATTTCGGGTGGGCAGCGGCACGACTCGACGATCTGCTCAATTTCGTGCCGGCCAGACTCACGGCCCTGAGTTACGCACTGCTGGGCCGAACCGGCCAGGCACTGGCCTGCTGGCAGCGGCAAGCGGGCGTCTGGGACAGCCCCAATGCCGGACCGGTGATGGCGGCCGGCGCCGGCGCGCTGGGGGTGCTGGTCGGCGGCCCCGCCCGCTACCAAGGCGTCTGGCGGTCTCGCCCCATCCTGGGCAAGGGCCGCCGGCCGACGGCAGGCGACATCGAACGGGCGCTCGGTCTGGTACGACGCAGCGTCTGGCTCTGGCTGGGAATCCTGCTGTCGGTGGGCGTGCTGACCAATGCTTGAGCACGGCGGAAAGATCCAGCAAGCCGCGGCACGCTACGGCATCCCGGTCGCCGAGTGGATCGATCTGTCGACCGGCGTAAACCCCCGCGGCTGGCCGGTGCCCCTGATACCGCCCGTGTGCTGGGAACGCCTTCCGGAGGACGAAGACGGCCTGGAAGAGATCGCACGCGACCACTACGGCGTCGAGCATCTGTTGCCGGTCGCCGGTTCGCAGGTCGCGATCCAGGCCTTGCCGCGCCTTCGGTTGCCGGCGCGCGTCAGCGTGCTCGATCCGGGCTATGCCGAACACGCCCATGCGTGGTCGCGCAACGGCCATGAGGTTCGCGCCTGCGCGGCGGAGCGCCTGGACGAAGCCGTCGCAAGCTCCGACGTCGTGGTGTTGATCCATCCCAACAATCCGACCGGCGCTCGCTTCCCCGCAACGCAATTGGCGGACTGGCACGCGCGGCTGTCGGCGCGGGGTGGTTGGCTGGTGGTCGACGAAGCCTTCATGGATGCCACACCGCAGTACAGTCTTTGCCGACGGGCCACGTTGCCGGGATTGATCGTGCTGCGCTCGCTCGGCAAGTTCTTCGGGCTGGCGGGAGCCCGCGTCGGCTTCGTCATCTCCGACCCCGCCCTGCTCGCGCCACTGCGCGAACTGCTGGGCCCCTGGCAGCTTAGCGCACCGGCGCGATGGGTCGCCCGCGCCGCCCTTGCGGACCGTGGCTGGCAGTCCGACACGAGACGGCGCCTGCATGCCGACAGCGTTCGCCTGCACGCCTTGCTGGCACGTCACGGCCTCAGGCCAGCCGGCGGCTGTGCGCTGTTCCAATGGGTGTGCAGGCCGGACGCGCCGGATCTGCACGAAGCATTTGCGCGACGCGGCATCCTGACACGGCTGTTGGTCGGCTCTGCGAGCCTGCGCTTCGGCCTGCCGGGCAAACCGGCACAATGGCGTCGGCTCGATGCGGCGCTGTCCGAGGTGGCGCGCCGGCCCTGCCGGCAGCGTCCTCGGTGAGCGCCGGGAATCGCGCCTGCGTACGGCGGCCGGAGCCAATCGTGGCCGCAGAACAGACTCCGGCCGCATGTGCCCCGGGGCGGCAGCGCGGCGCCTGGCGGCAGGAGATCAGAACTGCATTTCCAACGCTTCGACGTCGTCGGGGTGGGAGGCCGGCCCGGCCTTCGGCCGCTCGATGCCGCGCCGCTTCAGGTGCTCGGCAAATGCATCGACGCCGCGGTCGTCGTATCGAAGACACCAGCCTTGCCAATGGGCGGCGATTTCCGAGAAATAGGCGCGGTAGGCGTCGGCAGCGCAGGCACGAGCGTCCGCTGGCGTATCGTCGATCGACTCTTCGTCCGCCTCGTCGCCGCAGAATTCGGCCAGCACATCCTCCAGCTCGCCGAAGACCAGGGCCCGCCTCTCGTCGAAATCGAGCAGGCAGCCCCCTTCCGCGAAGGCCCAGTCGAGCATCTCGTCGACCTCTTCGAACTGCGCGGCTTCCCGCTCGGCGGCGATCGGCCCATCGGCGATCATGAGGGCGGCGCCGAGGCCCGCCCAGTTGTCGAAGTAGGTGGTCGCCTTGCCGTCACGCACGATGACGAAATTCGCTCGATGCCCCATTTCCCGTATCCCCAGTGACGAAGAAATGACATCGTAATGACCGGCATCGCGATGCCGGTCCGGGTGACGACGGGTGGTCGGCGCGCGCGACCCAGTGGCCGGTTCGCTGTCCAGCGCCTGCCGGCGGGAATCAGGCCGGCTCGGTGACGGTCGGCGCCGACGAGCGGATCAGGTGGTCGAAGGCGGACAATGCAGCCTTCGAACCCTCGCCCATCGCGATCACGATCTGCTTGTACGGGACGGTGGTCGCATCGCCGGCCGCGAAGACGCCGGGTACATTCGTCTCGCAGCGGGGGGTCACTTCGATTTCGCCGAAGCGGGACAACTCGACCGTCCCCTTCAGCCAATCGGTGTTGGGCAGCAGACCAATCTGGACGAACACGCCCTCCAGCGCCACCTGCCGGCGCTCACCGGTGTTGCGATCGGCATACGTCAATCCGTTGACCTTGCCGTCCGCGCCCGTGATCTCCGTGGTCTGGGCCGACGTCACGATGTCGACGTTGGCAAGACTCTTGAGCTTGGCCTGCAGAACCGCATCGGCGCGCAGCTTGCCGTCGAACTCGAGCAGGGTGACATGGCCGACGATGCCGGCCAGATCGATCGCCGCTTCGACGCCCGAGTTTCCGCCACCGATCACCGCGACGCGCTTGCCCTTGAACAGCGGGCCGTCACAGTGGGGGCAGTAGGCCACACCGCGACCGCGGTACTCCTGTTCGCCGGGCACACCGAGTTCGCGCCAACGCGCACCGGTGGCGAGGATCACCGACTTGGCCTGCAGGCTGGCGCCGCCGACAAGCCGGACCTCGGTCAGATCACCCGGCACCAGGGCCTCGGCTCGCTGGCCGTCGATGATGTCCACCTCGTACTGGCGCACGTGCTGCTCGAGCGCAGCCACCAGCTTCGGCCCCTCGGTGGCCTGGACGGAAATGAAGTTCTCGATCGCCAGCGTGTCCATCACCTGGCCACCGAAGCGTTCCGACACGATACCGGTTCGGATGCCCTTTCTCGCTGCGTAGATCGCGGCTGCGGCACCGGCGGGCCCGCCGCCGACGATCAATACGTCGAACGGTTCCATCGCCGCGATCTTCTCCGCTTCGCGCGCCTGGGCACCCGTATCGAGCTTGGCGACGATCTCCTTGAGGCTCATCCGCCCCTGACCGAAGGGCTCGCCGTTCAGGAACACCGTGGGCACCGCCATGATCTTGCGCGCCTCGACCTCGTCCTGGTAGAGCGCACCATCGATCATCGTGTGGCGCACGTTCGGGTTCAGCACCGCCATCAGGTTCAGGGCCTGGACCACGTCGGGACAGTTCTGGCAGGACAGCGAAATGAAGGTCTCGAACTCGAAGCTGCCCTCGATCGCCCGGATCTGCTCGATCGTCTCGGGTTCGACCTTGGGGGGATGGCCGCCGGCCTGTAACAGGGCGAGGACCAGCGACGTGAATTCATGCCCGAGCGGAATGCCGGCAAACCGAACGCCCATGCCCTGCCCCTCTCCGCTCACCGAAAACGACGGCTTTCGCTCGGCGTCGTCCCGGCGCACGTCGAGGCTGATCTTGTCGGAGAGGTCGGCGATTTCCGTCAACAGCGCGAGCATCTCGGCCGACTTGGCTCCGGCGTCCAGGCTCGCCACCAACGAGATCGGCCTGCTCAGCTTCTCCAGGTAGGCCTTGAGCTGGTTCTTGAGCGCGGTATCGAGCATTTCAGGACTCCATTGTCGAATTGCGGGCGAAAAAATGCCCGGGGCGCGCCCCGGGCGAAGGGGCAACGATCAGATCTTGCCGACCAGATCCAGCGACGGGGCGAGGGTCTCTTCGCCCGGCGTCCACTTGGCCGGGCAGACTTCACCGGGGTGCGAAGCGACGTATTGGGCTGCCTGGATCTTGCGAACCAGCTCCTTGGCGTCGCGGCCGATGCCCAGGTCGTGGATCTCGGCAACCTTGATCTCGCCTTCCGGGTTGATCACGAAGGTTCCGCGCAGGGCCAGACCTTCTTCCTCGATCATCACCTCGAAATTGCGCGAGATCGTGCCGGTCGGATCACCGACCATCGGGAAGCGGATCTTCTTGATGGTGTCGGAGGCATCGTGCCAGGCCTTGTGGGTGAAGTGGGTGTCGGTGGAAACCGAATACACCTCCACGCCCATCTCCTGCAGCTTGGCATAGTTGTCCGCCACGTCGCCCAACTCGGTCGGGCAGACGAAGGTGAAGTCAGCCGGGTAGAAAAAGACGACGGACCACTTGCCCAGCAGATCTTCGTCGCTCACCGGCTGGAATTCGCCGTTGTGATACGCGGTGGCCTTGAACGGCTTGATCTTGCTGTTGATGAGGCTCGACATAGTGCTAGCTCCTTTGTGCTTGCGGGTTGGTGATGAAGCGATGAGTCATGTTAACGGCCGCCTCGCCATTAAACCAATTGAACGTATCAATTCATTCGATAACACAGCCCTATCGATATCGCTACCGAAGGGCGCCGCGGGTCGGCCGGCAGCCGGAAACCTTGGGGCGGAATTGCGGAGGTCAAGGGGCTGCGTCGGGCGACGCAGCGCCCCTCACGCGAGTCGTTCGAGAAATGCCGGGGGCACAGGCCGGGCGGACTTCTCCGCGTAGTCGTAGAAGACGATGCCGGTCTTGCCGAACGCCACCGAACGCCCACTGTCGGCCTCGTCCATCCGCCAGACGAGGTCGCAGCCTTTTTCCCAGAAGTCCGCGACGTCGATCGACACGCACATGGTTTCGCCGTGGTGGGCTTCGGAACGGTACTGCACGGCGGCATCCGCCACGACGATCCCGACCCCATCCACATCGAGTTCGGAAAAACCCAGCGACGCGAAGAAGCCGACCCTGGCCTCGGAGACCAGTGTCAGCAGCAGGGCATTGTCGAGGTGGTTGCGGTTATTGACCTGAAGCAGATAGACCGGCAGCCGCACGGAGAAGCGGAAGGATTCGGGCAGTTCGACGGAGATGCGCGCCATGGCAGGATCACAGGTTACGGGCCGGTCAGTCTAGCAGCATGCGCCGGACAAGCCGCCCGTCGACCACGCCGGGGGCCGGGGGCGCGGCAAAGGCGCCGCCGGGACCTGCGGCCCCGGTGGCGACGCGGATCAGCGACGGCCGCCGAACAGACCACCCAGCAGCGACATGCCCTGCTGCAGCAATGCGTCGTCGATCTGCAGTTCGCCGCCCGGGCTGAGCTTGTCCACCAGGGCGGGAAGGTACTCGGCGATGCCGCGGCCGGCATCCTCGGCGCTGAGGCCTACCTGGCTGCCCAGACCGGCCAGCGTGTCGCTGCCAAGCGCCTCCTGGATCTGATCGGCCGAGACCGGCAGATTGGCCCCGTCGCCAAGCCACGACGACACCTGGTCGGCGAGCCCGGCCTGCTGCAGTTGGGCCAGCACGCCCTGCAACCCGCCTTCGTTCTGCATCAGGCTCTGGGCCAATTGCATCAGTGACGACTGATCGCCCCCTCCTCCCAGGACCTGATTCGCGAGTTGATCGAACAAACCCATGGCCTACTCCTTGATGATGACGGTCGAAAGTCTCCCGATGATCGCCGCTGGCGGCGTTCACCTCAACACGAATCACTTGAATTAACGCGGTCTCGCGTGCCCGCCCAAGCGGCGGCCTCGGTTAGAATCTCGGTCCGCATCGAGGAATACACAGCATGAACCAGGACGAACTCAAGCGCGCCGCCGCCGACGCTGCACTGGAATACGTGGTCGCGGGAGAGATCGTCGGCGTCGGCACCGGCTCGACGGCCAACCATTTCATCGACGGACTGGCCGCCCGCAGGAAAGACATCCTTGGCGCCGTCGCCAGTTCGGAGGCCAGCGCCCAGCGGCTCGCCGGCCATGGCATCCGCCTTTTCGACCTGAACGAGGTCGACACCATGCCGGTATACGTCGACGGTGCCGACGAGATCGACGCGGGATTGTCGATGATCAAGGGCGGTGGCGGCGCGCTGACACGGGAGAAGATCGTCGCCGCAGTTGCCGAACGCTTCGTGTGTATCTGCGATGCCAGCAAGCGCGTCGCCGCGCTCGGCAGTTTTCCGTTGCCGGTGGAAGTGATTCCGATGGCCCGTGCCCATGTCGCCCGTCGTCTCGGCGCGCTTGGCGGCGCGCCCCGGCTGCGGGAGGGATTCGTCACCGACAACGGCAACCTGATCCTCGATGTCCATGGCCTTTCGATTGCCGACCCGGCCACGTTCGAAGCCGAGATCGACCACATCGCGGGCGTTGTTTCCAACGGCTTGTTCGCCATTCGGGGCGCCGACGTGCTGTTGCTGGCCGGCAGCGATGGCGTCGAATGCCAACTGCGATCGTGAATTGAAATAATTTCGTCATCCGAGCCTGATAAGTTCCGTGGCTCGCGCCCATCGATCACAGCATGATGAATCAACACACCTCGAAGCAGTTCGACTCGGAACTCGAGCAGATGCGCACCCGCGCCTTGCAGATGGGCGGGCTCGTCGAGCAGCAGATCGATCGGGCGGTACGCGGGCTCGAAAGCGGCGACATGGGCGAGATCGAGGACGTCATCGCCACCGACAAGACGGTCAATCGATTCGAGATCGAGCTCGACCAGTTGTGCAGCCACATCATCGCCCGGCGCCAGCCCACTGCGGTCGATCTGCGCATGGTGATGTCGGTCGTGCGCATCGTCCGCGACCTCGAACGGGTCGGCGACGAGGCCAAGAAGATCGCCAAGATGGCGCGCTCCCTGCACTCGGAAGAGGGGGGTGGCTTCATCCCCGACGTCACCGTCCGTCACGCCGCGGACCTCGCCGTCAAGATGCTGAGGGAATCACTCGACGCCTTTGCCCGAGCCGACCTCGAACTGGCGACCTCGGTGGTCCGCCAGGACAAGGCGGTGGACGCCGAGTTCAAGGCGCTGATGCGCCAGTTGATCACTTACATGATGGAAGATCCGCGCACCATCTCGCGCTGCATCGAACTGCTGTTCGTGGCCAAGGCAATCGAGCGCATCGGCGATCACGCCAAGAACATGGCCCAGTACGCGGTCTATATGGCCAAGGGTGAAGACGTGCGCCACGCCGGGATCGAAGCAATGGAGCGGGCCGTCAGACAATAGCGCACGCAGCGTGGCAATCGAAAAGGGGACGGCGAGCCCGTCCCCCTTCAGCCGCGCGTCGCTGCCCGGCTACTCGGCGGGCGGGACGTAGCCGGAGACCTGGTCCGCGCCGTCTTCGAAGAAATGCTTCTCCATCTGTTCCGCGAGGTACTTGCGCGCCCTGGCATCCATCAGATTCAGGCGGTTCTCGTTGATCAGCATGGTCTGGTAGCGGACCCACTGCTGCCATGCCTCCTTCGACACATTGTCGAAAATACGCTTGCCCAGTTCCCCCGGTACCGGCGGAAAATCGAGACCTTCGGCCTCGCGGCCCAGCTTGATGCAGTTGACCATCCGGGTCATCGCCACTCCTTTTGCGTTGCAGACCGTTTCTTCGATTCTACCCAGAAACCGGCATGGGGCGCGCTAACCCGGACATTTCACCAGTAGC
>JAGRFZ010000229.1 GCA_020445785.1 Rhodocyclaceae bacterium
TACCAGGCGCTGGCCACCGACCAGGCCCGCTACGCCTATCTGCAGGCAGAGGCCGACCAGATCCTCGACGTCATCTCCGGTCTGTTGGACCCGGACGAGATCGTGCGCCAGTCGCAGCGCCTGCAGCAGGTCGTCGGCCGCTCCTTCGGCCTGCTCGACGAGGATCAGAAGGCGGCCGAGCTGCCGGACTTCCTCGGTTATCTCGCCGACGCCAACACCTATATCCAGGATCGCATCGACCTCGTCACCGACACGGTCGTCGAGTCCCAGGAGCAGACCAACGATGCGCTGGCCGACGCCATGATCGCGGGCATCGGCCGCGCCACCGAGGTGTTCATCGGCGGCATGGAACGCGCGGCCGCCGCGATCCCGAGCAACGTCAATGTCCGCGTCACCGTCATCCAGCCGCCCGCGCCGCCGGGCCAGCAGGCGCCGATCGTCCATGCCCTGGGAGACGGCGGATGAGCGCCCCCGCCCGGCCGCCCGAAGGGGGCGCTCTCCCTGCCTCGGCGAGGATGTCGCGCAGCGATAGGAGGGTCGTTCGGTGAGCGTGAATCTGTCGGTTGCGATGGAGGCCGCCAGCGCCGCCATGGGCTCGGCCCCCGGCTGGCTGGTGCAGATCGGCGCGGCCACGCGCATCAGCAGCCTGGGTGACGTGACTGCCATGGACCAACCGTGGCTCGGCGCCGACATCGACATCTCCGGCCTGACCCAGGGCGGCAACCTGTCGAGCGGCGGGCGCATCGTCATCTTCGATGCCGACCTGGCGTGGGCCTCGCTGCACCTCAACGGCCAATTGAACGGCCAGGCCTGCAAGATCTGGTCGGTCGATGCCAGCGCGCTGGCCATTGGCGATCCGGTGCGGGAGTTCACCGGCTCGCTGGCGCAGTCGTCGCACCAGCCCGAGCGCTGCACCGTGACCGCGCGCCTCGCGCCCAATCGCGCGGCAGCGCCGATGACCCCGCGCATGAAGATCGGCCCGGCCACCGGCACCACCATCCAGCTGCCGCCCGGCACCGTGCTGCGCGTCGGCAATACGTCGATCGTGGTGGAGGACCCGCGGCTATGAGGGCCGTCGAATGAGCGCGTTTCCGGTCCTGACCTGGAACTACAGCTACGACAGCAAGGAAGTCGCGGTGCGCAAGCGCGTCTCCAAGCGCGGCCCGGACGGCACCCGGCGCACGCGGCTGTTCTTCACCGGCAAGCGCCTCCTGAAGCTGCGCTGGGAGAAGCTGACCCAGGCCGACAAGGATGCCGTCGATGCCCACCTGGCGACGCACGAATCGGTTGCCTTCGATTTCACATGGCGCGGCACGGTGCTGCAGGTCGCCTACACCGACCGCGATCCCGAGTGGAGCCTGGCCAAGCCCGGCCTGTGGAATCTGAGCCTGGAATTGGAAACGCCATGAGCGCCAGGCCGCAACTGCCGGACGTCGTCTTCCCGCCGCCGGACCCCAACACCGGCGGCACCGCCTCGCGCGATGCGCTCTACCGGGCCGCCCGTGCCAGCCAGCCGGCCAGCGGCGGCAATGTCCAGCAAATGCGCCTTGTGCCCGACGGCACCAGCATCCGCGTGATCCTCGGCGAGCATCGGGTCGGCGCGCTGCTGCGCAACGCCCTGGTGCACGAAGGCAAGTTCCTGATGATGTGCCTGTGGTGCTGGAACCGCGACGGCAACGAGGGCGTGCAGAGCGTTACGATGGACGACAAGCCGCTGCCGGCCTCGGTCGAGGTAACGCACTACGACGGCACGGCCAACCCCATCGACCCGTGGTTCCTGGCGGCCTTCGCGGCGACGGGCGTCAGCTATCCGGATGACCTGGCCGGCTGGTGCTGGTCGGCCGTGCGCATGCCGGCCGCCCTGGCCGGACAGGGCGCACTGCCGCAGATCGCTGCAGTGGTGCGCGGCCCCCGCGCCTACGACGAGCGCAGCGGCCTGACCGCATTTACCGAGAACGCCAGCCTGCTGACGGCACGCTGGATCGAGGACCCCGACTGGGGCATGGGCATGGCGGTCGATCACACCACCGTGCCGGCCGCCGCCAACGCCAACGACGAACTGGTCGGCGGTGCGCCGCGCCGGCGCCTGTCGCTGGTGATCGAGCGCGATGTGCCGGTCACGGACATGCTGGAGGCGCTGCGCACCTACGCCGGCATCTTCGTCCTCGAGGGCGAGAACGGCGCCCGCTTCGTGCCCGACCGGCCGCTTGCCAGCTTCAAGGCGATCGGCGACGGCACCGCGATCCCGCTGCGCGCGATCACCGAGACCCGCAAGAGCGACCCCGAGGTGACGCCGACCCTGCTGCGGGTCTGGTACACCGACCGCAGCCAGATCCCCTGGCGCCAGCGCTACGCCGAAGTGCCGCACCCGTTGCTCGCCAGTGGCGGCGTACCGTACCGCGACCAGGATGTGCGCCTGCCGGGCATCCCCGACCACGCCCAGGGCTTTCGCGAAGGCCGCGAGCGCATGAACAAGCTGCACCTGGCGGACCTGTCCGTCGACTTCGGCCTGTTCAATGAAGGGGTGGCGATCGAACCCGGCGACGGCGCCCAGCTCACCTCGGCCGCCGCCGCCCTGACCGGCAAGCGACTGCGCATCTTCTCGCGCTCGGGCGGCCTCGGCGACTACGACTTCACCGCTGCCGAGTACGACCCGCTGATGTACAGCGACGAGGTCGTCACCGCCCCGAGCTACGGCGACACCACGCTGTCCAGCCCCAACGAGCCACAGCCGCCGACCGGTCTGTCGCTCCTCGAGGAGCTGTTCGAGACCCAGGGCGACAAGACCGCCAGCCGCATCCGCGCGGCCTGGTCGCCGCCGGCGAACTTCCCGTGGGTCGATCACTACCGCGTCAACGTGCGCGCGGCCGGCGAGGTGGTGTGGACCGACACCGTCGAGCCCGGCGAAGTGTTCCGCTCCGGCATCCTCGCCGAGCGGGCGCCCTACCAGGTGGACGTGATCACCGTGAGCCGCAGCGGCGCGTCCTCGGAACCGGCCTCCGACACCATCACGGCCCAGGGCAAGCTGCTGCCGCCCGGCAACATCCTGATCTTCACCGGCTTCGAGTCCGGCGGCGAAGTGTTCCTCACCATCGGCGCGGTGTCGGACATCGACATGAAGGGCTACGAGGTGCGCTACGGCGCGCCGGGCGTGCTGTGGGCCGACGCCAGGTTCGTCGACTTCAAGCCGGCCGCGAGCGGCGTCGGCGGCGTGCTGCGTTCGAGCATCATCCCCGAGGGCACCTTCGACTTCCTCGTCTGCGCCCGCGATTCCGGCGGCCGCTACTCGGCCGTGCCGGCCCGCTTGACGCTCACCGTGACCAAGGACGATCGCGCCTTCCTGGTCGACAACCACGTCTTCGACGAAGCGCCGACGCTGACGCTGATGAGCGCCGTGCGCCTGCGCCGCACCGGTGCGCTGCACTGGATCACCGACGCCGGCGACGACATGAATTACGGTCATGCCGATCCGAACCCGGCCACCGGCGACTACTCGGACCTGGCCGACCAGCCCTTCAGCGCGCCGCGCTCGGGCGGTACCGCGATCTGGCAATCCGCCCTGTGGGACGTCGGCACCATCGTCTCGGGAAACTGGGCCGTCACTGCCGACGTGTCGATCCACAGCGGCACGGTCAGCGTGATCCTGGAACTCTCCGAGGACGGGCAGCCGGGCAGCTTCACCGACCGGGTCGGCACCAGCCACAAGGCCACCGGCCGCTTCGCCCGCGTCCGCATCGAAGGCGATGGTGTGTTCCAGGTGAATGCCGCAGCCAGCCTGCGCATCGACGCCGTGCCGCGAACCGAGACCCACACCGTCACCACCTCGGCTGCCGGACCGGTCACGGTCACGCTCGACGGCCAGTACACCTTCGTGAAGAGCATCAAGCTGACCCTGGTGGGCCAGCCCCCGGGCTCCGCCCTCTACGACAACGTCCAGATCGCCCCGGACGGCACCGTCACCTTCGAAGTCGAGCGCTTCGACTCCAGCGACGTACGCCTGACGGGCACCGTGGATTGTGAGGTCAATGCCGTATGACAACCCCCGCATTCGACGAAAGCCAGCCGAACACCAACGTCGGCAACAGCCGCCAGGCGGCCGAGGCCGCATCCAACGCCAACCACCTGTCGCTGCGCGATCTCCTGATCATGCTCGGCAGCGTACCCAGCTGGAACCGCACGCCCTACGGCGCCAACAAGCGCTATCCGGACGGCGTGATCTCGTCCAAGGGCCTTGAGCAGTTCGACGTCCAGCTCACCTGGGGCACCACCGGCGGGGCCAAGAACCGCATCGTCAAGACCGTCTATTACCACTCGGAGAACGGCGGTACGAGCTGGAGCCCCTTCCCCTTCGACGCCGCCGGCAACTTCGTTCGCATCCGCAGTTGGGATGCCCTCGGCAATTGGGCCGGCGACACCTGGAGCAACACCCCATGATCGACGATCTCGGCATCTCCGGCCCGCTGGCCGACGTACAGGACAACACCGACGCGCTGCTCGCCGACACCACCCAGTTGCTCGCCGATACGATCGCCATGCTGGCGAGGCTGCCCACGGGCGGGCGCGCGGCGAGCGACGCAATCTGGGACGGGGCCAAGGCCGCGTTTCTCGATGCTGAGATTTCCAGTCGCGCACTGCGTTCGCCGCTCCTGGAGCCCGCCAGCGGCGCCAAGGTGGAGGGCGTGGCCACCACGTCCAGCGCATCGCTGGTCGCCGTCCACAGCTATGCCGGGCGGGGCGTGCTGCACTGGGTCTACGGGCGCGGGGTCAACACCGCCGATGCCGGCGAGGTCAGCGTCGAGGTCGATGGCATCGTCTATGTGCCGGCAACCACGTTCAGCAATGCCGCCGGGCTTGTACGCTGGGTCGTTGGCGAGCAAAGCGGTGTGTCGACGACGCGCGCGGGCGCCTTCGAGCTGCTGCCGTTCAACACCTCTCTGGTCATCAAGCTGCGCAAGACTGCCGGCACATCAACCGTCAGTTGCGGATATTCCTACCGGCCGGTGGCGGCGCTGTGACGACGGTGGCCAACTACCGAATCCGCCGCGGCGGTGGCGTCGACTTGCTCGACGCCCAGGGCAATTCGCTGGGTTCGATCAACAAGCGCAGCCATCCGGCCGCCTGGGACGATTACCTGGCCTGGCTGCGGTCCGGCACGCAAGGTGAGCCGCACGTGCCGCAGCCGCCCGTGTCGCCGCCGCCCGCTACCGATGCCGACGACGCCTACCTGCTGTCCGCAAGGCGGCGCATCGACGCCGCCGCCGGCCAGGCCTGCATGCGCTTCGTCACCGTCGCCCCGGCCCAGGACGCGCGCTACACCGCCAAGTACGCCAGTGCCCAGGCCTTCATCGCCGCCGGCTACCCGACCGACGCCAGCGCCTATCCGTGGATTTCCCGTCAGGCCACCCACACCGGCCAGACCGCGGCCCAGGTCGCCGACGAGATCATCGCGGTGGGCGATCCCTGGCACGACCTGGTCGGCCCCGAGATCGAAGCCGTGCGCATCGCCGGCAAGCGTGCGATCGCCGCCCTCGGCCCCAACCCCACCCGTGCCGCCGTCGATGCCGTGGTCACCGCCACCCTCGCCGCACTGGCCGCCATCCAACCGCCCGCGTAGGAGCCCCCGCCATGACCGTCAAGACCTCACCCAACTGGCCCCGCGACATCACGCCCCCGACCGAGATCGACGGCCACCGCATCGTCCTCGCCCAGTTCTACAACGAACCCGAGCCGACCCCGCGCCCGCCCGAGGGCAGGTGGGCGTGGTTCGTCTGGGCATTCTTCGGCAACGACAAGGACGGCCCGATCGGCGACACCGCCTGGAACCCCGAGCGCCACGACAGCTGGTGGGTCCGCCTCAAGTGGTGGCTGCGCAACCCGGCCCACAACTGGTGCTGGCACGTGAAAGGCTTCACCCACGAGGCGACCCTGCGCTACGACGCGCAAGCCAATGACCAGGACGGCCGCAACCTCGGGTGGACAGAGCGCCTG
>JAGRFZ010000042.1:0-8406 GCA_020445785.1 Rhodocyclaceae bacterium
CCTTGGGGTGCTTGTCGGTGTTGGTGACGTGGCTGAACTTGATCACCACCTCACCCGGATCACAGTTGGCCTGAGCCACGGTTGCCGTTCCGGTCAGTGCCACTGCTGCTGCGATCGCGAATACGTGCTTGCGCATGTCCTCTCCTCCAGATGCATTTCAATCGTTGAATGATGCCGCCCCATCCCGGGGGCAGGTCGCAGTGCGATTCCAATATCGCATGGCGTGACCGAATCATTGATGATCGCGGCCCACATTGGAATACGTGATGTCACGTAGCGGGTAGCCGCAGGCGGGCGATATCCGCTCCTGGTCTCAACTTCCGGCCTGTTCCGCAAGGTGATCGCGGTCTGCCGTAGCGACGATCCAGCGACGGAACGCGACCGCCGCCGGTCGTGCCGCGGTGGCCGCCGGCTGGCACACGAAGTACGCGAAGCGCGACGGGATCGCGAGGGCAAAGGGCATGCACAGTCGCCCCGCGGCAACCTCCGCACTGACCAGGGGCCTCGCCGCCAGCGCCACGCCGTGGCCGGCCATCGCCGAGGCGACGACCAGCCCCGGGTCGTCGAAGTGGGGTCCGCGACGGGTGGGCAGGTCGGGTACGCCGGCCAGCGCCAGCCACTGCAACCAGGTCGGCCGATCTTCGAGATCCGGCAGGGTGTCGTCGTGGATCAGCGGATGCCACTGCAGATCGGCCGCCTGCTTCAGCGGGTGGGCGCCTTCCAGCCGCGAGGGCGCGCATACCGGCACGTAGGACGGGGTCAGCAGCCGGTCGCTGATCCAGCCCGGATATTCGCCGCGGCCGAAGCGAACCAAAATGTCCGCATCCAGCGAGGGCTGCGCGGCCTCCGCCTGTTCGGTCACGTTGCGCTTGTCGATGGTCTGCAGGCTGGTGGACAGATGCAGGTCCACCTCCGGATACGCTTCGGTGAAGGCCGGCAGCCGGGGGACCAGCCAGCGTGCCGCGAACGACGGCGGGGTGCATACCGAAAGTCTTCCCGATGGGCCGGCATGCGCCGTCGCCTCGACCGCCGCCGCCAACTGTCCGAGGGCCTGGCGCAAGGGCGGCAGCATCGCCCGTGCCTGGTCGGTGAGCGCCACGGCGCGGGTGCGCCGCACGAACAATTCGACGCCGAGCTGTGCCTCGACGAGCTTGATCTGCTGGCTGATCGCCCCGGGAGTCACGTGCAGTTCGCTGGCGGCCCGCTTGAAGCTCAAATGGCGGGCGGCCGCTTCGAACGCACGCAGTGCGTGCAGTGGCGGGATGCGAGGCTTCATGGGTAAACAGATTAGTTTTTCTAAACCCACGCGTCACCCATTTTCGCTTGCTGCATTGCGGCAGGATGCTTAGATTCGCTCCTGTCGCGGAGCGGCTCGTCACGCACATCCCGATCCGAGACAAGAGCCAGTGCATTTCAATCGGCCGAACAACCAAAAACGACGCGGAGCCGGCGAGGGCTCGGCGGAACAAGCAAGGGCCGGCATGGGGCGCGAATCTCGTCCCGTTGGATCATGCGTTGCAGCATGAACGGCGGCATGGCGCGACCGGCCAGGTGAAACAGATTACGAAACCAAGGAGAACGACATGAGCACGTGGAAAACCCTGGCGATTGCCGCCACATTGGGCCTCTCGGCCCTCAGCGCGACTGCCGGCCAGATGCAGCCGCAAAAGGATGCGCAAGGATTTTCGGTCTATCGCTCGGCGCCGGGCAAGGCCGACCAGCTCCTCGACCGCGCGATCGAGTACATGCAGGACAACAGCACCGAGCGCGCCTTCGCAGCGTTCAACAACCAGGCCGGCAGCTTCCACGACAATGATCTGTACGTGTTCGTGGTCGGCATCAACGATGGCGTCATGCATGCGTACGGCGGCGCGCCGGAAGCGATCGTCGGCGAAAACGTGCTGGAATTGAAGGATGCGGCCGGCAAGCCGATCGTCCAGGCCATGCTCGAAACCCTCAAGCGCGAGGAGCAGGGCCAGGTGGACTACGTCTGGCTCAACCGTGTGACCAACAAGGTCGAGCCCAAGACGACCGTGGTGCGCCGCGTGGGCGACTACATGGTGGGCGTGGGCTACTACACCCTCGGCCACTGATCGGGTGCGGGCCAGACGGCGGCACTGCCGCCGTCTGGCCCGGTTCGGCAGAACTTCAGGCCTTGCTGCCCTTCTGCCACAGTACGTCGCCGCGGCCGGCGGCCCGGTTGAGTACGCGTCCGAGTACGAAGAGCAGATCGGAGAGCCGGTTCAGGTATTGCCGCGGGGCCTCGTTCACCGCCTCCTCCTGCGCCAAGGCGACCATCGAGCGTTCCGCCCGGCGGCACACGGTGCGGGCGTGGTGGGCCAGGGCCGCCGGTCGGCTGCCGCCCGGCAGGATGAACTCCTTCAACATCTCCAGCGGTTCGTTGAGGCGATCGAGTTCGGATTCGAGCCGTTCGACCTGGGCGCCGGTGATCATCACCATGCCGGGAATGCAGACTTCTCCGCCCAGATCGAAGAGCTCGTGCTGGATGCCGGTGAGGAGTGCGCAGATATCTTCAGGCAAGGCTTCCGCCAACAGGACGCCGATTACCGCGTTGAGTTCGTCGACTTCGCCGAGGGCGTGGATTCGCAGACTGTTCTTGGAGACGCGATTGCCGTCGCCCAAGCCGGTGGTGCCGGCGTCGCCGGTGCGCGTGTAGATCTTCGAGAGGCGATGGCCCATGACGATATTCCTCGGCGGAAGAGTTTCGATTATCGCGGAAATCGCAGGCGGACGGATCGGCTTGCGCTTGCGGCAGGCCGGCGGCATTGCGGCGCGGCCGCGCACGCGCGCAGACCCGGCGTTGCGCGTCAGCCGCGGGCCGAGTTCACGGCCATCAGGCGCTCGCCGAATGCGCGAGCGGTGGCGAGATCGCCGGCGACCATCTCGTCCGGCGAAGCGTCGGACGGTGAGGTTGTCATCAGGCCGGCGAAGGACGCCACGTAATTGATGTCGTCGCGCGTCGCGGCCTTCGAATTGGCGGGCATCAGCCCGGTACCGACCCACAGCATGCTGTGCTGCATCGCCAGCGTGACGAAGTAGTGCAGGGTCGAGTGCTTGTCGCCGTTCATCGACGCCGAATTGGTGAAGCCGGCGGCCAGCTTGTCCTTCCACTGCTGCGAAAACCACGGCTTCGAACTGGCGTCGGCGAACTTCTTGAACTGCCATGACGGGCCGCCCATGTAGGTCGGCGATCCCATCACGATCATGCTTGCCTGGTCGAGCTGCTCCCATGCGCCGGCGGGCAGTTCTCCGTCCTGTCCGATCTCGATCAGGTGGCCGCTGCTGCCCTCGGCGACGGCTTCCGCCACCCGCTTGGTGTGTCCGTAGCCGCTGTGAAACACGATGACGATGCTTCCCACGATCGGTTCTCCCTGCTGGTCTGGATGAGCCGGCATGATAACGTGCTGCGCTCGAGCGGAGCGCGATCCGCCGCTCGCCGCCGGCCGGCGGCGGTGCCGAACCGGCGAGGTGTCTCGCTTCACGCGCACCGCCCGTTTCGGCCGGCAGCGACGATTCGCTCGCGGCGGGCCGCTCCGCCGTCGCGGGGTGCCGTCGCCCGGCGGGGCAGGGCGTTTCGCTGTCCACCCGTGCCCGCCGGCACCCGCGCCCGGCATCACGCAGTGTCGCCCCTCGGCGCGGCAACGGGCGGGGCGCGCGGTTTCGCGCATTCCCCGCCCGGAGCGAATCATCACCGTCGATGAATCTGCCGGATCAGCGGTAGCCGGCGCGGTCGTAGATCTTCTGGGCCTGTGCGGTGGTCTTCGACAGCAGGCCGACATTGAGGTCGTCGCTGCGGAATTCGCCGAGTGAATCGAGTGCCGGATTGCTGATCTCGACGGCGGCTACCGCCGGCCACTCGTTGTTGCCGTTGGCGAAGTAGGCCTGGGCCTCGTCGGAGGCCAGATACTCCAGGAACTTGAGCGCGGCCTGCTTGTGGGGCGCGTGCTTGAGCATACCGCCGCCGGAGACGTTGACGTGGGTGCCCCAGGACTGCTGGTTCGGCCAGATGATGCCGACCGCCTTGACCACCTCCTGATCGTCGGGCTTGGTCGAATTGATCAGGCGCGCCACGTAGTAGCTGTTGGCGATGGCGACGCCGCATTCGCCGGCGGCCACGGCCCGGATCTGGTCGGTGTCACCGCCGCGGGGCGCTCGGGCGAAGTTCTCGACGACGCCCCGGGCCCATTTCTCGGTGGCATCGGCGCCATTGTGCTGGATCATCGCCGCGCCGAGAGACAGGTTGTAGGGATGGCTGCCGGAGCGGGTACACACCTGGCCCTTGAGCTCGGGACGCGCGAGGTCCTCGTAGTTCTGCACCAGTGCGGGATCGACGTCGGCCTTGTTGTAGACGATCACACGGGCGCGGGTCGAGAAGGTGTACCAGGTGTCCGAGCGCAGATGTTCGGGGATGCGCTCGGTGAGCACCTTGGATTCGAGCGGGGCAAAGATGCCCAGCTCGTCCGCCTTGGCCAGGCGCGACGCGTCGACGGTGATGAAGACGTCCGCCGGACTGTTGGCACCTTCGTTCTTGATCCGCTCGAGCAGCGCATCTTCCTTGCCCTCGATGCGGTTGATCTTGATCCCGGTGGCCTTCGTGAAGTTTGCGTACATGGCTTCGTCGGTCTGGTAATGGCGTGCCGTGTACAAGTTGAGCTCGGTGTCTGCCGCGTGGGCGGTCGCGCACAGCACGCCGGCTGCGAGCAGGGAAGAAATCGTCTGGCGAATCATGGATGACTCCTGGGAGGGTTCGAGGTTGTTGACCTGCATTTCCTGGCCGAAGCCGCGATCGCGGCCGCCGCAAGGGGGTTGATCGACTTCGGCCCGGCGGAATCCGCATCGAAGCGGTTCGCTGCGTCGCCGTGGCGTCGGGCATGCCCATTGCCACGAAGACTTGCTGGCGCCCACGGCGCGCAGGGGTATGCGCAAAGCAGGTCAGGCCGGCCGATGATACGAAGATCGAAATGCAAATGCAAATGATTCGCGTTTGTGTTTTAATGCAAATGAGAACTATTTGTATTTGAGGATCGCCATGAACGCTCTCGTCGTCGGTGCCGACCGACTCGGCAACATTCCCGGCCTGCTTGCAGAATACGGAATCTCGATCAAGACCCACCTCTCCGGGCGGGATCGTGCCCACCAGCGCATGGCGGGTGGCTTGCCAGCAAACATCGGCATCGTGATCCTGTTTACGGATTTCCTCGGCCACAATGTCATGCGCAGCTTTCGCGACGCCGCCAATCGCGAAGGGGTGCCGCTGGTCTGCTGCCGGCGCTCGGTGTGTGCGCTGAAGCAGGCACTGGGTGCTGCATGCTGCGGCCACTGCCCCGATGTCGGCGGCGACCGGCAGGTCACCCTCACACTGCGCGCTGGTTCCAGCGACGGGAGCGTTCGATCTCGACCAGACTGCGGGCGGTGATGGCCCCACTGGCGTGGGCTCGGCCCAGCACCGCCATCAGCAATTGAGCGATGGCGTAGGCGTCGCCCAGCGCATGGTGGCGCTGGAAGGTCTCGACCTCGAACGATTCCATCCAGTCCGCCAGCCGCATCTGGCCGGTGTGGTGCTCGGGAAACAGGGCCGGCAGCAGCCACTGCAGATCCATCCAGGTGGCTTCGGGCTCGAAATCGCAGCGTGCCTCGAAGACGCGCTCCAGCAACTTGCGGTTGAATGAGGCGTTGAACACCACCCAGGGCGAATGGCCGGCGAACTCGAGCAGGTCGGCGAGCGCTTCGGCCGGATCGTCCTCCAGTGTCCGGTAGAGCGCATTCGTCGGCTTGAGGCTGCGGCCTTCGATGGCGATCGCGGCGACCGCGAGGAGTCGATCCTTGTCCAGGTTGAGCCCGGTGGCTTCGGTGTTGATCACCACGTAGCGGGTCTCGAAGTGGGGCAGGGCCGGGTCGGGTCGTTCACCCTCCTGCCAGCGGGCGATTTTTTCCGCCGCCGCGGCAGGCAATTCGGGGTGGGCGCCGGAAACGAAGCGCGACAGCCAGTTCATAGTTGGTAGTCCAGCTTGAGGCGGGTTTGCAGCTTGCGTGCCTGACGGAAGGCCTCCTTCAGGATGCGGCGGTCCAATTCGTTGAGGCGGTCCGGATTGACGCGGTTGTCGCCGGGCGCATCATGCTCGGTATCGAGATGCTGCGAGCGCAACCTCAGCAACTGGATGAAGTTGAAGCCCTCGATCACCGCAGAGGTCTCGTCGGCGGCGATGCCGAGTTTGCGACCGGCCTGGCGCAGGCGCTCGACCGTGCTGCTGGCGGTGACCCCGGTACGCAGCGAGAGGATGCGTGCGACGTCCACGAACAGGCGTGCGCCGACCTTTTTGAGGTCGATCGTGCCCGGATGCACCGGATCGTCGTCGGTGACGAAATCGCGGATGCGGCCCAGCGGCGGCTGGGCCGACAGTGCGTTGCCGGCCATCATCCGAAGAAAGGCCGAATTGTCCTTGGCGCGACTCAGCAGGAAGGTGCGCAACTGATCGCTCCACAACTCGTTCCCATACAGGGCTCGGAAGTCGAAGAAGATGGTCGCGTTGAGCAGCGCCTGGGGGTCCGGCTCGTTGATCCAGGCGACGAAGCGCCGCTGCCATTGCTCCAGGGTCAGGCACAGCTCGGGATTGCTGCCCATGATGTTGCCCTTGCACAGCGGGAAGCCGCAGGCGGCGAGGTCCTCGTTGACGGCCCGGGCAAAGGTGAGGATCTGCTGCTTCAGGGTTTCGCGGTCGGCGCCCTCCGGCACGGCATAGATGATTCCGTTGTCCTGGTCGGTGGACAGAGTCTGTTCGTGGCGACCCTCCGAGCCGAAGGCCAGCCAGCAGAAGTCGAGCTCCTGCAGTTCGTGCTTCTCGAGCTGCAGCTCGATCAGGCGGCGGGTCAGCGCATCGTTGAGTGCCGAGATGAACTGCGTGAGCTGCTCCGAGCCGATGCCCTGGGCGATCAGGTTCAGCGCCAGCTGGCGGATGTCGCGGCTGGCCTGCTGCATGGCCTCGAGGTCGTCCGCGTTCTCGATCCCCGCCCGAATCTGGCGCAGGCCGATGCGCTGGAGCGAAAACAGGTCGCGTTCCGAGACGACGCCCTTGAGGCGGCGGTCGCCATCGAGTACCAGCAGGTGCCGCACGCCGTGGGTGGCCATTTCCAGTGCGGCGTCGTAGGCAGACGCCGAGGCGCTGAGCATGTGCGGCGAACCGGTCATGAGGTCGGTCACCGGACGTTCCAGGTCGAACCCGGCGAGAATCACGCGCTCGAGCAGATCGCTCTGGGTGACGATGCCCTTCGGCCGCTGCTCGGCGTCCGCGATGACCAGGCAGCCCACCCGGTGCTGGGCCATGTGTTCGAGGGCCTTGCGGCTGCTGACCTCCGGAGTGACATACACGGGCTCGCGATTGACCAGTTGCCCGAGCGGGGTGGTCATGGTCTGCTGTTCGGCGGCGCGCTGGGCGAACTGGCTTTGCAGTTGTTCGCGCGACTGGTTGAGCAGGCTGGCGATGTACTTGGTGCAGAACAGGTGGAAGACCGGGCTCATCTCCATCAACTGCATGAAGTCCTCGGCCGCCAGTTGGAAGACGAAGCTGTCCTCGACTGCGATATAGGTGTTGGTGGACGGCCGGTGGGCCGAGAGCGCACCGATCGGGAAGCATTCGCCGGGCCCCAGGGTCATGGCGGAATACTCGGTCACCGAAACGCTGCCGGCCTGGCGAGCGAGGACCTTGCCCCGCTGTACGATGTGCAGATGCCGGACCTGGCCCATCTCGGGCGACAGGATCACGCTGTCGCGGGCGTGAAAGGTCAGCACCAGGCGCTCGGCGACGAAGCCGAGGGCCTCTGCCTCCATGCGGTCGAAGGGGGAGTGGCGGCGCAGAAAGTCGAGACTGGCACCTTGCAGCATCTCGGCGGCCTGAGTATTCATCGATGCGATCCGGGTCGAGGTTGTAAAAATGAAAAGTATAGTCCGCGCGATGCTCGCACCGGCTGATCTGGCTCAAGATTCCGATCGCGCACCCGGCGCCAGCCGGCCCGGGGCTTCATCCTGACCCCTGGGCCGGAGCCGCTGCAGCAGCTCGGCGCAGCGCTCCGGCGAGGGTCAGAGCACGTCCGCCGCGTGATCGGCCAGCCGCGAGCGTTCGCCGCGCTGCAGCGTGATGTGTCCGGAGTGGGCCCAGCCCTTGAAGCGATCCACGACATAGGTCAGTCCCGAACTGCCTTCGGTCAGGTAGGGCGTGTCGATCTGGGCGATGTTGCCGAGGCAGACCACCTTGGTGCCGGGGCCGGCCCGCGTGATCAGGGTCTTCATCTGCTTCGGCGTCAGGTTCTGCGCTTCGTCGATGATCAGGAACTTGTTGATGAAGGTCCGGCCGCGCATGAAGTTCAGGCTCTTGACCTTGATGCGGCTGC
>JAGRFZ010000042.1:8516-43613 GCA_020445785.1 Rhodocyclaceae bacterium
TCTTCGGTGCCGGGCAGGAAGCCGATGTCTTCGCCCACCGGCACCGTCACCCGGGTCATGATGATCTCGGCGTAGCGCTTCGCGTCGAGCACCTGGGTGAGGCCGGCGGCCAAGGTCAGCAGGGTCTTGCCGGTACCGGCCTGGCCCAGCAGGGTGACGAAGTCGACCTCGGGGTCCATCAGCAGGTTGAGGGCGAAATTCTGTTCGCGGTTGCGCGCGGTGATGCCCCACACGCTGTTCTTCTGGTGGCTGTAGTCGATCAGCGACTCGAGCGTAAAGCTGGCGCCGCCGGCGTCGGTGACCCAGGCCTGCAGGGGCTGCTCCCCATCCTGGTAGACGAATTCATTGACCAGCATGTCGGCGGCCGCCGGCCCGCTCAGGCGGTAGTAGGTGCGACCCTCTTCCTTCCACGACTCCATGCCCTTGGCATGGCTTTCCCAGAAGGCCTGGTCGAGCTCGCGGGCGCCGGTATAGAGCAGGTCGGCGTCCTCGAGCACCTTGTCGTTGAAGTAGTCCTGTGCTTCGAGACCCAGCGCGCGGGCCTTGATCCGCATGTTGATGTCTTTCGAGACCAGGATGACCTGGCGCTTCGGCGTCGTTTCGGACAGATGGAGGATGACGCCGAGAATCTGGTTGTCGCCGCGCCCGGTCGGTAAGCCGTCCGGGAGGCGGATGCCGATCGCCTCGGCCTGCAGAAACAGCCTGCCGGTGGCCAGTCCGCGCGATGGGGCGTCGAGTTCGATGCCCTGGGCGATGCCGTGCTCGCTGGACGTGACGATCTCGTCGAGGGTGCGGGTGGCCTGGCGGGCATTGCGGGCCACTTCGGACATGCCCTTCTTGTTGTCGTCGAGTTCCTCCAGGGTCATGATCGGCACGTAGATGTCGTGCTCCTCGAAACGGAAGAAGCTCGTCGGGTCATGCATCAGGACATTGGTGTCGAGCACGAAGAGCTTGGTCTTCGGGGACTTCGCGGTGCGACGTGTGGCCATCGAATGGTCTCCGTAGTCGAGCGGAAGTCAGCGGGAGCGAACGGCTTCGAGCACCTCGGCGGCGTGGCCCGGCACCTTGACCTTGCGCCATTCGCGTGCCACCCGTCCGTCGGCGTCGATCAGGAAGGTCGACCGCTCGATGCCGCGGACCTGGCGCCCGTACATGTTCTTCTGCTTCATCACGCCGTAGGCCTCGCACGCTGTCTCGTTCTTGTCCGAGATCAGATCGAACGGCAGTTCCTGCTTGGCCTTGAAGTTGTCATGGGATTTGAGGCCATCGCGGGATATGCCGAACACGGTGCAGCCGGCGGCCACGAAGTGCTCGTGGAGATCCCGGAAATCCTTGCTCTCGTTGGTGCAGCCCGGCGTGCTGTCCTTTGGATAGAAGTACAGTACGACCTTGCCTCCGCGGCAGGCGGACAGCGTGATCTCCAGGCCCGAGGTGGCGGGCAGCGTGAAGTCCGGTGCGCTCTCTCCGACCATCTGTCGTTCTCCGAGTCGATTGCTGGAAGCGCGAGCGTACGCAAGCGTCGCGTCGCTGGCAATTCGGCTCGATGCTGTCGGCCGACGGCGATTCAGGCGGGGTCGAAGATCAGCGCGGCGGCAACACTGCGTCCCTCGCCCGCCAAAATGTTGAAGGTACGGCAGGCGGAACCCAGATCCATCACCTCGAAACCGATGCGTGCCTGCATCAGCGGGCGCAGCAGGGCCGGCGCGGGGAAGCGCTGGCGGCTGCCGGTGCCGATCAGCACGATCTCGACGCCGAGCGCCGCCAGCGCCTCGAAATCCGCTTCGGTCAGCGCGTCGAATCCGCCGGTGGCCCAATCGGTGCGGACCGTGGCCGGCAGCACGACCAGATTGACCTCGTAGCGCTCCTGGTTGACTTTGACGTGATCGTGCGCGTAGGCGGTGACGGTATTGCGCTCGTCGTTCTTGTCGAGAAATAGTTTCATGCGGACGGGGGGCTCGATTGCGGGGGGGGAGGCGATTGAATACCATTATATCCTTTGTCCTTTTGCCGCCATCCCGTCCCCGGGAGAGCGGCCGGACCCCACCCGGATGGTGCTGCCATGACTCGAAGAGCCGAACTTTCCATCGCCAGCAAGGCCGACGCGAAGACGCCCGCGGCCGCAGCCGAGCGCGCGATGCCGGCAGCGCTCCACAAATCGGCCAAGCTGGCCAACGTCTGCTACGACATCCGGGGACCGGTGCTGAGCCGCGCCAAGCAGTTGGAGGACGAGGGTCACCGCATCGTCAAGCTCAACATCGGCAATCTCGCCCCGTTCGGATTCGAGGCGCCCGAAGAGATCGTCGTCGACGTCATCCACAACCTGCGCGAGGCTTCCGGTTATTCGGAGTCGAAGGGCATGTTCGCCGCACGCAAGGCGATCATGCACTACACCCAGCAGAAGAAGATCCCGGGCGTCGGCATCGAGGACATCTACATCGGCAACGGCGTCTCCGAGCTGATCGTGATGTGCATGCAGGCCCTGCTCAACAACGGCGACGAGGTGTTGATCCCGGCGCCGGACTACCCGTTGTGGACGGCGGCGGTGTCGCTGTCCGGCGGGGTGCCGCAGCACTACGTGTGCGACGAGTCGGCCGATTGGCTGCCCGATCTCGACGACATCCGCGCGCGGATCACGCCCCAAACGCGGGCGTTGGTGGTGATCAACCCCAACAACCCGACCGGCGCCCTCTACCCGGAGGAGATGCTGCTCGAACTGGTCGAGATTGCGCGGCAACACAATCTGGTGGTGTTCGCCGACGAAATTTATGACAAGACCCTGTTCGACGGCCGCAGCCACACCTCGATCGCCTCCCTCGCCGACGACGTGTTGTTCGTGACCATGAACGGCCTCTCGAAGAACTACCGGGCCTGCGGCTATCGCGCCGGCTGGATGGTGGTGTCCGGCGAAAAGCGCCATGCCCAGGACTACATCGAAGGCCTGACCATTCTCGCGTCGATGCGACTGTGTTCGAACGTGCCGGGCCAGTGGGCGATCCAGACCGCGCTCGGCGGCTACCAGAGCATCGAGGAATTGATCGCGCCGGACGGTCGCCTGACCCGGCAGCGCGATCTCGCCTGGGAGATGCTGACGGCGATTCCCGGCGTCAGTTGCGTCAAGCCCAAGGCCGCGCTGTACCTGTTTCCGCGGCTCGATCCGGCGCGTTATCCGATCCGCGACGACCAGAAATTCATCCTCCAGCTGCTCGAAGAGGAGAAGGTGCTGGTGGTCCAGGGCAGCGGCTTCAACTGGCCCCAGCCGGATCATTTCCGGGTCGTGTTCCTGCCCCACGAGGACGACCTGCGTGACGCCATGGGGCGCATCGAACGCTTCCTCGGGCACTATCGAAAGCGCCATGCTGGCTGAATTGCAGATGGTCGAGCTGACCGACCAGGCCGGACGCTTTGTCGCGCCCGGCCTTGTTTCGACGGCGGCCGAGGTGCACCGCCAGTTGCGGCCGAAACTGGTCGGCGACTACGTCGCCCGAATCGAGGCGGTGTGTGCAGGCGGGGCCCGTCTGGCGGCGGCCGTGCATGACGATCGGGTCGTCGGCCTGGCGCTGTGGCGGATCGTCGATAACACCTACGAGGGGCGTCGCCTGTACGTGGACGACCTCGTGACCGACGAAGCCCTGCGGGGCAGGGGCGTCGGCAAGTTCCTGCTCGGCTGGCTGGCGGGCGAGGGACGGCGTACCGGCTGTGACGTGCTGGCGCTGGATTCCGGAGTCCAGCGCGAACGCGCGCATGCCTTCTATTTCCGTGAGGGGTTCTCGATCCCCTCGTTTTCCTTCAGGAAGAAGCTCGTATGAAACCGATCAACGTGGGTCTGCTGGGCATCGGTACCGTCGGCGGCGGTACCTTCACTGTACTCAAGCGCAACGAGGAGGAAATCACCCGTCGCGCCGGCCGGCCGATCCGCATCACCCGTGTCGCGGATCGCGACCTCGAACTGGCGCGCCGCGTTGCCGGCGACGGGGTCGCGCTTACCGACGATGCCTTCGCCGTGGTGTCGGATCCCGACATCGACATCGTCATCGAACTGATCGGCGGCTATACCGTGGCCAAGGAACTCGTGCTCCAGGCCATCGACAACGGCAAACACGTGGTCACCGCCAACAAGGCGCTGCTCGCCGTGCATGGCACCGAGATCTTCGAGGCGGCCCAGAAGAAGGGCGTGATGGTGGCCTTCGAGGCGGCGGTCGCCGGGGGAATCCCGATCATCAAGGCGCTGCGCGAAGGCCTCTCCGCCAACCGCATCGACTGGCTCGCCGGCATCATCAACGGCACCACCAATTACATTCTGTCGGAGATGCGCGACAAGGGGCTGCCCTTTGCCGATGTGCTCAAGGAGGCTCAGGCGCTGGGCTACGCCGAGGCCGACCCGACCACGGATATCGGTGGTTTCGACGCCGCCCACAAGGCCACGCTGATGGCCTCGATCGCCTTCGGCATTCCGGTGCAGTTCGACAAGTGTCACGTCGAGGGCCTGGTCGGCCTGGAGTCGGTGGACATCCGCTACGCCGAGCGCCTGGGCTATCGCATCAAGCTGCTCGGCATCGCCCGTCGCCGCGAGCACGGCGTCGAGTTGCGGG
Organism: Rhodocyclaceae bacterium; assembly: GCA_020445785.1. Lineage (GTDB taxonomy): Bacteria > Pseudomonadota > Gammaproteobacteria > Burkholderiales > Rhodocyclaceae > Cognatazoarcus. The sequence continues at coordinate 13,106 of JAGRFZ010000042.1, forward strand.
TGCACCCGACGCTGGTGCCGGCGAAGAGCCTGATCGCCAACGTCGAGGGGCCGATGAATGCCGTGCTGGTGCACGGCGATGCCGTCGGCCCGACCCTGTATTACGGCCAGGGGGCCGGCGCCGAGCCCACCGGCAGTGCGGTGATCGCCGACCTGGTGGACGTGACGCGCTTGCATACGGCCGACCCGGAACATCGGGTGCCCCATCTGGCCTTCCAGCCCGACCAGATGGCGGATCAGCCGGTGCTGCCGATCGAAGAAGCCGAAACCGCCTGCTATCTGCGCATGCGGGTGGCCGACCAGCCCGGCGCGCTGGCCGACATCACGCGCATCCTGGCCGACAACCAGATCTCGATCGACGCCATGTTGCAGCGCGAGCCGGACGAGGGCGAGGACCAGACCGACATCATCATCCTGACCCATCGCTCGATCGAAGGGCGCATCAACGACGCAGTGCTGAAGATCGAGCAGTTGCCGGTGGTGGTCGGAAAACTCACCCGCCTGCGTCTGGAAGACCTCGACAAGTGATAACCCGCGGATCGCCGGTCGGCGATCCGTCCCGACGGACATTGCGCATGCGTTACATCTCCACGCGCGGGCGGGCGCCCGCGCAAAGCTTCTGCGACATCCTGCTCGGCGGCCTGGCGCCCGACGGTGGGCTCTATCTGCCGGAATCCTATCCCCAGGTCGGTCGTGCCCAACTCGATGCCTGGCGCACGCTATCGTATGCCGAACTGGCGTTCGAGATCCTGTCGCGCTTCATCGACGACATCCCGCCCGACGATCTGCGCGAAATCTGCAGCCGCACCTACACCGCCGAAGTCTATTGCCACGCCCGCGCGGGCGACGACCCGCGGGAGATCACGCCGGTACGCTGGCTGGAGCCCGGCAGCCTCGGCCTGCTCGAACTGTCCAATGGGCCGACGCTGGCCTTCAAGGACATGGCCATGCAGTTGCTCGGCAATCTGTTCGAGTACGTGCTGGCGCGGCGGGGCGAGGCCATCAACATCCTCGGAGCGACCTCCGGTGATACCGGTTCGGCCGCCGAATACGCGATGCGCGGCAAGCACAACGTGCGGGTCTTCATGCTCTCGCCCCACGGTCGCATGAGTGCGTTCCAGCGCGCCCAGATGTACTCGCTGCAGGACGAGAACATCTTCAACATCGCGGTGCGCGGCATGTTCGACGACGCCCAGGACATCGTCAAGGCGGTCTCGAACGACCACGACTTCAAGGCGCGCCACAAGATCGGCGCGGTCAACTCGATCAACTGGGGTCGGGTCGCGGCGCAGATCGTCTATTACTTCAAGGGTTATTTCGCGGCCACCGCGTCCAGCGACGAGCGCGTCGCCTTCGCCGTGCCGTCGGGCAACTTCGGCAACATCTGCGCCGGCCACATTGCTCGCATGATGGGCCTGCCGATCGAGCGCCTGGTGCTCGCCACGAACGAGAACGACGTGCTCGACGAGTTCTTCCGCAGCGGCACCTACCGGCCACGCACGACGGCCGAGACCCAGGCCACCTCCAGCCCGTCGATGGACATCTCGAAGGCGTCGAACTTCGAGCGTTTCGTCTTCGATCTGGTCGGCCGTGACGGCCAGGTGGTGAGCGAATTGTGGAGCGGCGTCGAGTCGGGTGCATCCTTCGACCTGGTGGGCTCGCCGTACTGGGCCTGCATCGAGGAATACGGATTCGTTTCGGGGGCCAGTTGCCATGCCGACCGGCTGGCGACGATCCGCCACTGCTTCGACACCTGGGGTGTGGTGATCGATACCCACACCGCCGATGGGCTCAAGGTCGGGCTCGAGCACAGGCAGGCCGGCGTGCCGATGCTGGTGCTCGAGACGGCACTGCCGGCCAAGTTCGAGGACACCATCCGCGAGGCCCTGGGTCGCGTCCCCGATCGGCCCGCCGACCTCGCCGATATCGAGTCGCTGCCCCAGCGTGTCGAGGTCATGGACGCGGAGGTCGGTGCGATCCGCGCCTTCATCGAGCGGCATTGTGCCTGAACATCGATGAGCCTGGAGATGTGGAACCAGCGCTTTGCCGACGCCGGCGAGGCCTTCGTCTTCGGCGAGCGGCCGAATCACTTCCTGGTCGCCGAAGCGGCTCGCCTGCCGTCTGGCGCACGGGTGCTGTCGGTGGCCGACGGCGAGGGCCGAAACAGTGTCTGGCTCGCCCGCCAGGGGCATCGCGTGCATGCGGTGGAGTTCTCGCCGGCGGCGCTGAGCAAGGCGGCGGCTTTCGCCGAGCGCCTGGGCGTCACGGTCGAGTTCGAACGGGCCGACGTGCTCGAATGGGCGTGGCCCGTGGCGGACTACGATGCCGTCGTCGCGATCTTCATCCAGTTCGCGACGCCCGCCGAACGCCCGCGCCTGTTCGACCGCCTGCGCACTGCGGTCAAGCCCGGTGGGTTGCTGATGTTGCACGGCTACACGCCGAAACAAGTCGAATACGGCACCGGCGGACCACCCGATGCGGCGCACATGTACACCGAGGTGATGCTCCGCCAAGCCTTTGCCGACATGGAGATCCTGTGCCTGCGGTGCTATGAGCAGGAGATCCACGAGGGAAGCGGGCACCATGGCCGCTCGGCGCTGATCGATCTGGTGGCGCGTCGAACCGACTGATGTGATGCGCTTGTCGGCCGAGGCGGGCGCCGAAGCAGGCCGGGGGATGGCTCGTGCCGCCGTCCTCTCGGCCAGCGGGCGCCGCGCGCCTACAGGTAGAGCACGGCCGGAAAGACGGTCAATGCCACGACGTAGACCAGCCACTCGAGGCGGCGGCGTTCGAGAAAGCCGGTGAAATGCAGCACCAGGATGACGACGGCCAGAATGTAGTACAGGGTGAACAGCATTCTCAGACTCCCGGTCGCAGTGTTCGGCGCTGACGCATCGTCTTCATTCCTCGATGTGGCGCAGCGACAGGTCGATGGCCTGCACGTTCTTGGTGAGGCCGCCGATCGAGATGCGGTCGACACCGGTCTCGGCGATTTCCCGCACCGACGCCAGGCTGACGCTACCCGACGCCTCGAGTTCCGCCCGCCCGGCATTGATCCGCACGGCCTCGCGCATGTCATCGAGACCCATGTTGTCGAGCAGGACCATGCGGGCGCCGGCATCCAGGGCCTCGCGCAACTGGGAGATCGATTCGACCTCGATCTCGATGAACGCGTTGCCGCTGGCGATCCGGCGGGCGATTTCCAGCACTTGGCGAACGCCACCCGCCGAGATGATGTGGTTCTCCTTGATCAGGATGCCGTCGTAGAGCCCGATGCGGTGGTTGACGCCGCCGCCGACCTGGACCGCGTACTTCTGCGCGAGCCGCAGCCCCGGCAAGGTCTTGCGCGTATCGACGATGTCGGCGCCGGTGCCGGCCACGGCGTCGACGTAGCGGCGGGTCAGGCTCGCCGTCGCCGACAGCAGTTGCAGGAAGTTCAGGCCCGTGCGCTCCGCGGTGAGCAGGTTGCGGGCCGAGGCAATGATGTCGCAGATGGCCTGGCCGGCCTCAAGACGGTCGCCATCGACGGCGTGCCAGGTGATCAGGGCATTGGGCTGCAGCGCGGCGAAGGCTGCGTCGAACCACGCGCTGCCGCACAGAATGGCGGATTCCCGGGTGATCACCCGCCCACGCGCCTGGACCGCATCGGGAATCAGGTGCGCCGTGAGATCACCGGAGCCGACGTCCTCGGCCAGTGCCGCGGCCACGTTGCGCTGAATTTCGACCCGCAACTGCTCGCCGATGATCATCGAGCTCCCCTGGAATTCTAGGCACTGATTCTATCACCGTGTGTCACTCCATCTGCATGGCTGGCTGCGTTCGGACCGCCGTGCTGTGGAATTGTGTGTCCGCTTTCGGCCAGCGTCTGGCTCGCCCCGGCGCGATAATCGGTTCATGAATCTGCCCGCTTCGGACATCTGCTACCAGGCCCTGCTGAGCCGCGACCTGCGTTTCGATGGTCGCTTCTTCGTCGGCGTACGCAGCACCGGCATCTACTGTCGCCCGATCTGCCGTGTGCGCACGCCGAAGCGCGAGAATTGCAGCTTTTTCGTCAGTGCGGAAGCGGCCGAGCAGGCCGGTTTCCGACCCTGCCTGCGCTGCCGACCGGAACATGCGCCGGGCCGGGCGCCGATCGACGCCGGCGCCCATCTCGCCAGGGCCGCGGCCGAGTGGATCGAACGTGGGCTGGCGGCGGACCTGCCGATGCGCACGCTGGCCGACCGTATCGGCGTCGGCGAACGCCATCTGCGGCGACTGTTCGCCCAGGAATTCGGCGTTACGCCAGTGGCCTACCGCAACAGCCGCCGCCTGCAGTTGGCCCGCCGCCTGCTGTCCGAATCGGCGATGCCGGTGGGCGAGGTCGCGCTGGCGGCCGGCTTCGGCAGCCTGCGGACCTTCAATCGTCGCTTCCTGCAGGCCTATCGGCAGGCGCCGAGCGAGTTGCGCAGGATGCGGCTCCGCGGCGGCAGCCATGGCGAGGCGGAGTTCCGGCTCGCCTATCGCCCGCCGCTCGACTGGCCCTCGCTGGCCGGTTTTCTCCGGCGGCGCGCGATCCCCGGCGTGGAGCGGGTCGACGACGCAGATGGCACAGCCGTCTATCGGCGGATTCTGCGCTTGCCGGCATCGACGGGTGGCGTCGGCTGGGTCTCGGTGCGCCCCGATTCGGCTGCGGCGGCCCTGCGGGTGCGCATGGACGAGGCGCTGCTGCCGATGGTCGCGGAGGTCCTCGCCCGCCTTCGGCGCCTGTTCGACCTGGCCTGCGATCCCCTGGAGGTGGCCGAGACGCTCGGCGATCTGGCCCGAGAGCGGCCCGGCCTGCGGGTGCCGGGTGCGGTCGATGGATTCGAGATCGGGGTGCGCGCGATCTTGGGGCAACAAGTCAGCGTGGCCGCCGCGCGGACCCTGGCTGCGCGCTTTGCCGACCGCTTCGGGCTGCCGGTCGAGACGCCATGGCACGGGCTCGACCGTGCGTTTCCGGCAGCGGCCGCCGTCGCCGCGCTGGACCCCGAGGCATTCGAGGGCCTCGGTGTCATGCCGGCCCGGGTTCGCGCGGTGCTGGCGCTGGCGCGGGCACTCGACGCCGGCACGATCGACCTCGACGGGCTCGGGCCGCTGACCCAGACCCGGACACGGCTGGTGGCGCTGCCCGGCATCGGGCCATGGACTGCCGACTACATCCTGATGCGGGCGGCGTCGTGGCCGGATGCGCTGCCGGAAGGCGATGTCGGCGTGCATCGGGCCCTCGGCGAAGACTCGCGGGCGATCGTCCGCCAACGCATGGAAGCGTGGCGGCCGTGGCGCGCCTACGCCGTGCTGCACCTGTGGATGCGACTGGAGAACCGGGATGAACGATGAACGGTGGCAAGTGGCGGCGCGCTCGCCGCTCGGCGGCTTGGTGGCGTCCCTCGACCGCCATGGGCGCATCGTCGGCCTCGTATTCGACGATGGCCGCGCTGCGCCCGGCGCGCTGCCCACCGATGTTTCCGTACAAAGGCTGGTCGATCGCTGGTTCGCGCACGGCGAGGCCACGCCCGATGCGATCGCCTGGCCGGGTGCAACCCGGTTTCGTCAGCAGATCTGGCAGGCCGTGATGGCGATCGGTCGCGGTCGGGTGTGCAGCTACGGCGCGCTGGCCGTGGCGGTGGGGCGCCCGGGCGCTGCGCGGGCCGTCGGTCGCGCACTGGCCTGCAACCCCATCCTGTTGCTGGTGCCCTGTCACCGGGTGCTCGGCGGCGACGGCGCATTGCGCGGGTATGCCGGCGGCCTGGCCCGCAAGCGTCGGCTGCTGGCCCTCGAAGGCGTCCTGCCTGGATGACCGCTCGGCGCGATCTGGCCGATCTCGTGCTGCTGGCGGCGGTCTGGGGCGCCTCCTTCCTACTGATGCGCCTGGCATCGCCGGCCTTCGGGGCGTTCGCGTTGATCGAGCTGCGGGTCGGCATCGCCGCGCTGGTGTTGCTGCCGGTGCTGGCTTGGCAAGGAGGACTGGCCGTCGCGCGGGAACGCAGCGCGGCATTGGCCTTTGTCGGATTCACCAACTCGGCCTTGCCCTTCACCCTGTATGCCTGGGCGTTGACGACCCTGCCGGCCGGCTTCGCCGCGGTCGCCAACGCCAGCTCGCCGCTGTGGGCCGCGCTGGTGGCATTTCTGTGGCTGCGCGATCGTCTGTCGGCGGCGGCGGTCGCCGGCTTGGTATTGGGATTCGCCGGCGTCGCCGTGTTGTCGTGGGACAAGGCTTCGTTCGACGCCGGCGGCGCCGGCTGGCCGGTGCTGGCCTGCATCGGTGCGACCTTGTCCTACGGCGTTGCCGCCAATTTCACCAAGCGCCACCTGTCCGCGGTTGCCCCGCTCGCCGTGGCGACCGCCAGCCAGTTCTTCGCCGCCGTGATGCTGCTGCCGTTCGCGCTCGCGACATGGCCGCCACGGCTGCCCGGGACGGCTGTCTGGTTGGCGGTCGTGGCCCTGGCCGTGGTGTGCACCGGCTTCGCCTATTTTCTGTACTTCCGCCTGATTGCCCGCATCGGGCCGGCACGGGCGATTTCGGTCACTTTCCTGGTGCCGCTGTTCGGCATGCTGTGGGGCGCCTGGCTGGGTGGTGAGCGAATTACCTGGCAGATGCTGTGGGGTTGCGCGATCATCCTGCTGGGGACGGCCCTGGCCAACGGCCTGATCGGGGCCCGTGGCCGGCGTTCGGTGGAAACTCGACGGCGATGAGGGCGTCCCATCCATTGTTTGCCAACCCCGGAGGACACCATGGAAGCGCCCATTCACACCATGTCCAACCTGTTCGCCCAACTCGGACTGCCGAACGACGAGGCATCGATCGCCCGCTTCATCGAGACCCATCGACCGCTGGCGGAAGACGTACGCTTGTCCGAGGCCCCGTTCTGGTCGCAGGCTCAGGCCACGTTCCTGCGCGAGGAGATCCAGGAAGACGCCGATTGGGCACCGATCATCGACGAACTCAACGCCGAACTCCATGGCTAGCGGCGATCCCGCCGAGGCGACCCGCATCGAGCGTGACACGCTGGGCGAGGTCGCGGTGCCGAAGTCGCGCCTGTGGGGTGCGCAGACCCAGCGCGCGCTGGTGAATTTCGCGATCTCCAGTGAGCGCATGCCGCTCGAGCTGATTCGGGCGGTGGCCGAGCTCAAGGCCTGTTGTGCGCGCATCAACGCCGATCTCGGGCGACTCGACGACGCCAAGGCGAAGGCCATCGTGCGTGCCGCCCAGGAAGTGCGTGAAGGTCGGCACGACGACGAATTCCCGCTGTCGGTGTGGCAGACCGGTTCCGGCACCCAGAGCCACATGAACGTCAACGAGGTGCTGGCCAACCGGGCCTCGGAGCTGCTCGGAGGAGCGCGCGGGGCGGGGCGCATGGTGCACCCCAACGACGAGGTCAATCTCGGGCAGTCGTCCAACGACGTGTTTCCGAGCGCGATGCACGTGGCGGCGGTGCACATGCTGCGCGAACGCCTGCTGCCGGCGCTCGACACCCTGCAAGCCACGCTGGCCCGGAAGGCGAAGGATTTCGGCGAGATCGTCAAGATCGGCCGTACCCACCTGCAGGATGCGACACCACTGACCCTGGGGCAGGAATTCTCCGGCTATGTGGCGCAGCTCGGCCTCGCCCGACAGGCGATCGATGCGGCGCTGCCGGGCCTCCACGTGCTGGCGATCGGTGGCACCGCGGTGGGTACCGGCATCAACGCGCCGCCATGCTTCGGCGAACAGGTGGCCGGGCTGCTGGCGGCGGAGAGCGGGCTGCCGTTCGCCAGCGCCGGCAACAAATTCGCCGCCCTGGCCGGGCACGAGCCGATGCTCGCTGCCCACGGTGCGTTGCGAACCCTGGCTGCCGCGCTGGCCAAGGTCGCCAACGATCTGCGCTGGCTGGCATCGGGACCCCGCAGCGGGCTCGGTGAGATCGTGCTGCCGGCCAACGAACCGGGCAGTTCGATCATGCCGGGCAAGGTCAACCCGACCCAGTGCGAGGCCCTGACGATGCTCTGTGCCCAGGTGATGGGCAACGATGTCGCGCTCGGCATCGCCGGCGCCTCGGGCAATTTCGAGCTGAACGTGTACAAGCCCGTGATCATCCACAATTTCCTCGGCAGCGTGCGCCTGCTGGCCGACGGCATGGAAAGCTTCGAGCAGCACTGCGTGCGCGGTCTCACGCCGAACCGGCCGCGCATCGCCGAACTGATGTCCCGCTCGCTGATGCTGGTCACTGCGCTGACGCCCCACATCGGCTATGACAAGGCCGCGGCCATCGCCAAGCGGGCGCATGTCGACGGCACCACGTTGCGCGAGGCGGCGCTCGCTTCGGGCTGGGTGGGCGCAGAGGAGTTCGATCGTTGGGTGACGCCCGCGAAGATGGTCTGAACGCCTGCCCGAGGATGGGGCAGGCGTTCGTGCCGGTCGGATGCTCAGGGCGCCGCCGAGACCGCGGACAGCCACGCTTCCGTCTGCTGCAGATCGACGACGCCGCTGTGGGCCCGCGACGTGTGATCGGCAGCGTGAAAGTAGGTGCGTGGCAGCTCGCCGAACCAGTCGGGGTCGATCCGGAACCGAAGGCGCTCGAGATAGTCGTGGGCGAAGGCCCAACCGGGGGGGCCGTCCATCGCCATGGCCTGCCACAGCCGCTCGACGTCACCGTGCGCTTCGGGCGGGTCGGCTGCGACGAAGACCACCGGCACCGTCGGGTAGCGGCGGGCCAAGGCCTGCAGCCGGGGCAGTTCCTCCCGGCACGGTGCGCAGTGGATCGACCACAGCGCGAGAATGAACGGCCGTCCGTCGAGCTGCCGGCGGATGCCGGCCAGCGACGCTTCATCGAAGGGCCGGGGCGGGGCGGCGAACGCGGCGGCTGACGCCGACAGCAGAACGGCAACGAGCAGCCGCTTCATGGCAGGCGCCAGGTGCCGAGCGGGAATTCCCGCCCGTGCCAGAAGACGTGGAAGCGGCCGGCTTCGACCAGGACGAAGGGTTGGCCCGAGGCGCCGGTGGTCCTCGCCAGGCTGTGTGCCTCTCCCCAGTTGTCGCCGCCGTCCTGCGAGCGCAGCGTCCTCAGCTCGGTGGCCTGCCCGTCGAAGCGCTTCCAGGCCAGCACCACCACGTCGTCGCGGACGGCGAGATCGGCGTGGGCGGCGCGCGCATCCGGCAGCCGCATCACCGCCTCCATGCCGTCGGCGCCGAGACGTCCGTAATAGGCGCCTTCGCGGCCTGGCGCGCCGGTGAACCAGACCGCGTGGAGACGGCCTGCCCGGTCCTCGACCATCGACGGGCCGTGGTGGGGGCAGGCATCCAGCGCCCACTCGTCCCGGGTCGCCCGCCGCACCGGCCGGTCGCGGCCGTCGAGGCCGATCGTCGCAGTCGCGTGGTCGCGAACGTTGGGGTCGAAGACGTGCCGCCACAGCGCCTGAACGTTGCCGTCGCGCGTCGGCGCCAGGGCGATGCGGCAGCACTCGCAGCTGTGGGCCGCGAGTGCCCGCTCGGGTTCGAAACTGCCTCCGCCGTCCCGCGACACCGCGTAGTAGATCGCTGCCCCCCGATACTCCTCGCCCTTGGCCCTGGCCGCCACCAGGTCGCGCTTGTCGATCCAGCTCACCACCAGTTCGCCGCCACGGGCGACCGTGATCGCGTCGAAGCGATGGGTGATCGCTTGCCGGTCCCGGTGTACCGTGCGCGGTGGCGAAAAAGCGGCGCCCGGCGTGGTAGCGCTGGCGATGCGGATTTCGCCGGTGTAGGGCTTGGCCAAGGGCCGGGTCCAGCTCACGTGCAGGCGCCCGGACGGGTCGAACACCAGCTTCGGCCGATTGTCGCCGCTGGCCGCGATCGGCTCCGGCTCGGCGTTGACCTTGCCCGCTGGATGCCACGTGCGGCCATGGTCGTCGGAGGCCGAGAGCCGGACGTGTTCGCCGTCGGAATGGACGGCCCACAGCCGGCCGTTGGCGTCGAAGGCCGCCGAGGCACCCAGGGCCGGCCGCTGGCCATGACCGGCGTGGGGCGGCTGTCCGCTCGCGTGGGTGCCGATCAGCAGCGCGAGCGCCATGGTGAAGAGCCTGCGGATCACCATGTCGCCTCCGCGCCGGCGACCAGGGTCCGCGGCAGGCCGGGCGAATAGACCGGCGTCGACGATGAGATCTGGGCACTGTCGGCGTAGCGATGGTCACCCAGGTTGGTGATGTTGGCGAACAGCCTCAGCCCGGCGCTTGCTGCCCATTCCGCGCGCAGATGGAACAGGTCGTGGCCGCCGTAGCGCGTGGTGTTGGCCTGGTCCATCCAATAGCTGCCGACATGCACCCACTCGAGTTGGAGGCGGGTGCCTGCAGTCGGCGACCAGCCGAGCCGGGTGTTGCCGAGGAAGCGGGGGGCCGCTTCGATCTCGTTGCCGCTGAAATCGGCCGTGCCCGGAACCACCCAGTCGCCGTATTCGTGGCGCGCCCACGACAGCGCGGTATCGATGCGCCACGCACCGCCAAGTGGCAGGCCGGCGGCGAGTTCGATGCCGCGGTGGGTCGTGCGTCCGGCATTGACCACGGTGGTGGCGTTGGTGGCGGTATCCCGATAGCTGAGGATGTCGTCGCGCTTGGTGAGCTGGTAGATCACCGCGTCGTAGTCGAGCGCGCCGACGCGGCCGCGCAGCCCGGCTTCGATCTGGTCGGCCTTGACCGGCTCGAGCGTCAGCGCGGATGCGGCCGATCCCTGGGCCGCTTCGGCACTCGACCCCGCCGATGGGCGGAACAGCTGGCTCTCGGAAGGCGCCCGGAAGCCATGGGTCCAGGCCAGATGCAGGCTGCTGGCCTCGGTCAGCGCGAAGCTCAGGCCCAGTTTCGGGCTGACGTGGTCGAAGTCGACCTCGCCGTCGGCCGTCTGGCCATAGTAGCGGGTACTCGGATTGCCATTGGTGGTCGTCGTCACCGCCACGGCCTCCGGGGCGAAGGCGTTGTCGAAGTCGTAGCGCAAGTGGTCGTAGCGCAAGCCGGCGCTCACGCGCAGGCGTTCGGTCGGCGAGAACTCGGCATGGACATAAGGTGAGATGCCGGTGAAGCTGACCTCATAGTCATAGGCCACGCCGCCGACGCTGTAGTCGAGGAATTCGCGCGACGCACCGGAGCCTTCGGTCACCAGGTTCAGCCGCCGTTCGAGGCGACTGCCGGGGCTGTGGTCGAGGTCCACACCGATGATCAGCCGCGTTCGCATCGGCGTCAGATCGCGGCGCCACTTCGCCAGCAGCCCGATCGAGCGGTTTTCGGTGGTGTATACGGTGGGGTCGAAGGCCAGGCGGAAGGTCGCCAGCAGGTCCATGCTGTCGTCGCGGTAGTACGGGGTCAGCGAGTAGAGATCGGCACCGTCCTCATGCTCGATGGCGCTCGAAAGGCGCAACGCGTTGACCTTGCGGAAGGCGATCTGCTTGTAGTTGCGGGTCGGGTCGTGGTCGAAATCGTCGCGGATCAGCGGCGAACCGGCGCCGGTCTGCTGGTCGATGCTCGAATAGGCCAGCACCGTCTTGGCGACCGTGCTGTCGTCCGTCGCATGGTCCCAGCGCAGCGTGGCGCTGTGGCGGTCGTAGTCGGTGCCGTCGCGCCAGCCGTCGGTGTGGGTGAGGTTCGCGTCGGCCCGCCAGCCGCCGGCGTCGTAGCCCGCGCCGCCGCCGGCCAGCAGCCGCCACCAACCGTGGCCGCCGGCCTCGGCGGACAGCGACAGCTCGGGGGTGAGCGGTGGCGTGCGGGTGAGCACGTTGATGATGCCGCCGATCGCGTCGGAGCCGTACAGGGCGGTACCCGGGCCCCGGGTGACCTCGATGCCGCCGGACTGTGGCAGGTTGACCTCGTAGAGGGCGTTGTGGTTGAAGAAGCCGGTGGAGCGGGTCGGTACGCCGTCCTCGAGGAAGAGATAGACCGGCGCGGTGGTAAATGGCTGGCGGATCGCCGTGGTGTGCCCCTCGCCGTTGGTGACGGCGACCGCCGCGCCGGGCACCTGGCCGACGATTTCGCTGGGGTGGGTGGGCCGCACCAGGCGTACGGCCTCCTCGCCGACGACGCCGACCGCAGCCGCCGTCTCCGCGAGCGGCTGCTGTTCGCGGGTGCCGGTGACCGATACGGCCGGCAGGGTCAGCGCCGGGGCATCGGCGCAGGCGGCCGGGGTGGGCAGCCAAAGCAAGCCGAAGGGTAGCGCGGTCAGTGCGGCGAGCGGCTTGCGCCGCGCAGGCGCACGACGGCGCCCGGTGATTTCGGGTTTCATGTTCTTTTCTCCTGAGCGGATCGATCGCGCGCTCGGTCGGGCGACCGAGCGCGCGCAATAGGGACGCGGGCGGGCATTGCCCGCGGGCGTCTAGCGGTCGCGTCAGGAGAGCGGCGGTGGGCCGCGGGGGGCGCTGGGCGAGTATTCGGCGGGCGGCGCGCGCGCCTCTGCCCCGTGGGCCGCCCGTGCCAGCCGACGGTTGCGGTCGGCAGTGAAATCGAACGACGCGCCACAGCCGTCGCACGGCACTGCGGCGCAGATGCAGCCGAGGTCGCAGCACTCGTGGGCGAGCTCGCCGGCGGGGGCGTCCGGTGCAAGGCTCGATATCGAGACCAGGCCCTGCGATGTGCAGACGACCTGACCGTCGACGCCCATGCCGGCCATCGACGCGGTACTGGCGAGATGCAGCAGGAGTGCCAGCACGCCCAGGACATTCAGGGTCACGCGTCGACGGAGGGTGGGTTGGCGAGGATTCACGGCATCGGCTCCGGCGCGGAATGTATCACCCCGCACCCGAAGTGGGAAGACATCCCATGGCGACGACCGCAGGGCAGGGCCGATCAGGCCTCCACCGGAGCGGCGGCACGGCCCGCTTGGCGGCCCAATACGCGCTTGAGGCTTTCCAGCAGCGACAGCAGCGCCGGCACGAAAAAGAGCACCAGCACAGCCGAGAAGCCGAGGCCGAAGGCGATCGACGCCGCCATCGGAATCAGGAACTGGGCCTGCAACGAAGTCTCGAAGAGCAGCGGTGTGAGGCCGCCGATCGTGGTCAGCGAAGTCAGCAGCACCGCCCGCAAGCGGGCGCAGGACGCACCGACCAGCGCTTCCTCGCGTGCCATGCCCTTCTTCTGCAGGGTCTGGAACATCGTCACCAGAATGATCGAATTGTTGACCACGATCCCCGACAGGCCGAACAGACCGAACATGGACAGGATGGTGAGCTTGAGCCCCAGCAGCCAGTGGCCGAAGATGGCACCGGCGAGACCCAGCGGGATCGCCGCCATCACCACCAGCGGCCAGCTCCACGAGGCAAACGACCATACCAGGATGAAGTAGATCAGGGTCAGGCCGACGAACAGGCCGCGGCCCATGTCGGCCATCGTCTCGCGCTGGTCGCTGGCGCGCCCCTCGAAGCTGAAGGCGACGCCGTGTCTTGCGGCCAGCGCCGGCAAGGTCTCGCGGGCCAGTTCGGCGCGGATGATGTCCGCGGAACTGCGTCGGCTGTCGATCTCCCCCGAAACCTCGACCGCGAGCCGGCCGTCGGCGTGGCGCAGGGCTTCGAAGCCGCGCCGGGACTCGAAGGAGGCGACGCTGGCGAGCGGCGCGAACTCGCCGCTCGCCAGGCGGATGGCGATGCGGTCGAAGACATCGAGGCGGGTGCGTTCGTCGCGTGGCAACAGCACCCGCACTTCGAGTTCGTCGCGTCCGACCTGCACCAGTTGGGCGAGGCTGCCATCGAAGGCTGCCCGCAATTGGCGGCCCAGGCTTTCGGTGGTCAGGCCGAGCGCTTCCCCGGCCGGACTCAGTCGATAGATCAGTTGTTCGCGGCCGAAGGGCATGTCGTCTTCGGTGTCGCTGACGCCGGGAATGCTCTTCATGGTCTCGGCCAGCTCCAGTGCGGCGGCCTTGAGGGCGTCGGCATCGTCGCCGCTCAGCCGCACATTGAGGTCGCGACCCGGCGGCCCGGCGCGTCGGGCAGTGAAGGTCAACAGTTCGAGGCCGGCCGCCGGTGCCACCTTCTCGCGCCAGACCTGGAGAAAGCGATCGTTGCGCACGCTGCGACTATCGGGCGGCGACAGTTCGATCATCATCGACGCGAGCTGGTCGCCGCGGGCGCTGCCGCCGGCGCCGGTGCCGACCGTCGAACCCAGCCAGGACACTGCGGTGTGCACCAGATCGCCGCCGAGTTCGCGCTCGGTCTCGGCCAGCGCGTGCTCCAGGCGGCGCAGGAAGGCCTCGGTGTCGTGCCGTGGCGTGCCGGCGACGAAGGTGGCGTTGGCATAGATGGTCTGACCTTCGGGTGCCGGGAAGAATTCGAAGCCGATGCGTCCGCCGGCAAGCAGGCCCACCGCCAGCACCATCAGCGCCAGGGTGATGGCGACGGTGGTGCCGCGCCAGGCCAGCGCCAAGCGCATCAGGCGCTGGAAGTAGTGGTCGCGGAAACGCGCGAAGCCGTCTTCGAGTCGCCGGCGCAGGCGCGAGGTCTTGGCGGCGGCTTCGCCGCGCAAGGCGCTCTTGAGATGCGAGGGCAGGATCAGAAAGCTCTCGAGCAGCGACGCCAGGATCACCATCACCATGACGAACGGGATGTCGCCGAGGATGTTGCCGATGACGCCGCCGACCATGATCAGCGGTACGAAGGCCGCCACCGTGGTCAGCGAGGCTGCGATCACCGGCGCCAACATGCGGCGGGCGCCGCCCAGAGCTGCGGCTTCCGGTGGTTCGCCCATGCCGCGGTGGGTGTCGGCGTCCTCGCTGACGACGATCGCGTCGTCGACGATGATGCCGAGCGCCATGATCAATGCGAACAGGCTGATCATGTTGATCGATCCGCCGAAGATCAGCATCAGGCCGAGGGTGCCGAGGAAGGCGGTCGGAATGCCGACCATGACCCAGAAGGCGACCCGCGCGGGCAGGAAGAGGTAGAGCACCAGCACCACCAGCAGCAGGCCGCCGAGGCCGTTCTTGATCAGCAATTCGATGCGGTCGCGGATCAGTTGCCACTGGGCGTCGAACACTTCCAGCGTGATCGACGGCGGCAGCGTGGGGCGGGTGTGCGCGAGCCAGCGGTCGAGCGCTTCGGCCGCGCGCAGCGAATGGCCGCTCTCGGCACGTTGCAGCTTCATCTCGACCACCGCGTCGCCGCCTTCGCTGAGGGTCAGCGCGCCGGGCCGCGGCTCGCGGCGGATCTCGGCGATGTCGCCGAGCCGGATCAGGCCGGAGGGCTCGCTCGACACCGGCAGTTCCGCGAACGAGGCGGCGTCGCGGCGTTGTTCGAGGCCGCGCAATTCGCGGGCACCGTCGCGCTCGCCGGCGATGCCGGCCGGAACGTCGCGGGCGATCTGGGCCACCCGTTCGCTGATTTCGACCAGCGACAGACCCAGGGTCTGCAGGGCCGCCGACGGAATCTCGATGGCGATGCGCTGCTCAGGCAGGCCGGTGATGTCGATGCGGTCGATGCCGCCGGCCAGCAGTTCGCTCTCGAAGCGCCGGACCCAGGGACGAAGCTGCTCGACGTCACCGCCGCGCACCAGCAGGCGTGCGATCGGCTCGTAACGGGTGATCCGGCTGATCTGGGGGGTTTCGGCATCCCGCGGGAGATTGCGGAACTCGTCCACCCGCTGGCGTACCTGGTCGAGCGCCAGCAAGGGATCCGTGCCTTCCTCGAGTTCGAGCGTAATGCTGGCGATTCCCTGGGCCGAGGTCGAACTCATCCGCTTGAGGCCGTCCACGTTCTTCAGGCGCTCTTCCAGGGGATCGATGATGCCGACCTCGACGTCTTCCGCCGAAGCGCCGCTCCACACGACCCGCACGCTGACGATGTCCAGTTCGAAGGTCGGAAAGAATTGCACGTTCATTCGGCTGACGCCGACCAGGCCGGCGAAAACGGCCAACAGCATCAACACGTTCGCGGCAACCCGGTGGCGCAGCAGCGCCGCCAGGATTCCTTGTTTGCCGGCGCTCATCGCGCCAGGGGCTCGACGGCGAGGCCGTCGATGGCGTTGGGCAAGTGGGTGACCATGACCTCGCTGCCGGCGACGAGGTCCGGTGCGCGCAGCAGCACCCGGACCTGATCGCCGTCGCGGCGCTCGCCGACGCGCGTCACCGCCACCGAGGCGAGTCGGCCCTGTTCGACCCGGTAGATGCGATTGCCGCCGTGCAGCGCCGAGTAGGGCAATTCGAAGACTTCGTTGGCGTACGGTCGCTGCAGTCGTGCCGCGAGGAAGGCGCCGATCGGTACGTCGCTGCCGTCCTCGAGCCGCAGCAGCACGTCGACGCCCCGGGCGTCCGCCTCGCCGCCGATGCGCTCCAGCGTGGCGGCGAGCCGGCGGTCGCCGTATTCGGCCGCGGCGGCGAGCGGCTCGCCGGCGGCCAGCGCCCGCCGCAACTCGGCGGCGTAATCGACCGGCACCCGGGCGCGCAGGAACAAGCCGTCGGCCGCATAGACCGACATCAGCACCTGACCCGGCTGGACCTGGTCGCCGGCGGCGACCGCGACTGCCGTGGCGCGTCCGGCGAAGGGCGCGCGGATCTCGCCACGCGCGGCGTCCCGTTCCGCCTCCGTCAGGGTCGCCTGCAACTGCGCGAGCCGCGCCGGGTGCTCGGCCAGCGATTGTTCGCGCTGGGTCACCGCAAGGCGGGTCCGCGCCAGGGCCTCCCGGGCTTGATCGAGGGCGCTCTCGGCGCCCAGGCGGGCGTTCTTGAGCTGCGAAAGGCGCGCGACGCTGGCTTTGGCCAACTCGCTCAGGCGGCGTTCCTGATCGATGGCTTCGCGGTCGTGGCGATGGCGGATTCGTTCGCGCTCGATCTCGGCCCGGGCGCGCTCGACCCTGGGCCGCAGATCACCGGGGTCGAGGCGCGCCAGCAGCTGTCCGGCAGCGACGGCCTGACCGTCCCGCACCGCGACCTCGAGCATGCGCCCGGCCACCGGCGCCGCAGCGCGCAGCCGGTCGGGTGCCTCGATACGGCCATAGACGACGAGCGTGGGCCGCACGTCGCCCGGTGCCACGCGCCGCGTCTCGACGCGCCAGACACGCTCGCGCGCCTCGACCGGGGGCGCCGCGGGACGGCTGGCCTTGAGGGCGAGAAAACCGGCGGCGGCAGCGGCAATGACGACGATCGGAAGCAGGCGACGCAGCAACATTCGCGATGGGGGTCGGGGCTGGGTGGTGTTCAATATATCAGAAAATACTAATATTTGTGTTGCGTCGGCCGGGTCGTTCAGTCGCCCAGACGGAAGCCGATCTTGAGCTTGACCTGATGGTGGGCGATCTGCCCATCGACGATGTGGCCGCGCGATTCGACCACCTCGAACCAGTCCATGTGGCGCAGCGTCTTGCTGGCTTCCGCCACCGCATTGCGGATGGCTTCGTCCTGGCTGTTCGGCGAAGTGCCGACGATCTCGACCAGCTTGTAGGTGTGCGCGCTCATGGCAGTCTCCACGTGAAGGGACTCCCATTAGACGCAAGTGCCTCGATTCGTGCAATCTGGCGGCAACCAGGCACGGGAGCGAGTCGTCAGGCTATGAAAGCGCGCAGGGGCAATCTTTTCGAACCGCTGCCCGCCGTGATCGCCGAAGAGGCGGTGGAGCGGCTTTGGGGGCGGGCCGGGGTACGCGTCGAGCGCATCGTATCGCGCGGCCACGCGTCGGCGGACGGCTTCTGGTACGACCAGGCCGAGGACGAGTGGGTGTGTCTGCTCGAAGGCAGGGCGACGTTGGCCTTCGAGGACGCCCCGCCGCTGACCCTGGCGCGCGGTGACTGGCTGCTGATACCGGCTCGCGTGCGGCATCGCGTGCTCGCCACCAGCGATCCGGCCGTGTGGCTCGCGCTCTTCGTCGACGTGGACGAGGCCGCCGATGGACAAGCCTGAAGCGCCTCCGCGCCACAGTCGGTTCGAGGATGCGGTGGCGATCGGCATCGGTTGCCTGATGGTGTCGCTGGGATTGACCCTGTTTCGGGGGGCCGGCGTGCTCAGCGGCGGCACCGCGGGTATTGCCTTTCTCGGCGTCTATGCGGCCGGCTGGCCGCTGGGCGTGACCTTCTTCGTCCTCAATCTGCCCTTCTACCTGTTGGCCTGGCGGGGCATGGGTCGGGCCTTCACGGCCAAGACCTTCGTCGCCGTGGCGACGGTATCGGCACTGGCCGAGTGGATGCCGGGCTGGATCACGGTGGGCAGCATCGCGCCGCCGTTCGCGGCCATTGCCGGAGGCCTGTTGCTCGGCAACGGCCTGCTGATCCTGATCCGCCACCGTGCCAGTCTCGGCGGAATCGGCGTGCTGGCGGTGGTCCTGCAGGAACGCCGCGGCTGGCGTGCCGGGCACGTCCAGCTCGCCGCCGATGCGTTGATCTTCGCGCTGGCACTGGCGGTGGTTCCGGCTGGCGCAGTCGCCCTTTCGATGATCGGTTCGGCGGCGCTGAACATGGTGATATCGATGAACCACCGGGACGGCCGCTACATGGGTTTCTGAGCCGCCGTCGGGTCGTGGACCACGGCCCCGTCCGGCGCTCGCGCGAGGGTGACGGTGACAGGCCACAGCCGTTCCCGGCTTGAAATTCTGCGATCCGGCCATAGATCTGACAGCGGGTGCTCGATGGAGGCCCGCCAAACAACCGTATCGCTTGAATCTGGAGGATATGAAGATGAGAACCTACGATCTGACCCCGCTGTATCGTTCCGCCATCGGCTTCGACCGTTTCGCCCAACTGGTGGACAGCGCCCTGCGCAGCGACGCGCAACCGAGCTACCCGCCCTACAACATCGAACTGGTCGAGGACGACAAATACCGCATTTCGATGGCGGTGGCCGGTTTCGAACGCGACGAACTCGACATCGAGAGCGAGCGCGACACGCTCAAGGTGGTCGGTCGCAAGCGCAAGGACGCGGAAGCGCGCAAGTACTTGCACCGCGGTATCGCGGCCCGGGATTTCGAGCACCGCTTCCAACTCGCCGACCACGTCAAGGTGGTGGGGGCATCGCTCGAGAACGGCCTGCTCAACATCGAGCTGGTGCGAGAAGTGCCCGAGGCGATGAAGCCCCGTCGCATCGAGATCGGTGCGTCACACGGTGTCGATCTGCTCGATCGCGAAGCGGCCTGAAACCCATCCTTTGGGCCCCGCCGAGGGGCCCCACGACACGGAGCCGGACGCCTCGTCCGGCTTTTTCGTCGACCGTCCGCGGTGCCGGTCATCCCCCCTCAACGGCCGCCCGTAGGCGGTCGTCGCCGCGCGTCACGTCAATCCCGTCGCCCGTCTCGACCCGATTTCGGGCTTGATCCCGGGGCGCTACCTTGTTCATGCGAACCCATAGGACAGACATGAACAAAGCGACGCGAAACCATTGCCGCGGATTCACCCTGGTCGAGATGTTGATGACCATGGCGATGGTCGCCATCCTCGCCGCGATCGGTGTTCCGAGCCTGCGCGGCTTCATCGTTTCCAACCGCCTGTCGTCGTATGCCAACGATGTCCTGGCGGCGGTGAGCCTGGCTCGTGCCGAGTCGGTGCGGCGGGGCCGTCGCGCGGTGTTTTGCCCGGTCGCGGTGGATGCGGCCGGTACGCCCGACGTGTCGGCCTGCATCGATCCCGGCGATGCCACCTGGCCTGGCTGGATGGTCTTCGTCGACGTCAACGCCAACGGCGCGCCGGATGCCGGCGATACGGTCGTCCGGGCCGACGTCTTCGGTGGCGGCGACTCGGTCGTGCTGGCCAGCGAAAGCCTGCGCCAGGCCGCCAGCCGCGTGGTATTCCGCCCGAGCGGGATTGCCCGCACCGCGGCCGGCGCCATCCAACAGTTCAACTTGCGCGTGTGCGAGGCGGGCGTGACCTTGGCCGAGAACGCGCGCGACATCTCGATGGTGTCGGGCAGTCGCATCAGTGTCCAGCGCACCTCGAGCGAAAACTGCAGCGCACCGGCATAGCCCATGAAAACGATGATGACGACAATGTCCGCAAGCACGCCGTGGCGGCAGCGAGGTACCAGTCTGATCGAAGTGCTGGTGGCGGTGCTCGTGCTCGCGGTCGGCCTGCTCGGCGTGGCCGGCATGCAGGTTTCGGCGCTGCGCAACAATCAGGCGGCCTACGAGCGCAGCGTGGCGACTTTTCTCGCCAGCTCGATCGCGGAGCGCATGGCGGCCAATCGCAATGCGGCGATCGACGGTGACTACAACACCGCGATCGCGGCTGCATGCCCGACGCCGGGCGGCGGCTCGCTGGCCAACGAGGACCTGACCGCCTGGATCAATGACATCCGGAGTCCGAGCATGCTCGGCAACACGGCCTGCGGCGGTGTCAATTGCGCGCTCGTGGCGGGCGTCACGGTGTGCCAGATCGCCCTCG
The DNA here is from genome assembly GCA_020445785.1 of Rhodocyclaceae bacterium. Taxonomy (GTDB): domain Bacteria; phylum Pseudomonadota; class Gammaproteobacteria; order Burkholderiales; family Rhodocyclaceae; genus Cognatazoarcus. Next base: position 33,397 of record JAGRFZ010000042.1, read on the forward strand.
AGTGGAAGGATTCCCGCACCGCGGTCACGGGTACCGACACCCATCGGCTGGTGCTGGAGGTGGAGCCATGAAGCGAATCGACTGCCGCCGGCAGATGGTGGGTCTTTCCCTGGTAGAACTGCTGGTCGGGATGACCCTGGGGCTGATCGTGATGGCCGGTGTGGCATCGGTGTTCACGTCGACCGGCACGACCAATCGGACCAACGAGAACCTGGCGCGGCTGCAGGAGTCGGCACGGATGGCGTTCAGCATGGTGTCGCGCGACGTGCGCGATGCGGGGCTCAACGACTGCGGACGCATCACCCAGATCATGAACGTGCTTACCAACGCGGTGGCGCTGCCGTGGGCGAACTGGGTCGGCGGCATCCAGGGCTACGAGGGCGGCACCCTGGTGCCGGGTCTGGTTAGCGGCGCCGGCGCCGACCAGCGGGTCATCGGCGAAGATGCGGTTCGCATCATGAAGGGGGACACGACGACCACGGTATCGGTGGTCGGCCACAATCCCGGCGCGACCCGCTTCACGCTCACGGACACGACCCTGTTCTCGCCGGGCGATGTCCTCGTGGCGTGCGATTTTCTGCAGGCCACGATCTTCCAGGCAGTGGCCATCAACGACGGTCCGAAGACCCTGACCCATGCGCTCGGCGGTGCCGCCCCCGGCAATTGCTGCACCGGTCTCGGATTCGCCGCCGTCCCCGCGCCGCCGGCCGGGCGCAATTATCAATACCTGCCGACCTCGGCGGTGATGCGCTTCGATTCCGTGGTCTGGTACGTCGGCAACAACGGCCGCCCCGATTCCGGTGGGCGCTCGCTCTACCGCCAGGTTCTGCGAGGCAACGCCCTGGTCGCCGAGGAGGTGCTGGAGGGCGTCAGCGGCATGCAACTGCAATATCTGGTCGACGGCGCCAACACCTACGTCGATGCGGCGGCCGTCGCCGACTGGAGCACCGTGCTCGCGGTGCGGGTCAATCTGACGATCGACGGGGTCAATCGCGATCTCGCTGCCGACGGTTCCATGGAACGGGTGCGCCGCAACTTTACCAACGTCGTCGTGCTGCGCAACCGGGTGTCGTGATGAAGGCTGCCCAAATGAATTCGTCCAGGCAAGGTGGTACGGCGCTGATCGTGGCGCTGGTGATGCTGGTGGCACTGATGCTGCTGGGAATCTCGGGAATCAAGGGCACCAGCCTGCAGATGCGCATGGGCGCCGGCCTCTACGACCGAGAAATCGCGTTCCGCGCCGCCGAAAAAGGCTTGCGTGCGGCAGGCGTGGTGGTGGCGCCGATGCCGCCCTTCGTCGATGCCACCCTCGATGGCTTGTACACCACGCCGGTGCCGACCACCAACGCGAACTACGTCGAACGTTGGGAGAATCCGGCCACGTTCTGGATGAACGCACCGGCCATCGCGGCCGGGCCGCGCCAGATCACGCCGCAGTACATCGCCGAAGACATGGGCGAGTGGCCCGAACCGGAGTGTGCCGGCAGTTTCCCGCGCGATCCGCTGTGCTACTCGGCCCGGTACCGAATCACCGCGCGGAGCTCGGCGCCCGACGACAATGCGTCCGTGGTGCTCCAATCGACATTCAGGCCCTGAATCCAGGGGGGACGTCATGACCAAGAAACATACCGACCATTCCCGAAAATTGCGGCAGGCGCCGAGGCGACTCGCCGTGGCGGTCGCCCTTGCGGTCTCGGCCATTTCGCCGCCCGGCCTGGCGAGCGTGGACATCGCGAGTTCGCCCTTGCTGACCTCGTCGGCCGTGGCGCCGAACATCATGTTCCTGCTCGACGATTCCGGGTCGATGCACTGGGAGTTCATGCCGGACAGCGTGCCCGGGGCCACCGCCTACGTGTTCCCGCGGCCGCGGGACAACATGGCGGAGACCGGCAGCAACGGCGCGACGATCTACGGCGCCAACGACTACAACAACGACGTACCGAACTACGAGAACGACAACACGCGCAACCTGCGGATGCGTTCGCCGCAGAACAACCTCGTCTATTACAACCCGGCAATCCAGTACCGACCCTGGCGGACTTTCAGCGCCGCGGCGGCCAACGGCGGCAGCGCCGTCGCCGTGGCGGGTGATGCCGAAGGAAACGTCGATCCGCACAACGCACCCTACAACCCGTTCGCGCCGAATCGCGGTGCCCTGGACCTCGATCCGACGGATCCGGATGGCGTGCGCCTGTATGCCGACTGGCGGTCGTCGTCCGGAGGCTCGTGCCTGGGCGAGGAAAATTGCTACATCTGGCCCATCACGTTCTACATCTACAAGGGCGCGGGCGACCGCGACGTGGCCGCGAGCTACGTGCGCTACCAGGTGCGGAACAACACCGGCTATCGCTGGGATCTCAATGGCGGATCCGAGGAGCAGGTGACCGAGTTCAGCTGGATCGACAACAACGGCAAGGCCTTCACGCGCACGGTCGATGCCGAGATCCAGAATTTCGCCAATTGGTTCAGCTATTCGCGGTCGCGCCTGCTGGCCGCCCGCGGCGGTGCCAGCCTGGCGTTCTCGAACCTCGGCGACAATTATCGCGTCGGCTTCACGACCATCAACCGCAAGGGTCAGGATGCCTACACCCACGACATCGATACGACGGTGGACTTCTCCGGTGCGGCCCGCGAAGCGTGGTTCGGCAAGCTGCTCGGGGTCGATGTCTCGACTTTCGGTACACCGCTGCGCTCCGCGCTGAAATGGGCCGGCGATTACTACTCGAGCACCATCGACGGCAACAAATGGCTGCCCGCCGACGAGGCCGCCTGTCGACGCAGCTTCACGATCCTGACCACCGACGGCTACTGGAACGGCCCCGACCCCGGCGTCGGCAATGCCGACAATGCCGATGGACCGACCCACACCAACCATCTGGAGGTCGGCGAAACGGGCGGCTACAGCGCCGGGCCGCCGTATGCCGACGGCTTCTCCAACACCCTGGCCGACGTCGCCATGCACTACTGGAAGAACGACCTGGACGGGGCGGACAACAAGGTCAAGCCGACACCGGACGACCCGAACGCCTTCTGGCAGCACATGAACACCTTCACGCTGTCGATCGGCCTGCGGGGCACGCTCGACCCGAATCAACCCCTGGCCGACGACTTCAGTGGCTGGCCCGACCCGTTCTCGGGCGACCAGAACCGCAAGATCGACGATCTCTGGCATGCGGCGGTGAACGGCCGGGGCCAGTTCGTGGCCGCGCGCGATCCGGTCGAGTTCGCCGACGGCCTGGCTGCCGCCCTCAAGGCGATCTCCGACGTGGCGGGCAGTGCCTCCAGCCTGTCCGGCAACACCACGTCCTTGAGTACCGAGTCGATGGTGTTCCAGGCTCGCTACGTCGCCGGCATCTGGTCGGGCGATCTGCGCGCCTGGACGCTCGACGCCGCTTCCGGTGAAGTCAACGTCGGCGCCGATCCGGCCAACCCTGTACCCGAATGGTCCGCCAACGAGAAGCTCAGTGCAGTGTCTGCGGACAACCGCAACATCTGGACGTCCCTGGCCGGTGCGCCCACCGAGTTCACGTCGGGAAATGCCGCGGTGGTCAACGCGATCGGCAATGGCGCAACCGCGGCCCTGGTGGATTATCTGCGGGGCGACAAGAGCGGCGAAGGCGCGGGGGTGACCGATTTCCGCCAGCGCGAGGACGGCGTGCTCGGTGACATCGTCAATTCGACGCCGGCCTACGTCGCAAAACCGCTCAACCGCCTGTGGGAGCGCACGACGATTGCCGGCGCGGGCAAGTACCAGGACTTTCGCAATGGCCAGGCGAATCGGCCGCCGGTGGTCTATGTCGGCGCCAACGACGGCATGCTGCACGCGTTCGACGCCCACGCCGAGGCGCAGGGGGGCGGCGAGGAATTGTTCGCCTATGTGCCGTCCGCGGTCCTCGGCAAGCTCGGGGCCTTGTCCAAGCAGGACTACGCCCACGAGTTCTACGTCGATGGCGACGTCGTGGTCGAGGATATCTACAGCGGCAACCAGTGGCGCAGCCTGTTGGTGGCTTCGCTGGGTCGCGGCGGCCGCATGTTGTTCGCGCTCGACGTCACCAGTCCGGGCGCCGGCCTCGGCAGCGCCAACGTGATGTGGGAGACCAGCGGCGCAGAGGTCCCCGAGATGGGCAACGTGCTGTCCGCGCCGGTGATTGCGCCGATGAACAACGGCAAGTGGGGCGTGATCGTCGGCAACGGCTTCAACGGCAGCGACGACAAGGCCCACCTGATCATTCTGGATGCCGAGACCGGCGCCGAATTGGCCGTGCTCGCCACCGACAACATCACCTCCAACGGCCTCAGCGGCGTCGGTGGCTGGGACGACGACGGCGACGGCGACGTGGATGTGCTCTATGGCGGCGACATCAACGGGCGGTTGTGGAAGTTCGATGTCTCGGCCACCGATCCGGGTTCATGGATCACGGCCAACGGCGGCAGCCCGATCTTCGCGGCCGTGCGCGGCGGCAAGAAGCAGCCGATCACCGCACCGCCGCTGGTCGGCCGGCATCCCGAGACCGGCGAGCTGTGGGTGTTCTTCGGTACCGGCCGGTTCATTTCCGGCGCCGACCGCAGCGACACCTCGGTGCAGACCTGGTACGGCATTCGCGACAAGATCGTGGATGCGGTCCAGGGGGTGCCCGGCCGCAGCGACCTCGTCGAGCGGATCATCAAGGAGCAGGGCACCTACGTGTCGTCCGACAACGGCAATACGACCAGCTATACGGCGGTGCCGGACGGCAACGTCGCGCCCGCCGGGTCGACCGTGGTCGGCCACTATCGCCTGATCAGCGATCCGCTGGATGCGCCGGGTTCGGGCTCCGACGAGATCGTCGATGCCGCCGGCAACTATCTCAAGCACGGCTGGCATCTCGACCTGCTTCCGCCCGGCTCGGGCGGTACCGGCGAACGCATGCTGGTGCGCAACACCATGCTCAAGAACGTGTTGCTGGGCGAAACCCTGACACCGAACATTTCGCCGTGCGGCGAACTCGGAGACGGCTGGCTGATGGCCATCAACCCCTGGTTCGGCGGCCGACCGGTGAATGAGTTCTTCGACATCGACGGCGACGGCGAAGTGGACGAGCACGACCGCATCAACGACGAGACGGTCACCGGTTGGAAACACGGCAACGGTGGCATGCCCTACGTCCAACGCTGCAACGAAGGGCTTTGCGTGACCTCGGGGTCGACCGACGGGGATTCGCCGCCGGAGACGGTCAATGCCAAGGACGACACCGTGCGTGGCCGTCTGTCCTGGCGCGAACTTCTGGAGGACTGAGATGAAACTACGGTCAATGGCGCGAATCGCGCTGCTGGCGACGACGGCGGCCCTGGCGGCGCCGCTCGTGGCCGACGACGAAATGCCGCCGCTGCCGCTGTACATGCTCGAGCAGCGTGGCACGCTGACCCGCATCGACGTCGCGCGGCGGATGGTCTGGATCGATCGCAAGCCCTACAAGGTCACCGATGAGACCCACGCCTATATCGGCGCACGCCGGCTCGACGATCTGCGGAAGCTGCCGCGAGGAGGCAGCGTCGCATACATGCCCGGCACCGGCGGCGCGCTGACCTCGCTGTGGGCGGAGCAGGCGGCACCCGAGTCCCCCGGGAGACGGCGCAAATGATCGGGCATGTGTCAGCGCGAGCGCGCGGATTTTCGTTGATCGAGTTGCTCATCGTGGTCGGCATCGTCTCGATCCTGACCGCAATCGCCTATCCGTCGTACACGTCGCACGTGGCGAAGACGAAACGCGGCAAGGCCGAAGGGTGTCTGCTCGAATACGCGCAGTTTCTGGAGCGCAACTACACCCTCGCCCTGCGCTACGACCAGGACAGCAACAACGCCAACGTCGCGCTGCCGGCGCTGGAGTGCAGCAACGAGCTCAACGGCTTCTTCGCGTTCTCGGCGCCGACCCTCAACGCCACCGCCTACACCTTGTCGGCTGCGCCGACGAAGGTCCAAACCGACGCGGACGTCGCTTGCGGCTGCACCATGACCTTGACGCAGCAAGGGGTGAAAGGCGTCGATGGCGCGTGCGGCAAGCCGGCCAAGGCGTGCTGGAAATAGCCGCGCGCTCGCGCGCGCCGTCGCTCAGCGCGCGAACAGCTCGTCGATGGCGCCGGTGGTCGGTACGCCGGTCGCCCGGGCGCGCTGCAGCAGGGTCCAGTAGTAGCGGTAGGACGCGCGGTCGTGCAGCTTGCCGGCGTGCTGGATCGGCCCCCAGTCGGCATCGATGGCGGCGAGGATGATCTCTGCGGCCTCGCTCACCTCGGCGAAATCGGGCCGCATCGCCTCGAGGATCGGCTCGATCTGATTGGGGTGGATGCTCCACATCCGCAGGAAGGCGAATTCGTCGCGCGCGCGCGCCGCATCCTGGCGAATGAGCGCCGTGTCCCTCAGTTCGGTGGTGACGTTGTGCGACGGCACGACACCGTTGGCCAGTGCGGCGGCGGCGATTTCGCACTTGGCCCGGCGTACCAGCGGGTGGTCGAATTGTCCCGGGCTTCTCATGGCGGAGCCGCCGATCGCGCCGCCGTGGGCGCTGACGAAATCCATCAGGCCGAAGTCCAGCGATTCGACGCCGTCGATGGCGGCGATCTCCCAGACCTCACGCAGCGCGCCATGGGTTTCGATCAAGACGTGCACCGGTATCGGCTGCGCGATCCCGGCGTGATGTTCGATTTCGCGCAGTGCCGCCAACTGGGTTCGGACGTCGCCGGCCGAGCACGGTTTGGGCAGCGTGACGAAGGGCAGGCGGGTGCCGGCCCGCGGGATGAGGATCTCGAGGTCGGCACGCCAGTGCGGATGGGTGACGTCGTGGATGCGCACCCCGACACGGCCGTGGCGATTGGCACCGCTCATCACGATGTCGGCGCACATTTCCACATGCTGGCGCTCGGCGCCGGCCGCCGCGCCGTCCTCGCAATCGCAGGTGACGTCGAATACCGGTCCCATCTCGGCCTGCAGCGCCAGCGCCTTGCCGATCAGCTTTTCCGAGCCGGCGTAATGATCGACGGCGGGCAGCGACGGAAGCGCCTGTTCGCCGGCGAACAGGATCTGCGAGGGGTGAACGCTTGCCTGGTCTCGAGGGCTCATCGACATCACTGCAAAGAAAAAGGGCCGCGGCATTGTACCGCGACCCTTGCTGGCCGGTGCCGGACGACGCTGCTTATTTCAGCATGTCGGCCACTGCGGCGCGCTCGTCCTCGAGCTCGGCCAGGGTCTTGTTGATCTTCTCCTGGGAGTAGTCGTCGACGTCGAGGCCCTGAATGATCGAGAACTCACCGTTCTTGCATTCGCACGGGAAGCCGAAGACGACGCCTTCCGGAATGCCGTAGGAACCGTCGGACGGCACGCCCATGGTGACCCAGTCGTCCGAGCCCAGCGCCCAGTCGTGCATGTGATCGATCGCAGCGTTGGCGGCCGATGCGGCGGATGACAGGCCGCGTGCCTCGATGATCGCGGCGCCGCGCTTGCCGACGGTCGGCAGGAACACGTCGTTGTTCCAGGCGTGGTCGTTCACCAAGGCCTTGACCGAGTCGCCGTTGGACTCGCAGAAACGGTAGTCGGCGTACATGCTCGGGGAATGGTTGCCCCACACCACCATCTTGCGGAAGCTCGACACCGGGCGGCCGGTCTTGGCGGAGAGTTGCGACAGCGCACGGTTGTGGTCGAGGCGCAGCATGCCGTGGTAGTTGTTCGGGTTGGTGCGGCCGACCTTTCGCGCCGCAGCGGCGGCGATGTAGGCATTGGTGTTGCACGGATTGCCGACCACCAGCACGCGCACGTTTTCATTGGCGTTTTCGGCGATGGCCTTGCCCTGGACCGTGAAGATCGCGCCGTTGGCGGTGAGCAGGTCGGCACGCTCCATGCCGGGGCCGCGCGGGCGGGCGCCCACCAGCAGGCAGAAATCGGCATCCTTGAAAGCAACGTTGGGATCGTCGGTCGCGAGCATCCCCGCGAGCAGCGGGAAGGCGCAGTCCTCGAGTTCCATCATCACGCCCTTGACCGCCTTCTGGGCCTGGGGCAGGTCGAGCAGTTGCAGAATGACCGGCTGATCCTGGCCCAGCATCTCGCCGCTGGCGATCCGGAAAAGCAGGCTGTATCCGATCTGGCCGGCGGCGCCGGTGACTGCGACACGAACGGGTGCTTTGCTCATGAAATGACTCCCTCTCACGTTGTAAGCCGAAGCGGCATATGTCTTGGTTCAATGGCGTTCTGGCGCGGCCGCGGTGGAACCCCTCGGGCACTCGGCGGGCCACGCGTGCGGCGGGAGCATCCTAGTGGGGCGGCAATGAATTGTCAATTCATGTATGTTGTCTTATATAAGATATAAGACTAATGTAGACCTTTTTGAATTTTTGTGATGGAATGCGCGCCATGGCCCAAGAGTCCCCGACCTTCAGCCCACTATACCGCCAGATCAAGAGCCTGATTCTACAGGCCCTCGAGGCGGGCGAATGGCGCCCGGGGCAGGCCATTCCCAGCGAACAGGAACTGGCGGTACGCTTCAGCGTCAGCCAGGGGACGGTGCGCAAGGCGATCGACGAGATGGCCGCCGAGAACCTGCTGGTGCGCAAGCAGGGCAAGGGCACCTTCGTCGCTTCCCATAGCGATCCGCGCGCGATGTTCCGCTTCCTCCGGCTGGTGCCCGACGACGACTCGATTCCTCATCGCGAAAGTATCCCCCTGGAATGCTGGCGTGCCAAGGCCGGTCACGAGGCTTCGAGGATACTCGCAATCGAGCCGGGTGCGCCGATCATGATCGTGAGGCGCATGCTGAAGTTCGCGACCACGCCGGTGGTGGTGGACGAGATCTACCTGCCCGGCGAGATATTCCAGGGTCTGACCCTGGAAGTGTTGCAGAGCTGGCGCAGTTCGCTGTACAGCCTGTTCGAGTCGCGCTTCGGGCTGCGCATGATCCGGGCCGATGAAAAGATCCGTGCGGTGGCTGCCGACAAGGCGACCGCCGACATCCTCCAGGTCGAGGACGGTACCCCGCTGCTGTCGGTGGAACGTGTCACCTACACCTATGGCGACCGGCCGGTGGAATGGCGGCGCGGGCTTTACCTGACCGAGGCTCACTACTATCACAACGAATTGAATTGATCGCCCGATACGGGTTTACCAGAAGTTATACTTCGATCTTTTGTGGGAGTGCGGCGTCCCGACCGGGTCCGCCGATTTAGAGGGGAATCAAATGTCAGACGTGAGTGTGAGAAAACAGCGTCCGAAGTTCCTGACGCTGAACGAGATCCGGCTGCCACTGCCGGGGATCGTTTCGATTCTGCACAGGATCAGCGGCGCCGGCCTGTTCCTGATGCTGCCCTTCCTGTTGATGCTGTTCGGTAAGAGCCTCGGCTCGCAGGAATCGTTCGCGGCCTATAAGGAGATCGTTTCGAATCCCCTGGCCAAGATTCTGCTGTTCGGCTTGCTGTGGGCCTATCTGCACCATTTCTGTGCGGGTATTCGCTTCCTGCTGCTCGACATGCACAAGGGGCTGGAACTCGAGGCGGCCCGCAAGTCGTCCCGCATCGTCCTCATCGTCAGCCTCGTGCTGACCCTGGTCGTGGGAGTGAAACTATGGTAAGGCGAATCGTCGTCGGCGCACACTATGGCTTCCGCGACTGGCTGGGTCAGCGGGTCACGGCCGTCGTGATGGCGCTCTACACCTTGTTCTTCGCGCTCAATGCGCTGATGCTTCCGGAAATGAGCTATGACGCCTGGCGCGGCATGTTCAGCGGCGGCTTCATGCGTTTCTTCACCTTCCTCTTCTTCCTGGCGCTGTTCTACCACGCCTGGGTTGGCGTGCGTGACATCTACATGGATTACATCAAGCCGGTCGGGATTCGTCTCGCCCTGCATGTGATCACCCTGTTCCTGCTCATCGGCTATGCCGGCTGGGCCGCCCAGATCCTGTGGAGGTTGTAAGTGAAAGTCGCCAAGCGTACCTTTGACGCCGTCATCGTCGGCGCCGGCGGTGCCGGTCTGCGGGCCGCACTGCAACTGTCCGAGGCGGGGCTCAAGACCGCCGTCCTGACCAAGGTCTTCCCGACCCGATCCCATACCGTCGCCGCCCAGGGCGGCGTTGCCGCGTCCCTCGGCAATTCCACCGAGGACAACTGGCACTGGCACATGTACGACACCGTCAAAGGGTCGGACTGGCTGGGCGACCGGGATGCGATCGAGTTCATGTGTCGCAAGGCCAACGAGGTGGTGG
>JAGRFZ010000175.1 GCA_020445785.1 Rhodocyclaceae bacterium
TTCTCCAGTTCCTTCAACAGGGCGCGGACCAGTCCGCGGACTTCCTCCCGTGCGCTCTCGGCCGGCCGTCCGAGCTGGAATACCGAGCCACCGGCGAGCGCACTTTCGGCGTAGGCGTTGCGCTGTCCGAGAGAGACCGGCAGCAGCGGCAACGAAAACTCTTGCATGAATTCGACGATCTCGGCGGCCAGCCGGGTCCGCGGCACGCGATTGGGCAGCAGAAAGCCGGCCAGCGACTTGCGGCGCTTCTGCTTCTGCAAAATCAACGACTCGACCGCCCGGGTCGACCACAAGTCGGTCGGACCGGGCACCACCGGAACCAGCACGAGGTCGGCCACGTCGAGGGCCGCCAGGGTGTGGGCATGTTCGATCGAGGGCGGGCAATCCACCAGCAGCAGTTCGCGCGCCCGAGCCAGCTTGCGCAGGCGCGCCGCGGCGCCGTCGCCGGCAACCGGTTCGGCCACCGGAATGCCCGATCCGGCATCGGCGGCCAGTTCGGACCAGCGCAACGCACTCTCCTGCGGATCGAGATCGGCGATGGCAAACCCACGGCCGATCTCGGCCAGGCCGCCGGCAATCTGCATCAGCACCGTGGTCTTGCCGGCACCACCCTTCTGGGATACAACCGCTACGATTCGTGACGTCATCTGATGTGCCAGTGGTCTGCTTCGCAAATGGCGCAACACGAAAGCGCGCCTTGCGCCCCGTGGCGGCGATGCTCGTCCGCGCAATGGTCCCGGCGATCGCTGTAGTTCGCGCCTTGCCACGGTGCACGATGCATCACTTTCGTCATCTTCCTTGCTTTGCCGAGCAGACCACGGGTCCGCGCTGTCGAGGTCGAGAGGATCGTACTAACTTAAATGCAGGTTCCGCACCTTTCAAGTGCACCCGCGGGGCCGGACGGAGATCGCCCCCAAATGGCCCGAATCGAAGTACTGCAGGTCGACATCACCCGGCTCGACGTCGATGTCATCGTCAATGCCGCCAACAATTCGCTGCTCGGCGGCGGCGGCGTCGACGGCGCCATCCATCGTGCCGCCGGACCTCGCCTGCTGGCGCACTGCCGCGGGCTCGGCGGCTGCGCCACCGGCGAGGCCAAGCTGACGCCGGGCTTCGACCTCACGGCCGACTGGATCATCCATACGGTCGGACCGGTATGGTCCGGCGGCCACCGCGGGGAGCCCGAACTGCTGGCCAACTGTTACCGCAACGCCCTCGCCATTGCCCGCGAGCGCGGCTTCGCTTCGATCGCCTTTCCCGCGATCAGTTGTGGCGTCTATGGCTATCCGGCCGATCAGGCCTGTGCACTGGCAGTGGCGACCTGCCGGTCGTTCGTCAGCGACGATGCGCCACCGGAGCGCATCGTGCTCACGGCCTTCGATCAGGCAATGGCGGAACGGTTGAGCCGCGAACTGCGGCGGGAGCGGGCGTAGCGGGCACCGGCATCGGCGGCCGGCGAGTATTCGGAGTCGCGCTCGAGGCTGCACGGGCACAGCCCCTCACCGCACAGGCGCAGGCATTGCTGCGCACCAGGCTGGCTCTCCAGCGATCCGCAGTGCTCGGCGGTCGGCGGCACCTCGATCTCGAGCAAGCGCAGGAAGCGCGCGACGGCATCACGCGAACGGAACACGGTCAGGCGGCCGTCGCCCGAATACACCATGCGCCCGGAGAGTGACAAGACGAAGCATTCGCCGCAGCCGGCCGATACCGGATGCAGCTTGAGATCGAAGTGCTCGCGATCCCAGCGCGGCCCGGCCGCGAGGTCGAGCCAAGTTGCTGGCTTCTTGGGACTAGCCATAAATGTCTCCTCCTAAGACGTGATGAGCCGGGGAGAGGGACCGAGCGGGGGCCGAACAGGTGCCGGTTCGGTGGTGGTGTCCCCGCCGGGGCCTCGAGGCCCTCGACTCTATTTTTTTGCTCGCGTCCGCTCTGACCCACGGCGCAAACTTTTATGTGTCCGACCGATTATCCCGGTTGACAGAATTAATGCAATCTGCAAGTGCACAATTCCGTCGGCGTCTGCCGACGCCCGCCCGCAGGCGCCTCCCGGCGGGCGCTTGGCTATACTCGCGGACTCGCCCACACCGATCAGGAGACCCGAAATGAAGCTGGAAACGCTGGCCGTACATGCCGGATTCAAGGCGGACCCGACGACGCGCGCGGTCGCCGTGCCGATCTACCAGACGACCTCCTATGCCTTCGACGACACCCAACACGGTGCCGACCTGTTCGACCTCAAGGTGCAGGGCAACATCTACACGCGGATCATGAATCCGACCCAGGACGTGCTCGAGCAGCGCATCGCGGCGATGGAGGGGGGCATCGCGGGGCTGGCGCTGGCCTCGGGCCAGGCGGCGATCACCTATGCGATCCAGACCATCGCCGAGGCCGGCGACAACATCGTCTCGGCGGCCACGCTGTATGGCGGCACCTACAACCTGTTCGCCCACACCCTGCCCCAGTACGGCATCGAGGTGCGCTTCGCCGACCACCGCGACCCGGCGAGCTTCGAGCCGCTGATCGACGAACGCACCAAGGCGATCTATTGCGAGTCGGTCGGCAATCCGCTCGGCAACGTCACCGATTTCGAACCCCTGGCCGAGATCGCCCATCGCCACGGCGTGCCGCTGATCGTCGACAACACCGTGCCGACGCCCTACCTGTGCCGGCCGTTCGACCACGGCGCCGACATCATCGTGCATTCGCTCACCAAGTACCTGGGCGGTCACGGCAACTCGATCGGCGGCGTCATCGTGGACTCGGGCCGCTTCCCCTGGGCCGACCACAAGCAAAAGTTCCGACGCCTCAACGAGCCCGACGTCTCGTACCACGGCGTGGTCTATACCGAAGCTTTGGGTCCGGCAGCCTTTATCGGCCGTGCGCGGGTGGTGCCGCTGCGCAACATGGGTGCGGCGATCAGCCCCTTCAACAGCTTTCTGATCCTGCAGGGCATCGAAACGGTGGCATTGCGCATGGACCGCATCTGCGACAACACCACCGCAGTCGCCGGCTTCCTGCAAGGCCACGACAAGGTCAAGTGGGTGAACTACGCCGGTCTGGAGGACCATGCCGACCACGCGCTGGTGCAGAAATACATGGGGGGCCGGGCCTCGGGCATTCTCACTTTCGGTGTCGACGGCGGCCGCGACGGTGGTGCGCGCTTCCAGGATGCGCTCGAACTGATCACGCGCCTGGTCAACATCGGCGACGCCAAGTCGCTGGCCTGCCATCCCGCGTCGACGACGCACCGCCAACTTTCGCCGGAAGAACTGGCCAAGGCCGGTGTCACCGAGGACATGGTTCGCCTGTCGATCGGCATCGAGCACGTGGACGACATCATTGCCGATCTGGAGCAGGCGCTGGCCAAGGTCTGAGGGAACCCGGCCCGTGTCCGCTCAGATCACGCGTTCCTGGTGGAACTGGCCGAGCCAGATGTCGAATTCGTCGGCCGCCATCGGGCGGCCGTAGAGAAAGCCCTGCATCTCGCGGCAACCGAGTTGCTGCAGCAGGCCGGCCTGCTCGACGGTCTCGACCCCTTCGGCCACCACCGACATGCCCGAGCCTTCGGCCAAACGCAGAATGGTATGGACGATGCCGCGGCCGGCGTTGTCCGCGTCGAGTTCGGCAACGAAGCAGCGATCGACCTTGACGCGGTCGATCGGCAGACGGGAGAGGCTGCTCAGCGAAGAGAAGCCGCAGCCGAAATCGTCGAGGGCGATTCGGATGCCGAGCGACTTGAGCGCACGCAACTGGGCCGCGACCTTGTCCACCTCCTCCATCGCCACCGATTCGGTGATCTCGAGCTCGATGCGATCGGCCGGCGCGCCGGTGGCTTCCAGCGTGGCGCGGATCATGTCGACGAAGCCCTCCTGCCGGAATTGCAGGGCGGAGACGTTGACCGCGACGATCAACCCCTGTTCGCCCGAGCGACGCCAGCGAACCAACTGGCTGCAGGCCTGGCGGAAGACCCAGGCGCCGATCTCGCCGATCAGGCCGGTGTATTCCGCGAGCGGGATGAAATCCTGCGGCGAGACCATTTCGCCGCGCTCGTTGCGCCAACGAATCAGCGCTTCGACGCCGCGCAACTCGTTGCTGACGGCATCCACCTGTGGCTGGTAATGGACCGTGAGGCCGCGCTGGAAGTCGATCGCCGCCCGCAATTCGTTGAGCATCGCCACCCGCTTGCGGGCCTGGCCGGCCATCTGGGCCGAATAGGCGCAGTAACGCACCGCCGGATCGAGCTTGGCCTGCCCCAGCGCCACCGCGGCATCCCGCAGCAGGTCCGCGGTGCGCGGCAACAGTCCGTCCGCGTTGCGCACCACCGGTGCGAAGCCGGCGCGGATGCGCAGCGGAACACCATGGCCACGGGCATGGAAGGGCGAATCGAAGACCCGCATCAAGGTCTGGGGCACGAGCATGGAAGCAGGGCCGAACAGGACGAAACTGTCGCCCACCAGGCGGGCCAGTCGTACGCCCTCCGGGAACGCCGCCCGCAGCCTGCGGGCAACCGCCATCAACAAGGCGTCGCCGGTGCGTTGGCCCAGCGCGTTGTTCACTTCGGAGAAGCCGGCGATGTCGAGCAAGGCCACCACGAAGTCGGTGGCCACTGCCGGCGAGCCGAGGAACTGATCCACCTCTTCGATGAAGCGCACCCGGTTGGGCAGGCGGGTGAGTGGATCGTAGTAGGCGTAGAAGTTGAGGCGTTCGAACAGGCCGACGTTCTCGAAGCCGACGCCGATGTTTACCGCGAAGACCTCCAGCAGCCGCCGGTCCTCGGCATCCAGCGGCCTCTCGGTCGCGACGTAGACGACGGCGGCGCGGCCGCCTTCGCCGCGGAAGTACAGCACCGTGGCGTGGTGATCGAAGAGGCTCTGGCCGGATTCGACGCAGCGGCCGATGGTGGCGACGATGTCGCGCTCGGCGAGGTCGGCCAACGGCCGATCGACGTGGACGCGAAAACGCCCGGCAGCGCCCGCGATCGTGAGGCCGGCGTCCAGATCCTGGCTGAAGGTGGCGCCGTTGCGTACGCAGATCAGCCCTTCGGCGTCGATCTTGAGCAAGGCCGCAATCTGGGTCAGCACCCCTTCGGCAAAGCTCGCCAGGGCCCGCCGGCCGAACAGCTCCGAGGCCGACTGCACGATCATGTCGAGGCCCCGCCGGCTCGCGCTGATCGTGCGGATCTGCTCGTAGCTGCGGATCGCCGCCGTCAGCGCGGTAACCAGCCGCACGTGGGTGAGCTCGGACTTGGTCTTGTAATCGTTGATGTCGTAGTCGCGCACGACGTTGAGTTCGGGTGCGTAACCGGGCTGGCCGGTGCGCAGGATGATGCGCGGTTCGCTGAGCTCGAACTCGCGCCGGATCACGGTGACCAGATCGAGGCCAGCCTCCGGCGTCTCCATCACCACGTCGAGCAGCACCACCGCGATCTCGTGCCCGTGCGCCGCGAGGATCGCGTGCGCCTCGATCGCGCTTCTGGCGTGCAGCAGGCGCAATGGCCGCTCCAGCACGACCGCGTTCTGCAGCGCAAACATGGTGGCGTGATGCACCTCGTCGTCGTCGTCGACCACCAGCACGGTCCACGCCGGCTGGCCGCCACGGCTGTCTTCGCTGCGACCGTCTTCGTCGATGTCGTCGACGAAATCGATCAGATCGTCACGGGGAACTGGGATGCTCAAGGCTTTCTTTCGCTGGGGACCAGAGTGGATCGAGGGCCTAGGGGATGCTTCCACGAAATCCGGGATGCCTCTGATATCGACGCTGGCGGGCGGACCTTTAGCAGTGGCGGGCCTTTCGGGGCGGTCACCACCCGCTCGGGTGGCCCCCCGCCGCCGACACCCCCGACGCGTCGCGGCAACGCAACGAAATGGGCGAATAGTCGACATTGATGCTGCAGCGCAGCTTCCATTGGCCTAAACTTGTGACGCTCGACGCAGGCGTATCTCCCCACAGGTACCGATACTTCGCCCCATGAACGAACCGATTGCGCTCGGCACGCGCCGCAAGATCGACGGCGCCGACCGGGTCTACTACTACGGCTACTGGATCAAGGCCTATTCACCGCCCGCCAACACCCTCGAAGCGAAGAAGCGGCTGATCGAGGGCCTGACCCGCCGTCTGTTCAACCACGTCGAGCATGGCCTCAACATTCCCGGGCGCCGCCTGGAGGAAGCCCGTGCGGCCTACGACGCCGCCACCGAGCCGCAACTCAAGCGGGTCAAGGGCGCGATGCTCGCGGGCGCCCTCTTCAACCGGGCCACCGACATCTTCACCAAGCTCGTCGAACTGCAGGCGATGGGCATCGAGATCCAGACCGACAACGAACTGATGCGCGAATGCGGCCAATGCCTGCAGGAGGCGCTGACCCTCGGCAAGCTGGTTCGCCACCGCAGTGGCGACGAAGGCATCGACGAACTCTGGGGCGAGCCGTTCAAGGCGTTCACGATGCCGATCGATGCGTTCTACGAGAGCCGCTACGTCAAGATCGCAATGACCATGCGCGACATCGATCGCCTCACCGAGGCCATGATCGGTGTCTTCACCCGCCTTGAGATGTTCGGCGACAAGATCGAACCGATTCTTCAGGACTACGCGGATGCCGCCAAGATCAAGTGCGAGACTCTGCGTACCGATCCGGCGATCTTCGACGTCTGGAGCCGCTTCGTCGTCGCCGCGGAGAAAGTCGAAGAATACCTGCCCGAACTGCAGCCGGGTGCGGCCGACGTGGATCTGCGCGAGGCGTCGGAAGGCAAGGCCCTGATCGAAAAAGGCATCGATCTGATCAGCTACGTCACCCGCGCCCGGGTGCCGATGCCCAAGAGCACGCGCGACTACATCGAGCGCTGCGCCAGCTTCCGCCAGGAGGCCGAAAGCCGCCGTCAGAGCTGCGAAGGCTAGCACGCTGTCCGGTCGCGTGATCGCAGCGGTCCGGGGCGGAACCCACGGACCGATGGATGCGGATCGGGGCGCTCAGCGAATCGGGAAACGCAGACCCCACCAGCCCTGGACCAACGCCGCGTCGGCCGACGGTCCGAGCTGCGGCCCGGGTGCGCCTCAGAAGCCGATCTTGCGTTTGCCGCCGGCGCGAAAGGCGTCCAGATCCTCCACGTCGAGTTCGTCGCGACCGGCCAGCTTGGCGTTGCCGAAGGCCGCCATCAGCGCACGTCGCTGCTCGCGTGGCGGATACTGGGCGAGGCGCTCCATGACCTCGCCGGCCGGTTCGCTCGGAAATCCCCAGTCGTGGGCGGCGACGATCTCCCGATAGAGGCGCGACGCGATCTGAAAGGATTCGTCGGCATCCGGACGCGGCACGGAATAGACGTTCATGCGGTTCAGGATCGGCTCCGGAATGCCGCGCTCGTCGTTGGCGGTGGTCACCCACAGGATGTGGCTGGCGTCCATCTCGACGTCGACGAATTCGTCCCGGAAACGGCGCGCGGTGTCCTGCTCGAACAGCTCGTAGAGCGCGCCCATCGGATCGTAGCGGGAATCACCGCCGGCCTTGTCCACCTCGTCGAGCACGATCACCGGATTGGCCACCTCGCTGCCGACCAGCGTGTTGGCGACCTTGCCCGCCTTGGCGTGGTTCCACTGGGACGACGCGCCCGACAGGATCCAGCCGGCGGTCAGCGAACTCATCGACACGAACTGGTAGCCGGTACCGAGCTGCTCGGCCAGCGCCTTGGCGAAGTGGGTCTTGCCGATGCCCGGCTCACCGAGCAGCAGCATCGGCGCGAAGCTCACCGGTTCGTTGCCCGATACCGCCAGCGCCATGGACTTCTTGAGGTCATCGATGACCTCGCCGAAGTTCGGGCAACGCTCGTAGAGCGGATCGAGCCCGTCCGCGCGGCTGGGCTTGACGACGAAACGTGTGCCCCCGAGCTTTTTCATGCGATCGTAGAAACTGGCCAGGGATTCGTTGCGCTGGGCCGCGCTGTCCTCGAGGGCGCGGTCCACGTCCTCGAGCCGGTAGATCTCGCGCGAATCGGCGAGCGGGATGCGAATGTCGGCGGTTTCCATCTCTGCCTCCGTGGGGTCGGCAATGTCTAGCTTACATGTTTGATGTCGGTCAATCGACAGGGCGAGTTCAATCCTTTCCCGGATTCCCAAGCGAAGGCCGTGCCATACCGCACGACCGCCTCGGGGTTCCTGCCCGAATGGCACTCCGGCTGAAAGGAAGCGGGATTTTTGCGGGTCCACCCTGCCACAGGCCACGCCCGTCCCCACCCGGACGCACCAGAATGTTGCAGTGCAACACATTCTTGGTGCAGCGGTTCCTTGGAACCCGCCATCGACGGGCAGCGTCCACCCGACAACACCTGGAGAAGCCATTCATGTCGCGCAAACTGATCCCGCTGCTGTTCGCCAGCGTCCTCGCCGCCTCCGCCCATGCGGCCACGGCCACCGCCACCTTTGCCGGTGGCTGTTTCTGGTGCATGGAAGGGCCGTTCGACGATCTCGACGGCGTGATCTCGACCACCTCCGGCTACATCGGGGGCCACACCGCCGATCCCACCTATCCCGAGGTCTCCAGTGGCACCACAGGCCACGCCGAAGCCGTACAGGTGGTCTACGATCCGGACAAGGTCAGCTACGAACGGCTGCTCACGGTGTTCTGGCACAACATCGATCCGACCGTGGAAAACCGGCAGTTCTGCGACGCCGGCAGCCAGTACCGGAGCGCGATCTTCTACCACGACGACCGGCAGAAGGCGCTCGCGGAGGAATCGAAGACCGCGCTCGAACAAGCCGTCTTCGGCAAGCCTCTGGCCACCCAGATCGCCGTCGCCGACCGCTTTTATCCGGCGGAGACGTACCACCAGGACTACTACATCAAGAATCCGCTGCGCTACAAATATTACCGATTCAGTTGCGGCCGGGATCAACGCCTGCAGCAGATCTGGGGCGAGGCCGCCGGCCACTGAGCCGCCCTCCGGGGCGTCGGCCGCGCCGACGCGCGGTATCATCCTGCGTTTGCCGGGCGAGCGACGCATCGCGCGCGAGGAGAGGGTCATGCCCCACAGTCACGAACCGCCGCAGCCGCCATCGGGCGGCATCGGCATCAGCCGCAGCGGCAGTTTCGACGCCGAGGCGTTCGAGGCGGCGGTGACCGCCCTGCTCTCGGCCTGCGGCGTCGCGAGCGATTCGCCGCACACCGGTCGCACCGCCCGCCGCGTGCGCGAACTGTGGCAGAAGCGGCTGCTCGGCGGCTACGAACTCGATCCGGCCGAGGCACTCGGCGAAGGCTTTGCCGATCCCCGGCGCGACATGGTGATGATCCGGGGTATCGCGGTGCATGGCGTGTGTCCGCACCATCTCGTGCCGTTTCGCGGCGTCGCCCACGTCGCCTACCTGCCGGGCGGCCGCCTGCACGGCTTCGGCCGCATTGCGCGCATGGTGGATGCCATCGGCCATCGTTTCACCTACCAGGAATGGATGACCCGCGACGTCGCCGACGCCCTGGTACGGCACGGCGAAGCCCGCGGTGCCGCCTGCATGATCGAAGCCGAGCAGCTCTGTCTGCTGCTGGGCGAAGACCGCCGTGGCGACGAGCGCGTCGTGACCCAGGCCTGGGCCGGCGAATTCGCGCACAGCGACCAGGCCAGGAACGAGTTCCTGCGCAGCATCGCGACCCAGCGCTGAACCGTGCCCGACCGATCGTTTCGCCGTGCGCTGCCGGCACTGGCCCTCGGCGCGCTGCTCGCCGCCTGCGCCACGCCGACCGAGGTGCGTGAATCCCCGACCCTGCCGACCACGCCGGATCAGCCGCCGGCGGGTCCGGCCAAGGTGGCTCCACCCGCGGGCCGGCCCGCACCGCCGGCGCTGCGCGAGCCCCCACCCGGACCGGCAGTCGTGACGCCCCTGCCCCAGCCGCCCGCGCTGACCGCCGGCCGCATCGCGCGCTACATTCCGTCCCGCGCCAAGGATCGCGACGGCTGGGCGAAGGACATCGCCGTCGCTTTCCACGACCTCGGCATCGCGGCCACCGAAGAGAACATCTGCAGCGTGGTCGCGATCACCGACCAGGAATCCCTGTTCGTGGCCGATCCCCCGGTACCCGGCCTGTCGAAGATCGTCTGGAAGGAAATCGAAACACGGCGGTCGCGCTACGGCGTGCCGCGCCTGGTGCTGGACGGGGCGCTGGCGACCCGCTCGCCCGACGGCCGCAGCTACCGCAAGCGCATCGACGCCCTGCGCACCGAGCGCGAGATGAACCGGCTCTACCAGGACATGATCGGCGAACTGCCCTTCGGCCCGCTGCTGCTGGCCGATCGAAACCCGGTGCGCACCGGCGGACCGATGCAGGTCAGCATCGCCTTCGCCGAACGCCATGCCCGCAGCCACGGCTATCCGTACCGGGTCGAAGATTCGATCCGCAACGAGGTCTTCACCCGCCGCGGCGGCATGTATTTCGGCATCGCGATCCTGATGGACTATCCGGCGCCCTACGACGACCCGGTGTTCCGCTTCGCCGATTTCAATGCCGGGCGCTACGCCAGCCGCAACGCCGCCTTCCAGCAGGCGCTGGCCAGGGTCTCCGGCGCCAGCCTGGTGCCGGACGGAGACCTGCTGCGCTACCGCGGCGGACAACCGGATACGAACCCGAGTCAGACGCGCCTCGCGATCGGCCGCATCATCGATCGCCTCGGCCTGTCGGCGCGCCAGGTGGACGCCGAACTGCGCCTGGAGAAGTCGGCGCGCTTTGCCGACACCGAACTCTATCGCCGGCTCTATCGGCTCGCCGAGGCCGCCCGCGGCAAGGCCCTGCCGCGGGCGGCGATCCCCCGCATCCGTCTCAAGAGCCCGAAGATCACCCGCAAGCTCACCACCGAGTGGTTCGCCAAGCGGGTGCGCTGGCGATTCGACAACTGTCGCAAGCGCGCCTGATCGCGCCCGCGGCCGCTCAGCGCCGATCCTGCGTCGGCGGCCGCGCCAGCCGCGCCTCGGCCTTGTCGAGCCACAGCGCGAGCTCATCGAGCAGGACCTGCTGATCGAAGGAGCAACTGGCCCCGCCGAAACCGGCCGAGGACTCGAGGCGCATCAACAACTGGTCCAGAACCTCGCCGAATCGGGGTGGCAGTTCGGCCAGCGCCGGCGGCGCGTCGGCCCGCCACAGGGCCACGCACTGATGCACCGAAATGCCGCCCTGGGCGAGGCGGTCGAGGGCACTGCGCAGGGATCGGGTCATGCCGGCATCCACCGTCCGGCCTGCGCCGGCAGGGCGCGGCATGGGCGTCGCCGCGCGCCGGACCGCACGCGCGCCACCCGGGTTTGCCGCATCATCGACCCGGCCCCCCGGGTGGCTGCCACTGCCGGGCGAACGCCAGGGCATCGGGCAGGAATCGACGGAAGTCGGCCTCGAAGCCGGCACGGGCAGCCACGAACTCTTCGAAGCCGTCGGCCAGGGGATTGTCGCGCCGGATGCGGTGGCGCGCCATTCGCGCCAGGGCGTCCGCCAGTGCGGCCGGCTCCCGATAGGCGCTGAGCCAGTCACTCGAACGCATCCGATGAAACACCTCGCCGAAGCCCGCCGGCAGCTCGGGCAGGCGCGTCTCGGCCATGCGATAGGTGTCGGCGCTGAACTCGGCCAGCGATTGCTCGGCAAATTCCGTCCAGCGGCTGGCCAGCAGGTGATCGTAGAACATGTCCACCAGGACCCCGGCGTAACGGCGGCGCAAGCGGCTGACGCGGCTGCGACTCGCAACGAAGGCCGGGTGGCGCTCGCTGAAGCTGTCGATCGCCCGGTGCAACGCGACCCCGGCCGCCAGATCCGGCGGCAACCCGGCCGGCAGCGGCCCCTTGACGAAATCGCCGGCGATTCCGCCGACGCGGCGCGCCGGGCGGTCCGCGGCAAGCCAGGCATGGGCCAGGAAATTCATCCGTCCGCCCTGCCCAGGTGCCCGGTCTTGACCCAGATCAGGCAGCCATCGCGGGAGAACGGGCAGTGCTCGCTGGCGGGTGGTGATCGCAGCCAGGTGCCGGCCGGATAATCCCCGAACTCGTCCGAGAAAACCCCCTCGAGCACCAGGATCTCCTCGCCACCGGCGTGCCGGTGGGCTGCGAACCGGGTGCCGGGCGCCCACCGCACCAGCGCCACCTGCTCGTCCCCGAAGCGGTGCAGGGGCTGGACCTCGAGCCCGGCGGCGAGGCCCGGCAGCCAGTCGCCGCGGGTGGTGTCGATCGCGCACTGCCCGCCGTCCTCCGGCGCGAACTGGCGCAGCTTGACGAAGATCGTGCAGCCGATCGCCGAATGGGGCGTATGGCGCGAACCCGGCGGATTGCGGACATAGCTGCCGACCGGATAGCGGCCGTGCTGGTCCTCGAAGCAGCCCTCCAGCACCAGGAATTCCTCGCCGAGAGGATGCTCGTGGGGCGCAAAGTGGGCGCCGGGGGCGTAGCGCACGACGCTGGTCGCCCGCGCCGCTTCGCCGCCGATGCGGTCGAGCATTCGGCGCTCGACGCCGGGCAGCGGCGAGGGCTGCCAAGGCAGTCGGGTCCAATCGACCACCTCGTGCCGCAGAAAGTCGGCCCGCAGGCGCACGCTCCCGCTCACTGGACTACCCCCCTGTCGCAATGCGACACCGTAGGGCCGGTTTTGCACGGCCGGCCCGCCCGGCAGGCACGAAGCCGTGCTTCGCGAACCCCCCGCCTCACCCCCACCGGAGGGATCGCACGCGCTTCGGGCGGCCGGGCGTGCGTACTCATACCAACTCGACCAGTTCCGGGCTGATCGACATCATCACGACGCGGCTGCCGAGCAGCGTGACGCTGCCGTTGCGCCGGTTGTTACCGGTGTCGCTGTATTCGAACTGGTAGACGCGACGGATCGCGACATGGCCGCGATCGGTGCGCCCGAGACGGACCGAGGCGGTGGCGACGGTATCGTCGAGCAGTTGCAGGCCGGCATTGTTGCAGGCCGCGCGCACCGCGGCGATGCCGGTCTCCCGTGCCTTCAGGGTATCGACCCAGAACCAGACGGCCAGCGCAATCGACAACAGGACGAAAATTTCGGTGCTCGGCACGACCCGGCGCCTCCCGTGCGCGCTCGACAAGCAGTGACCGGATCAGTTTGCCTGCTGCCGGGTACCGGCCGCAAGCGACCCGCCTCAAGCCCAGAGCACGGTGCGCAGCGGATGCTCCTCGAGGCCCTGGGTGCCCGCCCGCAGGCGCTCGACCAGGCGCCCCATGGCGGCGGCATCCTCCTCGGTGAAGCCACGCTTGAAGTCGGTCAGCACCAGCCGCGAACGGCTCAGCCAGTTGCCCGGCGCATCGTCCACCGCCAGCCAGCGGGCGCCCTCGTGGCCGTTCTGGACGAGCCACTGGCGGGCTTCACGCTCGCGCAGTCCGTGCAGCTCGCCCCCCGTGCGCGGCACGATGTGCGGCGTCGCACCGACCACCCGGGCGCGCAGGTCGGCAGAGAATCGCGCGGCCAGCTTGCGCTCCGAGAACAAGGTACGCCAGTCGGACGTGATCACCACCCGGGTTTCGTCGAATTGCCGCAGTACCCGCTCGATCAGCGGCAGACAGCGGAAATCCTCGACCTCGCCCCAGGGATGGGTGACGCCGTCGAAGTCCAGAAACACGAAGATGGGTGGGAAATGCATGGGGCCCGGCTTGTCGAACAGTTCGCTCGATGATATTGCACTGCAACAACAAAGAAAAGCCATTCCGTCACGGTGGTCGCCGAAATCCAACAGTCGCCCTAAAGAGCGTGTCGTCATTGGCCGTAATGAATTGCTCGTCGCATTGCTGCGTTGCACTATCCCCTGACAACCGAGTCCCGTGGAGCCCGCCATGTCCCCTGTCGTAGATCTGCAAGGCAAAGTCGGTCTGATCACCGGCATCGCCAACGAAAAGTCCATTTCCACCGGCGTTGCCGAGGCCTGTGTCGACGCCGGCGCGAAGCTGGTGATCACCTACCAGAACGAAAAGACGCGCGCCTTCATCGAACCGGTCGTGCAGCGCCTCGGCGTCAAGCACGTGCATCTGCTCGACGCCACCCGCCCGGACACCGTGGCGAGCACTTTCGACGCCATCGACGACGCCTTCGGCCGGCTCGATTTCGCGATCCATTCGATGGCCTTCGCCAAACGCGACGATCTGCACGGCCGCGTGGTGGACACCTCTGCCGACGGCTTCGCGATGGCAATGGACGTATCTACCCACTCCTTCGTCCGCCTCGCCAAAGCCGCCGAACCCCTGTTGGAGAAGGCCGGCGGCGGCGCCCTGGTGACGATGACCTACCTCGGCTCCGAGAAGGTCATCGCCAACTACGGCGTGATGGGTCTGTGCAAGGCCGCGCTGGAGGCGGCCACCCGCTACATGGCCTTCGAACTCGGCCAGAAGAACATCCGCGTCAATGCCGTTTCGCCGGGTCCGCTGATGACCCGCGCCGCCTCCGGTATCGCCGGCTTCGACGGGCTGATGGCCTCGGCCGTGGAGCGGGCACCGATGCACAAGCTGGTGACGCCCGAGGACATCGGCGCACTGACCGCCTTCCTGGTGTCCGACGGTGGCCGTTACATCACCGGCGGCGTACATTTCGTGGATGCCGGCTACAACATCATCGGCTGAGAACGCGATCCCGGTGATCGACATCGCGGCCGCACGGGAGGCGCTGGGCCGGGCCGACGTGGTCCTGCCCGACCCGGTGCCCGCCCACCCCTTGCTCGCCGGCCGCCACGAGATCGCCCGCGGTGAGTACAGCATCGTGCTCGATGCGCCCCGCCCGGACCGGGTCTACAAGCTCGTGAGTTCGCCGGCCGACTATTTCCTCTACACCGCCGACGACCGCCCCCGCGGCCCCCATTTTCTGCAGGTGTTCGCGGACCACGGCGAAGCCGGCCGTGCGGTTTCCGGCTACCCCTTTCACCTGCTCGAAGTCGAGCGCCTGCTGCCGCTCGCACCCGGCAGCGCGGCCGCGGCCCAGGCCCTGGCGCTGATCGATCGCTACTGGGCGGGCTGCCGCCAGTGGGTCCGGCTCGGCCGCGACATGGGCCGCATCGCCCTCTACCACCTGGTCCAGGGCCCGCCGGTGGCGAGCGAGAGCATCCATCGTGCGCTGGCCGCCTTGTCGGACTTCATCGAGGAATACCAGGTGCTGCCGGACATCCTCAACGCCGACAACCTGATGATGCGCGCGGACGGCACCCTGGTCTTCTCCGACCCGGTATTCATCGGCTGAACGCCTCTCCGCGTCGGTCGTACGCGCCTTGGATTACACTGCGGCCTGCCACCGTGCACCGACCGCCCAAGTCCATGCCCCATCGTCGCCCCGATCCGAATTCCCGCCCATGACCTGGTGGGACGCCCTGTGGCAGACCATCGAGACGCAATTGCAGAGCCAGATCGTCAGTGGCGGCCTGGTGCTCGGCCTGGCCGGCGTGCTGGTCGCCTCGCTGCGCAAGCTGCCGGGCCTGGTGTGGGGCCACCTCAAGCGCGCCTTCGTGGTCACCGCGGTGATCGACAGTCGCAGCGACCTCTTCCATGCCTGCGTCGCATGGCTCAACGACCTGCCCTACGGCCGCCGCAGTCGCCTGTTCGCAGTCATCCAGGACCATCGCGAAAGTGCGGGCGAGGACGATTCGGAAGGCCTGCCGCGCCTGCTCTACAGCCCGGCGCCGGGCTTCCACCTGTTCTGGCACGGGGGCCGGCCGATGTGGATCCAGCGCGACATCACGGTCAATCTGCAGGTCATCGAGACGCTGCGCATCAGCGCCCTGTTCGCCCGTCGCAAGCTGCTGGAGCGCATTCTGGAGGAGGTCATCCGCAAGGCCCACGCCCGCATCGCCGACCACACCCAGCTCTATGCCGCCGACAAATGGGGCGAGGCCTGGAACCTCGCCGATTCGCGGCCGCGGCGGGGCATCGATTCGGTCGTGCTCGATGGCGACCTGCGCGAACGCCTGCTCGCCGACATCGACGAATTCTTCGGCCGCCGCCAGTGGTATGCGGAACTCGGCATCCCTTGGCGACGCGGCTATCTGCTGTACGGCCCCCCCGGCACCGGCAAGACCAGCCTCGCCTACGCCCTGGCCGGCGAACGCCACCTCAAGCTCTGCGCGCTGTCGCTGACCAACCCCAAGCTCAACGACCAGACCATCGCAGACCTGCTGCAGAAGGCGCCGCCGCGCTCGATGATCCTGATCGAAGACATCGACGCCTTCTTCCACGCGCGCGACAAGCAGGACCAGCGCATCGAGGTCAGCTTCAGCGGCCTGCTCAATGCACTCGACGGCGTCGCCGCCCAGGAAGGACGCATCGTAATCCTCACCACCAACCATTTCGAGCGCCTCGATCCGGCCCTGATCCGGCCCGGACGCATCGACCTCGCGCTCGAGATCGGCAACGCCGGACGCGAGCAACTGCGCACCCTGTTCCTGCGCTTCCATCCCGGCGAGGGCGCCATCGCTGAAGAATTGGCGGCCGCCTATGCGCCGGGCAGCCTCAGCCCCGCGCGAATCCAGCAGGTACTGCTCGAAGTGGATGCACCGGCAGCGGTCGCCGCCCGCATCCGGGCGCTGAGCCGCGAGGACGGCCGGTGAGCGAGCTCGCCGCAGCGGTCGAACGCTGGCTCGACGAGGTCGTCATCGGCCTCGAGCTGTGCCCCTTCGCCGCCGCGCCGCGCCGCCGCGGGCGGGTGCGCATCGCCCTGGTTCTGCCGGCCGACGAGGACGCGCTGACCGCCGCGCTGGAGGCCGAGCTGGAACGCTTGGCCGCCACCGCTGCCGAGGAACTGGAGACTACCCTGCTGGCGATCGACGGCCTGCTCGGCGACTTCGACGACTATCTGCGCTATCTCGACTTCGCCGAGCTGCTGCTCCGGCAATACGGCTGGCAGGGCACCTTCCAGATCGCCAGCTTCCACCCGCACTACGTCTTCGCCGGCAGCGACGAGGACGATCCGGCCAATCTCACCAATCGCTCGCCGTGCCCGCTGCTGCACCTGATCCGCGAGGACAGCCTGAGCCGCGTGCTCGCCCGCCACCCCGATCCGGACGCGATCCCGGCGACCAACATCCAGCGCATGCACGATCTCTCGCCGGCGCAGCGGGCACGGCTTTTCCCGTACCTGCTCGGCTGAAGCCGGCAGCCGCAGCGCATGCTTCGTTTCCATCAGCGGCATTCGGCGCTGAGCTCGGCGGCGGCGTGGGTGCGCGGCGGACGACCGCGAAGCGCCCCGGATCGGCCCATTCGCCGTGCTCGACGCGCCGATCGGCGGCGCCGAACGTCCGCCGGCGGCGGACCGCTCATCCGCCATGCGCCTCGGCGGCGCACCTGCGGCCTCGCCCGCGCGAAGGTCGTGGCTCCGGATCTCGAGTCCGTTGGCGAGCCACCGGGGTCGGTGTGGCGGCCGGCCGGGCTTCGGGAAACTGCCGCGGCCGGCGGTTGCCATCTTTCGTGGCCCGCAGCGCCACCAGCATCCGCGGTCGCGACGAGTCGGGCCGCAAATGCGCGGAGACGGCCGAAGGATCACGCGCCGCGCGGGCGCAGGAAGGCCTCGAGCCGTGCGAGTTCGGCGTCCAGTTCGCGCTTGAAGACGGCTTCACCCGGCGCCCGGCCAGTGACGTAACCGAGCCGGGCGTCCAGCTTGCCGTTCTTCGCCGTCAGGTTGGCCCACCCGATCACCGAATCGCGCCACAGCAGCGGCAATGCGTAGTATCCCAGCTTGCGCTTCGGGGCCGGCGTATAGGCTTCGAAGCGGTATGCCCAGCCCCAGAAGAGCTCGAAGCGGCGGCGGTCCCAGACGACGGGGTCGAACGGCGCCAGCAGGCGGACCGCATCGTCGGCCTCCCGCCGGCGCAGGCGATCGCCGGCGGGCCAGAACCAGACGACGCCGTCGATCGTGGCGCGCGCCAGCCGCTGTTTGGCACGAATCAGCGCCGCGTTCCGCTCACCGCGCCACTGTGGTACGCCGACGCACAAGTAGGACAGCAGCTGCCCGAGCGTCGCGGCGGGCAGCGGCGCGTACTTGGCCACCGCCACGTCCACCAGCGCGTCGAACGCGGCCTCGGGATCGGTGGCTGCCGGAGTGGCCGCACGGGCTGCGTACAGTCGGATGCCACCCTCGCGCCGAGCCACGCGCAACAAGCCGCGATAGTGCATGGCGTCGAGCAACTGCGTGGCGGCATTCGATGAGCCGCCGAACCAGGTCTTCACCTTGCCGTGGGCGAAATGCGCGTTGACCTCCCGCGGGTGCACCACGCCGCGCTGGGCCACCCAGTCGAGGATCATCTGCGCCTGTTCCCCGCGCGTGGGGTGCCACGAATGCCGGGGTGTACGCGGGTGCATCAGCATCTGAATGGCACGCGGCATGACGCCGTAATTGACGAAATAGTCTTCTTCGATCGACAGCCGCGGATAGCGCTGGTCCAGCTCTCCGGCGCGATAATCCGCTACGCGGTGCCTCAGCGTGAGGTCTTGCGCGCGCGCCGGCGCACGGATCGGATCGATCTGCACGAAGCCGAGTCTGTCGATTGCCCGCTTGAGTGTGGTCGGGACGAACAGGCTGCGTGCGATCGCATGGCGGCGGAGGTGTGCGAGTGTGATCGCCATGGCCGGACAGCCTAGCCCGGCTCGGCGCTGCATCAAAGCCGCCGCCAGAGTCCAGACCCGGACTCGGACAGTGTGATCCGCATGCGAGGGAATCTCGACGACGGCGCCATTGCCTGCTGCCCCGGTGCGCACAAGTGACAGCGGAGGAAAAGACTCACGGACGAATGGCTTTTTTCGGCAGGCGAAACTTCACCGGCGGCTTTGCGGCGACGAAGTCGAGGCTTCGTCGGTCTCTTACCGACCCTGAGCAGCCTGTCGGGTCGGCGGGACTTGAACGGAAAGTATCGGAGTAGAGCGGTCGCCCGGAGCGACCTCCATATGCCGGCACCTCGGCCTGAGCTGACAGCCAGCATGATGAAATGGAATGCCGGCGATACGGTAGAAACCGGTCGCACGAAGCAGACGGGCGGCCGGTGAATCACGCACCAAGTAGTAAGCAAGACAGAATCGCCGCTGACTAGCCCGGAAATTTCACGATAGGGGTCGGCGGGACGGCCAAAAGGCGCTCTAATTCAGGTGTCTAGACTGGATTACGAGGTGTCCCGCCGATGCCAAAGTGTACCGCGA
>JAGRFZ010000176.1 GCA_020445785.1 Rhodocyclaceae bacterium
CGTGTTTCCGATTCTATCGAGGCGACAACTATTCTGACGCAGGGGGCGCCCTCGAAGGCCGTTCATCGCGACGGCGCTGCCGGCAGGCATCGCACAGCCCGGCACGGCGCGAAGGATCCCGATCCGTCGCCCAAGACCTTGCGCTGAGGCTCCCGGACAATCTCGCGTCCCGTATGCGGCGCCACAGGGGTCTGCCCGTTGCCGGCGTCACGAGGCGGCTGCTCGGCTGGAGGCGCAATTCGGGGGCCACCGAGAGACCGAAGTCTGATCGGTACGGCGGCGTGCAAGGGAGCGCCAACGAGGACGCCGATGGCTTGCCGCGCCGCACGAAGTCCTTGCGGAAACCAAGCGTGGTGCGGACGGAATGTGACTCGCCGTTGCTCGTGACCACGCCCGAGGTGGGCAACCGTCCGGTGAATGCCCTCTCAGAGCAGGCGGCCCTTTCTTCTATGCACGATGGAATTCTGGGCTGTTTCCGCCAAGGCAACAGCAACTGCACATACAATCGAGAATTCGGCACCTCCCCCGTACGAAACAAATGGCAAACGCGAACCTTGATGTCAAGGTCTCTAATGGCCTGAGCCAATGGCTGTACGAACACCGTTTGAGCATCGGTTTCACGACCTATCAGACGAACAGGTTGTTCATGATAGGTTCGAAATCCGCAGACCGCCTGGCCGTGCAGGAGCGGCTATTCGAGCGGCCCATGGGATTGTACTGGAACAATGACAAATTGATCCTGGCGTGTCGGTCCCAAATCTGGCAATTCAACAATCAACTCCTTGAAAGCGAACGCTACCAGGGAGCCGACCGGTTGTTTTCCCCCAAGCAATCATGGGTTACCGGAGACCACAACACACACGAAGTGGCCATAGACAAGCATCAAAGGCTATTGTTTGTAAACTCGAACTTCAGCTGTATCGCCACGGTAAGCCAAGAGTACAGTTTCGAGCCGGTCTGGCAACCGCCATTCATCAGCAAATTGGCAAGTGAAGACCGCTGCCACCTCAATTGCTTTGCGATGGTGGATGGCGAGCCGACCTACGCGACGGCCTGCGCCACGACCGACGAAGCGGCTGGCTGGCGCAATCACACTATCGATGGTGGTGTTGTCATACATATCCCCAGTAACGACATCATTGCAACAGGCCTTTCAATGCCGCACTCTCCTCGCTGGCACCAGGAGCGGCTCTGGTTGCTCAACTCCGGCAGCGGCGAATTGGGCTATGTGGAGCAAGGCCGTTTTCGGCCCGTGATCTTCTGCCCGGGCTTCGTGCGAGGCCTGAGTCTGGTCGGTGATTATGCCTTCGTCGGGCTTTCGATTCTGCGCAGCACACGCAATACAGGGCTCGTACTGGAAAAGCGCCTGAATGCCGAAAACCGAACCGCCCAGTCGGGACTGATGATCATTGATCTGAAAACGGGGAATGTGGTGCACTGGATTCATTTTCCGAATACCGTCGAGGAATTATTCGATGTTGTCGTTCTTCGCGACATCAGACATCCGAAAGTATTGGGATTCCAGAACGACGACATTGAACGACTGATCAGCTTTCCGGGCAGCAATGGATTGGTGATCAGCAAGCCGACGCGCCCGAGCGTTGCCATTCCGGCCCTGGTCGCCGGAGATGCCCGGAAGTCTCGGGACGCGAGCAACATTCGTTTTCAGCGGGTTTACCACCTGACCCCGGAGAATCTGCAGGTGTACGAAAGCATGACCTACCCGAGCCTGCGGGAGCGCTGGAAAAGCCAGCCGCAAAGAGGCGAAATGTTTGGTGTTTCGGCCGATATTGGCGGCGAGATGATCGGCTTCGGTGTGGCGGAAAACGTAGCTTCCGATTGCGCGGAAACTGTCGAACTGATATCGTTATTCGTCGTTGCGGACTATCGACGTCGAGGGATCGGCAATCGCATCGTGAGTGAGTTGGAAAAGAGCGCCGGCCATTCCATTTCGAATCGGATCATGAATCCATAGAGACTGGACCGAGAAATGCCTACACCCGCCTTTTCCTTGGTTGGCACAAATCCATTTGGGCTGACGACTTCCGGCCTCTATGCACACCCCACTTTCGTCGACATCGACGGCGACGGGGACTTCGACGCCTTCAACGGCAACAATTCCGGCAATACGGATTTTTTCGAGAATACCGGCGACGCCAGCAATCCCGCTTTTGCCGGCGCCATTTTAAACCCCTTCGGTCTGGCTGACGTAGGGGTGTCCGCCGCACCCGCCTTCGTCGATATCGATGGGGATGGGGACGTCGATGCATTCATCGGGAATCAAGCCGGCAACACGTTGTTTTTCGAGAATACCGGCGACGCCAACAATCCGACGTTTGCCGCCGCCGTACAAAACCCCTTCGGCCTGGCCAATGTCGGCGCCTTCGCCCATCCGGCCATCATCGATATCGATGGCGACGGGGACTACGACCTGCTCATTGGGAATAATGCCGGCAACGCGATTTTCTTCGAAAATACCGGTGACGTTAACAACCCCGCCTTTGCCGCTGGCACTCCGGACCCCTTCGGCCTGGCCGACGTCGGCAGCTATTCTTCTCCCACTTTCGTCGATATCGACGGAGACGGAGACTTCGATGCATTGATCGGAAATTTCGCCGGAAACACGACCCTTTTCTTAAACACCGGCGACGCGCTGAACCCGGCTTTCAGCAATGACGGTTCGAATCTCTTCGGTTTGGCAAACGTCACGAATTCGGCGGCGCCGACATTCGTGGACATCGATGGAGATGGCGATTCCGATGCTTTTATCGGAGGCACCGTCCTACTCACATCGACACAAATCAGTTATTTCACCGACACCAATGTACCTGTGGTCGCCCCACCGCCCGCCCATTCCATCCCGACGTTGAGCGCCCCTTCGACACTGTTGCTGGCCGCGTTATTGCTCGGCGTTACCTATTGGAAAAGACTGGTGAGATCTGGATGAAGCCCAGCTCGTCAAGTGAAGCGGAACAGGACGGCATTGGGATCGCCCAATAGCCCCTCCGTCGCAGCGGAGAGAGGAAAGCGTGGGTCAGGCCGCGCACCATCGATCGGCATTCAGGCGCTCTCCGGATGGCGCGCCGCCTTGGCACAACGATACCAGTGCGTAAAACTGGACGTCGCGTGGCAGCCGTCCCTGCCGCTAGCCCGCAGTGATCGTCCGCGACTCGGGCAGGTGTCTCAGGATCGCTTTGACGAGTACGTCTTCATCCACCGGCTTGGCGACGTGGTCGACCATGCCGGCATCGATGCAGCGCTGTCGATCCTCGGCAAGGGCGTGGGCCGTCAGGCCGATCACCGGCAGTTCGGTGGTTCGTTGCAGAAGGTGGTGGGTGGCCTCGAGCCCATCCATCTCGGGCATCTGGATATCCATCAGCACCACGTCGAATGCTTCGGCACCCACCTCGTCGATCCGCGCCAGCAATTCGACGCCGTTGGAGGTGATCGTCACGTCGGCGCCCTGGTAGACCAGCATGTCCTCGAGCACCATCTGGTTCAATTCGACGTCTTCGGCCGCCAGCACACGCACGCCCGTGAGCCGCGCCCCTTCGTGGCCGTCTTCGGGCGCAGCGAACGCCTCCGGCGGCGCAACCGCTTCGAGCGGCAGCCGGACCGTGAACGTACTGCCGACGCCGGGCGCACTCTCCACTTCGATGATGCCGCCCATCATCGACACCAGATTGCTGCTGATCGAAAGGCCGAGACCGGTGCCACCGAAGCGGCGGGTAGCCGACGAGTCTGCCTGCTCGAAGGGTTGGAACAGTTGGCCGAGCTGGGTCTCGGTCATGCCAACGCCGGTATCCGCGACGACGAAGGTAAGCATGCCGCCGTCAACGGTCACTCGCACCTCGACCTTGCCGCAATCGGTGAACTTGACCGCATTGGAGAGCAGATTGACCAGTACCTGCTCCACCCGGAGCACGTCTCCGTCGAACCAGTTCGGCATCTCGGGTTCGGTCTTCAGGTCGAGTTGCACGCCCTTGGCTTCCGCCTGCGGGCGGATCAGGAAGAGGACGTTTTCGAGGGTTTCATGGAGCCGGAACGGCCGAACTTCCAACTGCAGCTTGCCGGCATCGATCTTCGAAAAGTCGAGCACATCGTTCACGACGCGCAAGAGATGCTGACCCGCCCCGGCAATGCGTGAAAAGGTTTCCTTGGCTTCGGCGGCGGGCTGGCCACGCATGCCGGCGCGCGCCAGGCCGATGACCGCGTTGAGCGGCGTGCGAATTTCGTGGCTCATGTTGGCGACGAACTCGCTGCGCAGGCGGGCCAGTCGCTGGGCTTCCGCCAGGGCGTCGCGGGTGGCCTGGCCGGCACGCTTCAATTCGGTGATGTCCTGCACGGTGCCGAGGGCGGAAACCGGGTTTCCGTCATCGTCGAAGCTGAGTTCCGCCATTTGCCTCAGCCATTTGTGCTCGCCGTCCACCACGATCCTGTGCTCGACGTCATAGGGGCTGCCGTGCAGGGCAGCTTCCCACTCCGCCAACACCCGCTCGCGATCGGCCGGCGGAACGAAGGCGATGAACGCATCGAGGCTCACCGGTTGGCCGATCTCTCTGCCGAAGATGCGGTAGGTCTCGTCCGACCAGGTAAGCGCGTTGGAACGCAGATCGAAATACCAACTGCCGACGTGGGCGATCGCCTGCGCGTGGGCGAGATTCGCCTCGGAGCGCCGCAAGGCGTTCTCCATCCGCATGCGGTCGGTAATGTCCATCGAATAGCCCACGATGCCGACGGCGTTGCCGTCGTCGTCGAAGAGCAGGCTCAGCGACAGGTGCACGTCGATCGACTGCCGATCGGCGCCCAACATGCGCACGTCGCGTTCGTGACGCCCTGCCCGCTTCAGCGGCGCCAATACCTGCTCGTGCAGAAACCCGTGCTCGGACGGCGGGAAGACGATGGAAAGGTGCTCTCCCCGGGTGGCGTCCTGCGACAGGCCGAACAGTCGGGTGGCGCCGAGGTTCCAACTGGTGATGACGCCGTCCAGGTCGGTGGTGATGATCGCGTCGTGACTCTGATCGATGATGCGCGCCTGTTGGCGTATCGTCACGGTGCGCTCGGCAACCTCCTGCGCGAGCCGGTCCTTGTGCTCCGCCAGCGCGCGTTCGGTGCGGATCCGATCCGAAATGTCGCGGATCACCGCCATGATCAGCTTGCGGTCTTCGACCATCACCGCGGTACTGGTGATGTCCACGTGGATGCGCGTGCCGTCCTTGCGTCGCTGGACCGACTGGAAGTGGTCGCCCTGCTCGCTGATGTTCTGCAGCCCTGCCAGCAGTTCCTCCCGCGTCAGCTCCGCCTCCCAGTCCCAGACGTGGAGCCGTCGAATCTCCGCCATGCTGTATCCGAGCATCTCGGCGAAGCTGCTGTTGGCGTCACGCACCGCCCCGGTCTGGTCGAGAAACACGATCCCGTCCCGTGATTGTTCGATCAGCGGCCGGCGCCAGCTGTCCCCCTGTTCCAGCTTGCGCAGATCGTACATGCGCTCGATCGTGCCGGCGGCAAGATCCGCATAGGCCGAAAGGACACCCAGATCGCCGTCGTTGGCCCGCCTCGGTTCGCGGTAGTAGCAGGCGAATGTTCCAAGCACTCGACCACGCGGGTCGAGGATCGGCTGGGACCAGCACGCCCGCAGACCGGCCTGTTCCGCCAGATCCACGGCGACGGCCCAGTTCGGATGGCGTGAGATGTCCTCGACCACCACGCGCTTGCGATCGAACGCCGCTGCCCCGCACGACCCCACGCCGGAGCCGATCGCCAGACCATTCCGCACGGCGCTCAGGAAAGACTCGGGCAAGTTGGGCGCGGCGGCCGGCAGCAACTGCTGCCGATTTACGTCCAGCGTCATGACCGACCCCATGGCACCCGGCAGTTCCTCCTCGAGCGCCAGCACCAGATCGGTGAGCATCTCGGCGAGGCTGGCGCCGGTCGCGGCCTTTTCGAACAGCGCCAGGCGCAACTGTTCGCGCTGCTCCAGCCGCCTGCGTTCGCTCACGTCGCGCCAGGAACAGTAGATGATCGGCTCGTCCTCGACGGCGACGTCCGACAGCGTGACCTCGGTCCACATCGGCGAGCCGTCGGAGCGCAGATGAAGCCATTCGAAGCGATGCACGCCCCCTTCGCGCGCCAGCGCCATCATGCGCTCCGCCTTGGCGCACGACCGCTCGCCGTCGGGCTGCCGTTCCGGTGACAGATCGGACGGGCGAGCACCCAGGACCTCCTGACAGTCGCGATAGCCCAGGGCTTGCAGTGCCGCGCGATTGCACTCGACGAAGCGGCCATCGGCAATGATCCAGGCGGGGTCCGGCGACAGATCGAAGTACGCTTTGAAGCGTCGATCCCCGGCAAGCAGGTCGGATTCGGGTGTCGCTTGTTTGCGGTCCGTTTTCATCGTTGGCAAGCGCTCGTCCACAGATAGCGCCGAGCTGCGGGTCGCCGCTCGGCGCCGGACGCAGATTCCGGCGCGAAGGGCAATTCCCGTCGTTCGGTTCGTCGAATTGACGATCTATCGGCGCGCCGGCCGGGAATCCTGAGCAGCCTGCGCCCGGCGAGGCGGATTCATGGACGGCCGGCGGTTGGCGCCGGACGAGGCACGAGGGTCGGAAGCGGCGGACTGGATGGCTGCGCATCGATCGCGACCAGCGCAGGCGCTCACACCTGCCCCAGCCACACTTCGACCCGCGCCCCACCACCGTCGGCCCGCCCGATTCGCAGCTCGCCGCGGTAGGCCAGCGCGATGTCGCGCACGATCGCGAGGCCGATGCCGTGGCCCGGCGTCGTCTCGTCGCCGCGCTGGCCGCGGCCGAGCAGGCGTGCCGGATCGGCGATGCCGGGGCCGTCGTCCTCGACCACGAGCAGCAGCCCACCCTCCCGCCGTTCGGCCTCGACACGAACCCTGCTGCGCGCCCATTTGCAGGCGTTGTCGAGCAGGTTGCCGAAGAGCTCCATCGCGTCGCCTTCGTCGATGCGGGCCTGCAGCGTGTCGCCGGTGCGGTGGTCTAGGGTCAGCCGTCGATCGGCATGGACCTTGGCCATCGTCGCCAGCAGGCGCTCGACCAGGGGCGCCAGCGGTATCGGCGGCGCACTCTGGCTGGCGCCGGCGGTGGTGGCGCGCTGCAGCTGGTACTGGACGATGTTCTCCATGCGCTCGAGCTGTTGGCCGAGCTCTTCGGGGTCGGCTGCGCCGCCGCTGCGCAGCACCGCCAACGGGGTCTTGAGGCTGTGGGCAAGATCGCCCAAGGCGCCGCGATAGCGTTCGAGCTGGGCACGCTCGCGGCGCAGCACGCGGTCCAGGTTGTCGGCCAACGGCGCCAGCTCGGCCGGGAAGCGGCCGCCCACCTCGGTGGCGTCGCCGGATTCGATCGCCGCCAGCCGGCGGGCGAGCCGGCGCAGCGGGCCGAGACCCCAGTTCTGCACGGCGATCAGCGCCACCAGCAACAGCACGGCCATCATCGCCAGCGCACTCCACAGGCTCTGGCGGTAGGCGCGGACCTCGGCCTCGCGGGCGGCCAGGGGCGCCGCGACACTGAAGGTGAGCGCCCGCGGCGTGTCGCCCACGGCCCAGCGCACGCCCTGGCTGACGACCCGATAGGCGCGCCCATCGGCGGCGGTCCCGACCTGGTTGCGGCGTTCGGCCGGGGCCAGGCCGCGGGCGAACGGCAGCGCAAGCCCCAGGGTCGAGCCGGACGTCCATTGCTGCGTGCCGTCGCCCGCGACGATGGCGGCGTAGAGTCCGGAGCCGGGCAGGCTCAGGCGTGCTTCGGGCAAGGGCTCGGCCATCAACAGGCGCCCGTCCGGGGCCACGTCGAGGGCCCCCATCAAGAGGTAGAGCAGGGCCTCGAGGCGCTCGCCCTGCGCCGCGTCGGCACTGTCGCGGAAGGCCCGGTCCAGCACCGCGCCGGTCAGCACGACGAAGGCCAGCAGCACCGCCGCCGACACCCCCAGCAGCCGGGCGCGCAGCGACAGGCTGCGGCCGGACTCAGGCATCGCCCGGCGCGAAGCGGTAGCCGCGCCCGCGCACGGTCTGGATCGGCGCCCAGCGGCCGGCGGGATCGAGCTTGCGCCGCAGCCGCCCGATCAGCACTTCGAGCACGTTGCTGTCGCGGTCATCCTCGTGCGGGTAGAGGTAGTCGCCGAGTTCCTGCTTGGAGACGACCCGCTCCCGGTGGCGGGCGAGGTAGTCGAGCAGCTTGAACTCGAAGGCCGTGAGTTCGACCGCGACGCCTTCGCAGGCCACCTGCTGGCGGTCCAGGTCGAGCCGGTAGGGGCCGAGCTCGAGGGTGGTGGTGGCGGCGCCGGCGGCGCGGCGCCACAGCGCCCGCACGCGGGCCACCAGCTCGGGCATCTCGAAGGGTTTGGTGAGGTAGTCGTCGGCGCCGGCTTCCAGCCCTTCGACCTTGTCCTGCCAGCGGCCGCGGGCGGTCAGCACCAGGATCGG
>JAGRFZ010000177.1 GCA_020445785.1 Rhodocyclaceae bacterium
CAGGCCGACGACGACGAACACGAGCAGGCCTGACCGCGCCCAGGCGCGGCCTCGGACACCCGCGCCAGCGCCGGGCAGGAGAATCGGCGGCGTACCGCCGCATGGCAGCCGGTGACAGCCGCCTTCCGGACCTGCCCGGCAGATGGCGCTGGCGAACGTCCGAGGACGGATTCCAGGATAATCGGGCGCCATGGATACCCGTACGCGCCCCATCACCACCGAAGACCACCGCATTGCCACGGCCCGCGGCACGCTGTTCGCTCGCTGCTGGCGGCCACCGACCGACGTGGAACGCGCGCCGGTCGTCCTGTTCCACGACTCCCTCGGCTGCGTCGAACTGTGGCGCGACTTCCCCGCACAACTGTGTACCCAGACCGGTCGCCAGGTCGTCGCCTACGACCGCCTCGGTTTCGGCCACTCGGCCGCCCACCCCGACCGGCTCGCGCTCGACTTCATCGCCACCGAGGCCGACGAGGCCTTTGCGGCCTTGCGGCGCGACCTGGGCATCGGCCGCTTCGTGCCCTTCGGCCACAGTGTCGGCGGCGGCATGGCCGTGCATTGCGCGGCGCGCTACCCCGACGCCTGCGTCGCACTGATCACCGAAGCCGCCCAGGCCTTCGTCGAGGATCGGACCATCGCCGGCGTCGAAGCGGCCCGCGAGCACTTCGCCGAACCGGGACAGCTCGCCCGCCTCGTCAGACGCCACGGCGACAAGGCACCCTGGGTGCTCGCGGCGTGGATCGAAAGCTGGCTCGCCCCCGAATTCGCCGATTGGTCGCTCCAAGCCGTGCTTCCCCGGGTGCACTGCCCACTGCTGGTGATCCACGGCGAGGAGGACGAGTTCGGCTCGACCCGGCACCCGGACCTGATCGGCACGCTGGCCGACGGCCCTGCGCAGGTCGCGGTATTGCCGCAGACCCGGCACGTGCCGCACCGGGACCGGGTGACGCAGGTGCTCGATCTGGTGACGCGATTTCTCGCTTCGCAGGGCTGATTTCGGCACGTCGCGGATCGCTGGCCGCTGGCCGCGGTGCGCCCGACGCACCCCCATCGACCGACCGCCGCCTACCGGCGACCAGACGCAACGATGGGGGCAAGGCAATGGACTTCACCCGCCGCTTGGGCTAGCGTGCCATTGCGACGCGACGATTGCCGCGTGCGCCCGAACCGCCGGTGCCGGACGACGACTGAGCGACGGCCCGGCATCCGGCGAATGCGACCCAGCGCCGCGCCATCGAGGAACCGCATGAACCGCCCCCATCGAGCATGGTTCGACCACGCCCTACGCGCCCACCTCTACCCGGCTCTGGCCGTCATCACCGTGGCATACCTTTGCTTCGAGCTGAGCGGTCCGCCGGACCGGATCGGCCACCGTTACGGCCTGTTCGTCGGCGGCATGGTGGTGGTCATGGTGCTGATCGAAATGTGCCATCCGCTTCGAACGAATTGGCGGATGACGAACGCGACGTTCTGGCGCCGCGACCTGCCATTCCTGGCGATCGGCGCCGCCACCATCGCCGGCGCAAATTACCTCGCCGCGATCACCGCTACGCGATACAGTCTCGAGCGCGGCACCTCGCACGCCGAGTTGCCCTTCGCCGTCGGCCTCGTGCTGGCCGTGCTGACCACGGATTTTCTTTGGTATTGGGTGCATCGCTCGAGCCACGAGGCCCGCGGAAAGGTGGGCAGGTTCCTGTGGCGGGTCCACGCCGCGCACCACCTGCCCCGGCAGGTCTATGTGCTCATGCACGCCATCGGCCATCCCATCAATGCCATCGTGGTCCGCGCCATCCTGACTTTGCCGCTGTTCTTCCTGGGCTTCTCGCCCGCGGTGGTGTTCGCCGCCAGCGTCGTCACGGCCTTCCAGGGACTCGTCTCGCATTTCAACGTGGATAGCCGCGTCGGCTGGCTGAACTACGTGCTCGTCGGTACCGAGCTTCACCGCTACCACCACAGCGCGAAGACGACCGAAGCCAAGAACTTCGGTGCGGTCGTCTCGATCTGGGACCAACTCTTCGGAACCTTTTACTACCGGCCCGGCGAAGCGCCCGAGCAGCTCGGCATCGACGATCCGTCGCACTACCCGAAAGACACCCAGATTGCGGAGATCATGACCTACCCCTTCCTGCAGCGTCGCTCGCCCCCGGGGTCTTGACCCGGCTCGGCGACACCGCCACGAGATCGCGCCGATGCGCCCGGCAACGGATGGTCAGGCCGCGGACAGGTCGTCGAACCGGACAGAGGTGATTTCATGGCGATAAGCCTGGTACTGAGGTTGCTCGTTTTCCCATTGGGCTCCTTCGCCTTCTTCTATGCCCTGTTCTCACTGCGTGCGCCGTACCCGACCTTCGTGTTCGGCACCCCCGAGGCCTTCTGGCCGGCCATGATCGCGGGCGCCTTCCTGTGGCTCGCCCTCAACAAGTGGCTCCTCATCCGTCGTATGCGGGCGGAACTCGAGACAGCCCGGAAATTCCGGCTCGAAGACGGCAAGCGGACCGTGGTCTCGGGCCGGCTGAAGGCGAAGGACGCGCCCCTCGAATCGCCCTGCAGCGGCAAGCGGTGCGTCGCCTACCGTTATCAGGTCGCCCACAGCGCGAATACCGGCACCATCGGCGATAGCGCCGGCAGGCGGCTGATGATCGACTTTCGGGGTTACGCCATGACCCCGACCGTGATCCAGGGCGCAGCCAAATCCGTCGCCCTTCTTGCCGAACCCGAACAGATCGAACTGCTGATCCTGAAGCCCGGCGTCAACGCCTTGAACGGCGAGATCATCGAAGGAGAAGCCGCACGGGATCGCGTCCGCCGATATCTGGGCGAGATCGACTTCGGCGACGAAAGCAATGCCCGGATCAACGCCGGCCGGGAGGCGATGGAAAAAGAGAGCTACCTCGCAGCCGGCAACTTCCGCAAGGACACGAAGGCCAAGGACGCGAAGACCATCACCCCCGACAGCATCGTGTTCGAGACGCTGATCGAGGAGCGGGAAACCTTCCTGGTGTCGGGCATCTACAGCGCGGAGAAGAACGGTATCGGACCCGGCGCGAACAGCACGCTCGAACCACTCCGCCTGGTCCAAGGGGGGGACGCCGCCCAAAAGGCCGCCATCGCCGGAAAACGCAAGACCGTCATGGTCGGTCTGGGGCTGGCCACGCTGACCGCCGCCGCCCACTTCGCCGGCCTGTTGTAATCGCCGCGACCGCGCCCAGCAGCCGACGACCGCCTTCCGGCCTCGAACGCTCGGCTCGACGGCGCGGTGCCCTCTTGATACTGCGTTGCAAATGTCGGGGGGCACTTCAATCGGCCAACGGGAACAGGCAGCGTTGCGACGCGCTACCTCTTCCCCGGTCGGCATGCAGTGCGCTCCTGAGTACGACAGGTAGGGGAATCCGTCTGGTAACCCAGTCAGTGCCCGTATGGCCACTCCGTACCAGCCTCTGCATGTTCCGAGTGGAACCGCAACGTCGAACCAGGCGCCCCCCTACTCATCAAACCGTGCCACCTTCTCGTAACGTCGTGCCACATGCGCGAACACGGGCAGTGACTCCGCCGCACATTCCTGCGTCATCCCAGTGCTATCTGGAACACCGACAATTTGTCCCGTGTCGCCGATACGGATGCGGCGACCGTTCCAATCTTTTTCTTCGTATGACGGCGCAAACATACCGTGATCCAAGGCCAAGTCATGCGCAGGTTATCGTCAGGCCACCCCAAATCTTTGACCAACGCGCTGTTTTCTCAGTTGGCGATAGTCGCGAAGGCTGAATCGAGATTGACTCTGCGAACGGGTCAAGACTGCCAAACAACGATGCGTTGACGGCGCCCAACGACACCCCGTCCAACAATGCCCCTACCGCCAGCAACTGACTGCAGCGATGGCAAAGACAAAAGCCAGATCTCTCACAGCCACACATCGACCGCACCACCAACGATCGCGGAAATCACCAACAGGTGCATGAGAGCGGCTTCAATCGGCATGGAAACAACGAGATAGTCCGCCCCCGCCTTCATCTTCTTCACTGTACCGGCATGGAGAGCGCCCGCAAATAGGTGCTTCATCCTTGAAATGACTGGTTTGATGCCGTTGCTCAAGAATGCGCCCAACATCGCCAGCACCTGAACTTCCAACAGCATCAAGAATACGTCGAGCCCAATTGCATCGATAAACAGTGCGACCTCGACCATTTCTGGATTGAGCACGACCAGAGCGACAACGACAACCGTTGCATATCTCCATGCTCTGCTTCTCTGCTTCACTCCGCTTTCCCCATCTTACGCGAACGGAAAGGCAAGCCTACAAGATATCGGTCAGGACTCGCACGACAATCCGACCCGACCTCGATCCCTACATGATGCGTCATTCGCTCGCCCCCGTCTGCTTCGTGCCCGCAGGATTGCCGGAGTTCCATTGGCGCAGGCTGACCGTCCACCACGACCGATTCGCGTCCGCAGGCGGTCCGGCAGCTTCCGGAGGCGCGCGGTTGCGCCAGCAACGGCTCTCTGCGGTTTCCGGGCCGAAGGCGATGGCCGTTTGCCGCCGAACCAAAGGACAAGCGTCGTCGCATGCCCTGGCGCAACAGATGCATCCGTCACGGCGCGAGACCGGGACTGCGGGCGTCATCCGGCGAAACCGGTCCGCCGATCCCCCATCGGCGATGCGGTCCAGCCAGGCGACAGGGCTTCGCGGTGGCGTTTCGCTGCTGGCGGCGTTCTCGGCGCGCCCTGTCGGCGTCGATGTACTGCCGTTGCCCCCGTAGCTTGTCCGCCGGGGCACCCCCTATCGTCAGCGTCCCGTCTGGCGCCGGCCCAGAAGCGGCGCGAACCAGGCCCAGGCCAAGCGCAGCGCGTCGGGCCCCGAAGCATCGGCATAGGCCCGACCGGCCGCGCCGCCGCTCCAGGCGTGGCCCAGGCCGCGCACCGAGATCGTGCGCACATAGGGCTCGCCGTTCCGGGTCCAGTCGGCGCGCACGAAGCTGCGGCGCGTGCCGCGGCTGACTTCGGTCGGCCGCACTTCGCGGATCTTGTCGGCGCCGTCGCACAGGCCCAGCCACAACTGCGCCGCGGCCTGGGCGTTGGCCGGCGCCACCACCAGATCGTGGTCGCCCTGGATCACGACCAGCGGCGGCAAGGCATGGCCGGCGACCCGGCGGTGCACGGCGTCCACATCGGGTTCGCGCCGGCCGCGCAGGACCTGACCCGCCTGGCGCAGGCTGCCGGCACTGTCGGCTGCCGCACCCGAATGGCTGCCGACCGCGACGAAACGCTCCGGATAGCGCAGCGCCAGGGTCATCGACATGGCACCGCCGGCCGACATGCCGAGGGCGAACAGCGCGTCGGCGCGCACCGGCGCCGTGTTGCAGACGTGGTCGACGATGCTCATCAGGATCGCCGACTCCAGCGCCACCAGATGCTCGACGCCGAACCAGTTCCAGCAGCGCTGCGGATTGGCTTCCTGAATCTGCTCGGGCATCAGCACCGCCACGCCCTTCTGCCGCGCGAAGCTGCCTACCCGGGTACAGGCGGCAAAGCTGGCGCTGTCCTGCTGGCAGCCATGCAAGAGCAGCAGCAGCGGCACGCGACGACGTACCCCGGCCCCGGGCGGCAGATAGAGCCGGTAGCGACGCATCGCGAACGGACCGAGGCCCCAGCGCCCCTCGCTCCAGCGGCCGCCGCCTTTGCGCGCGTGGGGCGGCGGTGCCGGCGAGGCGACTGCCGCCAGCGCTTCGCGGGTGGCCTTGGCGGCATGGCCGGCTTGGGCCGCCAGTACGTCACTGGCGATGCGGCCGGCCTGACCGGCCGACTTGCCGACCGCGCGGCTGGCGCTGCGACCGAGACGAAAGAGTGCGCTCGCGAGCGAGTTCTTGTGGCGACGGGCCATGGCTGGTTGGGGATGGGTCGAGGGTGGCGATCGAAGTCGGGAGTCTTCCATCGCTGGCGCGCGACGGCAAGGAAGCACGGTCAATTTCCTTGCCGGCCGGACGAGGAGGCCCACCGACGACCGGCTCGACACCGCCGCGGAGCCTGCACGTCCGGGCGCGGCCTGGCCAACCTGTCGCCCGGCGACAGCGGACGATCAATAGCTGGCCGCGGCGTCGACTGCGCCGTCGGCCGGCCGGTACTCGGCGCACAGGGCCGAGGTGGCGCCCGACAGGATCATCGAGTCGACCCCGACAGCGACAAAGCGGGCGCCGGCCGCTTCGTAGCGCCGTAC
Source organism: Rhodocyclaceae bacterium (assembly GCA_020445785.1). Taxonomy (GTDB): domain Bacteria; phylum Pseudomonadota; class Gammaproteobacteria; order Burkholderiales; family Rhodocyclaceae; genus Cognatazoarcus. Next base: position 6,212 of record JAGRFZ010000177.1, read on the forward strand.
CAGCGCCTTGTCGCCGCACAGCACGCCCCCCCAAGTGCCGGCCGCGCTGACCCGACGCAGGCCGTCCTCGATCAGCCGCACCACGTCCGGGTGATCGGCCGCACCGAGAAAGCCCAGTGACGCGGCCAGGTCGGCCGCCCCGAAGAAGATCCCGTCTACGCCGTCGACCCGCTGAATGGCGTCCAGGTTCTCGAGCCCCGCCTGGGTCTCGACCTGGACGATCAGACACATCTGGTCGTTGGCCTCGTGCATGTAGTGACCGATCCGTCCCCATCGCGAGGCGCGCGCGAGCGCGCTGCCGACGCCACGAATGCCTTGCGGTGGGTAGCGCATCGCCCGCACCAGTTGCTCGGCCTGGGCCGCCGATTCGACCATCGGGATCATCAGGGTCTGCACGCCGGTTTCGAGCAGTTGCTTGATCAGGACATGGTCGCCATGGGGCGGCCGCACCACCGGATGGGACGGATAGGCCGCGATGACCTGGAGCTGGGCCAGAATCGAACGCAGGTCGTTGGGACCGTGCTCGGCGTCCACCAGCAACCAGTCGAAGCCGGCCCCGGCGCAGATCTCGGTGCTGATGGTCTGGGCCAGTCCGAGCCACAGCCCGTACTGCCGGTCGCCCGTCTGCAGGCGTTGCTTGAAGGTGTTGCCTTGGATTTTCATGTCCTTGCTTCCTGGTGGCGCCGCCGCGCCGGATTCATCCTTTGCCCGCGCCGGCTTCGGCGCGCGCCGCGATCTCGTCGCGCCGCTTCTCGCTGGCCGGCACGCCGCCGATCCCCCAGTCTTCCGGCGGCACCCGCCGGCAGCATCCGCGAATGGCCTCGCGCTCGACCGCCAAGGTCTCCACCAGCAAGGCGGTGAAGCCTTCCAGCAGGCGCTGGCGCTGCGCCAGCGATCGCCCTTCGAGCACGATGAATTCGAAGAACGGCGCATTTCGCCCGTTGTCGCTGCAGAGCGCGCCCGCCGCCAGGAAATGCCCCGGGTCGTGGAAGGTGACGAAGCCGCGGATACGCTCGATCGGCGCCGCCAGCACCTCGGCATACAGGGCACACGCCCCTTCGAGCAGGCGGCCGGCACCGTCGCGGTTGGCGGGCGTGTCGATCAGATGGAATTGGACTACCGGCATGGTGGTTTCCTCGGGTTTCGATGGGGGCTGTCGTGGTCCGCTGCCGGCCTCAGGGCAGGCCCCGGCGGCGGCCCGAGTCGAGCATCAGTGTCGACCCGGTCATCGCGTCGGCACACGGGTCGAGCAGCGTCGTCACCGCCCAGGCCACCTGGGCCGGCGTCGTGAAGCGACGAATCGAGGACTCCGCCAACATTTCGTCGAGCACCGCGTCCACGCCGACCTCGCGCAGGCGCGCGCGATCGGCCGCAACCCGGCGCAGGCGCTCGGTATCGGCCGGACCGGGCGCAATGACGTGGGCGGTCACGCCCCGTTCGCCGTAGGCCAGACTGAGCTGGCGCACGGCATTCACCAGGGCCGCGTTGGCGATACCGGCCGCCGCCGCGTAGGCAGTCGGTTCCAAGCCGTAGTGGCCGCCGATGGCGATGATGCGGCTGCCGCCCACCAGTTGTTCGTCGGCGGCCCGCACCAGGCGCAGCAGGCCGCCGACCTTGATGTTCACCGCCTCGGTCAGGGTTGTCGTGGGCGCGCTCTGGATGCCGCCGGCAACGCCGACGCCGGGGCCATGGACCAGCGCGCGCACCGGCCGGTCCAGCACCGCGCCGAGGGCATCGACGGCCCCATCGTCGGCAATGTCGGCGACGCAGACGTCGATGCTCGGCTGGCGCGCCTGCAAGCCGGCCAGCTTGTCGGCGCTGCGCGCCACCGCGACCACCCGGAGGCCTTCGCTCACCAGGCGATCGACGATGGCCGTGCCGAACGCGCCGGTGGCGCCGACCACGACCGCGATCTCGGCGCGATCGACATCGTCCTGGGTCATTGCAATCTCCTGGGCGTCGGTGGCACGCCCGCGCGGCCGCGGCTCACGCCACGTCCTTGTAGATGCCGCGCGCCTTGGCCATGGTCATCGCGGTGTCGATGATCATGTCTTCCTGGCCGCCGATCATCTTCTTGCGGCCAAGCTCGACGAGTACGTCGCGGGCCGGCACGCCGAAGCGCTCGGCGGCACGCTTGGCATGCAGCAGAAAGGTGGAGTAGACCCCGGCGAAGCCGAGGGTGAGCGAGTCGCGGTCGATGCGCACCATGTGGTCCATCATCGGCACGACGATGTCCTCGGCCATGTCCATCAGCTTGAACAGATCGACGCCGGTGTCGATACCCATGCGGTCGCACACTGCGGCGAACACCTCCAGGGGGGTGTTGCCGGCACCGGCGCCGAGACCGGCAACCGACGCGTCGATGCGGCTGGCCCCAGCCTCGATCGCGGCGATCGAGTTGGCGATGCCCATGCCGAGGTTGTGGTGGCCATGAAAGCCGATCTCGGTTTCCGGCTTCAGCACCGCGCGCAGCGCCGAGACGCGGGCGGTGACGTCGGCCGGCAGCATGTAGCCGGCGGAGTCGGTCACATACACCGTATGGGCGCCATAGCTTTCCATCAGCTTGCCCTGCTCGGCGATGCCCTGTGGGTCGTTCAAGTGCGCCATCATCAGGAAGCCGGTGGTGTCCATGCCCAGCTCGCGGGCGTAGGCGATGTGCTGGGGGGCGGTATCGGCCTCGGTGCAATGGGTGGCCACATGCACGCTGCGGGCGCCGCAGTCGAAGGCGGACTTCAGCTCACGCATGGTGCCGAGCCCCGGCAGCAACAGCACCGAGATCCGCGCCCGGGTGACCACCTCGGCGACAGCACTGATGTATTCCTCGTTGCTGTGGGGCGCGAAGCCGTGCTGCAGCGAGTTGCCTCCCATGCCGGCGCCGTGGGTCACCTGCAGGTAGGGCACGCCGGCCTCGTCCAGCGCCTGGGCGATGGCCACCATCTGCGCGATGCTGATCTGCTCGCGCTTGGCATGCATGCCGTCGCGCAGGCACATGTCATGGAGAACGACCTTGCGGCCCTTCAGGTTCGATGCAGTCATCACGCGGCCTCCACGGCGTTGAGTCGGATCTTGCCGGCGAGGATCTCCTCGGCGAACATCTCGGCGGTGCGGGCCGCCGCGGCGGTCATGATGTCGAGGTTGCCGGCGTAGGTCGGCAGGTAGTCGCCGAGGCCGGCCACCTCCAGATACACCGCCACCCGATGGCCCTGGGGCACTTCGTCGAACACCGGGCCATTGACCAGCTTGTAGCCCGGCACGTATTTCTGCACCTCGCCGATCATCGCCAGCACCGATTCGACGATCTTCGCCTGGTCCGGTGCATCGTCGGTCAGGCAATAGACGGTGTTGCGCATGATCATCGGCGGCTCGGCCGGGTTGATGATCGCCAGCGCCTTGCCCTTCCTCGCGCCGCCGACCCGCTCCAGCGCGCTCGATGTGGTGTAGGTGAATTCGTCCAGATTGGCCCGGGTGCCGGCGCCCACCGACTTGGACGACAGCGAGGCGATGATCTCGGCGTACTCGACCGACTGCACGCGCGAGACCGCATGCACGATGGGGATCGTCGCCTGGCCGGCACACGAGATCATGTTCACGTTCATCTCGACCTTGTCGGCATGCTCCCGCAGGTTCACCGGCGGCACGCACAGCGGCCCGATCGCCGCCGGGGTCAGGTCGATCACCATCACGCCCAGCTCATTGAGCTTGCGCGAGTTTTCGGCATGGACGTAGGCCGAGGTGGCGTCGAAGGCGATCTGGATGTCGTCCGCGACGACGTGCGGCAGCAGGCCGTCGATGCCCTCGGCGGTGGTCTTCAGGCCCATTTCGGCGGCGCGCCGCAGACCCTCGGACTGGGGGTCGATGCCCACCATCCACACCGGCTCCAGCACCGGGCTGCGCTGCACCTTGTAGATCAGGTCGGTGCCGATGTTGCCGGAACCGATCAATGCACAACGAATCTTTTTCATCTGTCCCTCTCTCGGGTGGGGTTGTCGGGGGTCGTGACCGGCGCTCATGCGACGAAACGCATCGAGACCGACCCCAGGTCCTGGAAGCGGGCGATGACGTTGTCGCCCGGCGCCACGGCGATGGCTTCGGTGATGCCGCCGCTCATGACGAAGCTGCCCGCCGGCAGCCGCTCGCCGAGCTCGGCGAGGATGTTCACCAGCATCGCCACCGCCTCGGCCGGATGGCCGAGCACCGCGGCGGAGGCGCCCATCGCGACGATTTCGCCGTTCTTCTCCATCACCACGCCGAGGGTGCGCAGATCGAGCTCGTGCGGGTCTCGGGCGCGGCCGCCGCCAACAAAGCGGGCGGACGAGCCGTTGTCGGCGATCACGCTTTCGAGATCGAACTGGAAGCCGGAAAAGCGCGAGTCGATGATCTCGACCGCCGGCAGCACGTAGTCGGTGGCAGACAGCACGTCGTCCCGGGTACAAGCCGGTCCGGCCAGCTCGGCCTTGGTGACGAAGGCCACCTCGCATTCGACCCGCGGATGCACCAGGTCGCCGGTGGCAATCGCCGAGTTCTCGGGGCGGGCCATGCGGTCGGTGAGAAAGCCGATGGACGGCACGTTCACACCCATCTGCTGCATCTTGGCCCGGGAGGTCAGGCCGGCCTTCCAGCCGACATGGCGATGCCCCTGGGAGACGAAGCGCCGGCGCAGTTCGGTCTGCACCGCATAGCCGTCGCCGATGGTCATCGCCGGGTATTCGTCGGTGAGCTTGGGGATCGCGTATGCCCGGGTCTGGGCGCCCTCGATGCGTTCCGTCAGCCGCACGATGTCTTCGCGGGAGAGGGTGGTTTCCATGCTCATGCGGCGCTCCTGCCCGAAAATTTGACGCGGCAACTACCCAGCCCGCCGACGTGGCAGACCAGTTCGTCGCCATCGACCACCGGCACCAGCGGCGACTGGGATCCAGACAGGATCACTTCACCGGCCTTGAACGGAATGCCCAGTTCACCCAGAGTATTGGCGAGCCACGCCACCGCGTTGGCGGGGGAGCCCTGCACTGCGGCGCCGACCCCGGTGGCGTGCAGTTCACCGTTTTTCTCGAGCACCATGCCGGCCAGTGTGATGTCGAGCTTGCGCGGATCGCCGCGGCTCTCGCCGAGCACATAGACGCCGCAGGAGGCGTTGTCCGCGACAGTATCCTGGATCTTGATCTTCCAGTCGGTGATGCGCGAATCGACGATCTCGAAACAGGGCACCACGTAATCGGTGGCGCGGATCACATCCATCGCGGTGATGCCGGGGCCCTTCAGGTCCTGCTTCAGCACGAAGGCCAGTTCGGCTTCGGCCTTGGGCTGGATCAGGGTGCCGAGATCGATGGTGGCGCCGTCGGCGAACACCATGCCCGAGGTCAGTTGGCCGAAGTCGGGCTGGAACACACCCAGGAATTCCTGCACCGGCTTCGAGGTGACGCCGATCTTCTTGCCGATGATGGTCTCGCCGGCCGCCACGCGGCGGTCGATGAAGCGCAGCGCGATGCGATAGGCGTCGTCGAGGGTGATGTCGGGCGCGCGCTCGGTGAGCGGCGCCACGGTGCGGCGGTCGCGCCAGGCGGCGTAGAGTTCGTCGCCGTGGTGCCGGATGGTTTCGTCGTTCATGGGCGCTCTCAAAGCTTGACGCAGACGTTGCGCATCTCGGTGTAGAACTCGAGCGAGTGCACCCCGCCCTCGCGGCCGATGCCCGACTGCTTGGAACCGCCGAAGGCGGTGCGCAGGTCGCGCAGGAACCAGCTGTTGATCC
>JAGRFZ010000230.1:0-2125 GCA_020445785.1 Rhodocyclaceae bacterium
AGAAGACGAGCACGGAGGCCGCCGAGAAGCCGCTCTCCCCCAAAACCGTGGAGCGACGCGCTGCGGTGCGCAAGACCCTGTCGCTGAAGGTGCCGGACGGCGCGCCGACGAGGGAGCACCACCACGAAGGCGCCGCGACCCTGCCGGTCAGCGCGATCGACACCTACGACCGCAACCCGCGCTCGAGCAAGAACCCCAAGTTTGATGAAATCAAGACCGGCATCCGCGAGCGCGGCGGCCTGCAGGACGCCCTGTCGGTGGTGCGCCGGCCTGGCGCCGAGCGCTACATGCTCTACATGGGCGGCAACACGCGGCTGCAGATCCTGAAGGAGCTGTGGGAAGAGACCGGTGACGAGCGCTTCGGCACGGTCCGCGTCGCGATCGAGAAGTGGCGCGGTGAAGCCGATGTGCTGACCGCGCACCTGATCGAGAACGAAGCGCGGGGCGACACCACATTCTTCGAGAAGGCCCGCGGTGTGGCCATGCTGCGCGAGGCACTGAAAGAGGAGCGGGGCCGCTACCTGTCGCTGAAGGACCTGGAGCAGGAGACCCGCCGCATGGGCATGGCCGGCAACGCCTCGACGCTCGCCGAATACGCCTTCGCCGCCGAGCACCTGGAATCGGTCGGCGGATGGCTGACGCGGGAGGTCAGTACCGCGCTGAGGATTGAGTATGCCTCGCTCAATCGCCTGGTCTCGATCGCCAATCTGCCACCGGGCCGATTCGAAGAAGCGATGGCGCTGGTCTTCCAGAATGCCAGCGAGCTCAATCCGGCACCGCTCGGCGGCGCAGCCCACGGCGCGCCGGCGATTTCGGTGGCCCAGCGCGGCGAAGTCATCGTCCGGCGGATGCGCCACGCGATGACGCGCCTGCTGGACCTGCCGGCCGAGTGGCTCGACCGGGCGCTGGCGGCCCTCGGCCGGCGCGGCGGCGACGACGAGATCCGCGCCCTGTTGGCCGGCGAAGGCGAGCATCGCGCGAGCCCGGGCGGCCAAACGCCGAGTTTGCCGCCGGAGTCCCCGAAGGTGGTTACCACTGGCCCATCACCCGGGCCAAGCCAAGCCAAGGGCCAGGGCGACGACAGCCCGCTTGGAGACGGGATTGCGCCCGACGATCCGAGAAGCCGGCTCCCGCGCGCAGCGGCGGCGGATCCCGTACAGGGGCCGACGGAGACCGGCGACCTCGCAGAATTGGTAACGGCGATCGAGGCAAAGACGACCGAAGTTGACGCCGAGACCGACCTGGCCCGCTGGCACCGTGTGCTCGAGGCCTTCTGCGCCGAACACGGCATCGCCGATCTGCTTCGCACCTGCACACCGACCCAGGCGATCCCGGCGGGCTTCTGGCTCGAACTGCCGGAAGAGCCCCTGGACCTGCGCACGCAGGACGCGGCCTCCGGCAGCTTCGATGCCATCGTCTGCGCCTTCAACGTCCTCGCTGCGATGAGTGGTCAGTTCCGCGAGGCGACGGTGGCGGCACTGCCCGAGGCCAGCCGCTGGGCCCGGATGGTCCGGCAGGATCCCTTCGAGGAAGGCGGCTTCGACACCTTGCTGGTGTCCCATGCCTGCACGCTCACCGACACGCCGAACCAGGCCTTCGGCCTTGGCGAGCGCTACCTCGCGTGGATGATGCGCGACCGCGCCACCTGGGCGTCGTTTGATCGCCTGGCCGGCGCCTACCAGAGGCTGTGCGACGGGCTCGATGCGGACCGCCCGCCCGGCGAGGTGTGACGATGTACCCCATCGCGGATCCGATGCTGCGCCTCGCGATCCTCGCCTACCTGGTCAAGTGCATCGACGACGGTGCATTCCAGCCGCTGATCGAGGCCGGCTTCTCGCCGGACGAGCTCGATGACCTGCGCGGCCGCCCGACCCGGGATCTCGCCCGGATGGTCGACATGGGCCTGTCGCTCGACGTCGTGCTCCGGCCGCCGGACTACCGCGACATCGCCGGCAGCCTTGACCGCCAGGAGCGCGAGGTGGCGCTGATGGACTACTTCCTCATTCACGACGCGCAACCCGAGCTGGTCGCCATCCTCTTTCGCGTCTCGGCCAAGGCGATGCGCGAACGGCTGACCGTGCTGTGTGGCGGGGCCACCAGCCGGCGTCGCGGCCGGCCGGCGCGA
>JAGRFZ010000230.1:2250-2533 GCA_020445785.1 Rhodocyclaceae bacterium
GACGATCTGTGCCACGCCCTGGAAGCCGAGTTCGAGACCTTCCACCGGGCTCCTGTCGATCGGGAGCGTCCGACGCCATGACGACCCTACACGATGCGGGCGATGCACTGCGGCTGGCGCCGATCGATCCGACCCTGCTGCTGGAGATCCATGGCCAGAGCCCGATCGTCTTCCACCGCATCTACGTGGACGTGACCGGCGACATCCTGGCCGCGCTGTGGCTCTCGTACGCGGTCTATTACGTCACCGAGGGCATCACGGTCTCTCGGGACGGCTGGTGGTC
>JAGRFZ010000231.1 GCA_020445785.1 Rhodocyclaceae bacterium
GGACATATCATGGAAAACACCCAGCCCAAGAAAACGAGCACGGAGGCCTCCGACAAGCCGCTCTCCCCCAAAACCGTGGAGCGACGCGCCGCGGTGCGCAAGACCCTGTCGCTGAAGGTGCCGGACGGCGCGCCGACGCGCGAACACCACCACGAAGGCGCCGCCACCCTGCCGGTCAGCGCAATCGACACCTACGACCGCAACCCGCGCTCGAGCAAGAACCCCAAGTACGAGGAAATCAAGACCGGCATCCGCGAGCGCGGCGGACTGCAGGACGCCCTCTCAGTGGTGCGCCGGCCCGGCGCCGAGCGCTACATGCTCTACATGGGCGGCAACACGCGGCTGCAGATCCTGAAGGAGCTGTGGCAAGAGACCGGCGACGAGCGCTTCGGCACGGTTCGCGTCGCGATCGAGAAGTGGCGCGGCGAAGCCGATGTGCTGACCGCGCACCTGATCGAGAACGAAGCGCGGGGCGACACCACCTTCTTCGAGAAGGCCCGTGGTGTGGCCATGCTGCGTGAGGCACTGAAAGAGGAGCGGGGCCGCTACCTGTCGCTGAAGGACCTCGAGCAGGAGACCCGCCGCATGGGCATGGCCGGCAACGCCTCGACGCTGGCCGAATACGCCTTCGCCGCTGAGCACCTGGACGCGGTCGGCGGTTGGCTGACGCGGGAGGTCAGCACCGCGCTACGGATCGAGTACGCGTCGCTTGGTCGCCTCGCGTCGATCGCCAATCTGCCGCCGGGCCGCTTCGAAGAAGCGATGGCGCTAGTCTTTCAGAACGCCAGCGAGCTCAATCCGGCACCGCTCGGCGGTGCAGCCCACGGCGCGCCGGCCATTCCGGTGGCCCAACGCGGCGAAGTCATCGTCCGTCGGATGCGCCACGCGATGACGCACCTGCTGGACCTGCCGGCCGAGTGGCTCGACCGCGCGCTGGCGGCCCTCGGCCGACGTGCCGACGACGACGAGATACGCGCCCTGCTTGCCGGCGAAGGAGAAGCGCTACCGAGCAAGGTTAGCTCCGCACCGGGCCTGCCGCCGGATCCTACGAAGGTGAGTGCCACCGGCCCGTCACCCGGGCCACGCCAAGCCAAAGGCAAGGGCGACGACAGCCCGCTTGGAAAAGGAATTGCGGCCGACGATCCGGGGCGCCGATCTCCTCGCGCAGCGGTGGCGGATCCGGTACAGGGGCCGACCGAGACCCGCGAGCCCGCAGAATCGGTAACGGCGGCCGAGGAAAGGACGATCGAAACCGACGCCGAGACCGCCCTGGCTCGCTGGCACTGTGTGCTCGAGGCGTTCTGCGTCGAACACGGCATCGCCGATCTGTTGCGCACCTGCACGCCGACCCAGGCGATTCCGGCGGGTTTCTGGCTCGAACTGCCGGAAGAGCCCCTGGATCTGCGCACGCAGGACGCGGCCTCCGGCAGCTTCGATGCCATCGTCTGCGCCTTCAACGTCCTCGCTGCGATGAGTGGTCAGTTCCGCGAGGCGACGGTGGCGGCGCTGCCCGAGGACAGCCGCTGGGCGCGGATGGTCCGACAGGACCCCTTCGAGGAAGGCGGCTTCGACACCGTGCTGGTGTCCCATGCCTGCACGCTCACCGACACGCCGAACCAGGCCTTCGGCCTCGGCGAGCGCTACCTCGCGTGGATGATGCGCGACCGCGCCACCTGGGCGTCGTTTGATCGCCTGGCCGGCGCCTACCAGAGGCTGTGCGACGGGCTCGATGCGGACCGCCCGCCCGGCGAGGTGTGACCATGTACCCCATCGCGGATCCGATGCTGCGCCTCGCGATCCTCGCCTATCTGGTCAAGCGGATCGACGACGGTGCATTCCAGCCGC
>JAGRFZ010000178.1 GCA_020445785.1 Rhodocyclaceae bacterium
GCTGCAGGACGCCGACGCAGCGCTCGACCGGCTTCGCCTCTACCTGCGCCTGGCCCATCGCTGGCGCTGGCTCAACGATGGCCAGTACGCCCATGTCAGCGAGCAGGTCGCGGAGGTCGGCAAGCTGCTCGGCGGCTGGATCCGCCAGAGCCGGAGCTGAGGCGGGTGGGCGCCACGGGAGCGGATCCAGGTGGCGCCCGGCTTCGATATGCGCCCGACGCGATGCCGCCACGTGCGGACGGGATTCACCTGTGCCATCGATCTCACTCCGACCTCGTCCGGCAAACCTTGGTCGGCCGGAAATTCCGTCGGCGCACAAGCGCCTTTCGGGGAAGATCACGATGTGGAACGAACACAACACCCGAAAACCTATTGTGTCGTTGCGGTTGTCCGGATTGATGTCGTTGCGGGCGGACGAGCGCATGTTGACGGCATTGTTGTTCAAAGACCTAACGCGCACCGCCCGGGCCAAGTCCAAGGGAACCCCGCAGAACTGAAATCTGCCGGCCAAGTATGGTTCGCCGCGACGCACCGCGCCAGAAATTTACGTGCGTCGCTGCGCGACGCGAAAAATGAACTGCAAACCCGCGGTCCAGCGGCCAGCGGCGCCGTGTCCCGCTATTCGATGTGGGACGAACACAACACCCGAAAACCTAAAGCATCATCACGATTGGAGATTGCGTTGGATTCGCGCGAAGACGAGCGCACCCATTCGAATTGGTAGATCCAGGACCCGCCGCGCACCGCGCGGGGTACCGTGTAGTCCGCAGCCAAACATTCCGCCTCACTGCCATCGAACGCTTCCCGCCAGGCCGAGCAAGTCCATTCCCAAACGTTGCCAGTCATGTCATGCAAGCCGAAGCCGTTGGCCGGGAACTGCCCGACCGGGGCGCTCTGGTCTTCGTCCCATTGGCTACCGCAGCCGCTGCAATTCGCCATCGGCGATGGCCCGCCCTCCGCCTGAAGCTGGATGTCGTCGCCCCACGGATAGGCAGTGAGTGTACCGGCCCGCGCAGCGTATTCCCATTCGGCCTCGGTCGGCAGCCTGCACTTTTCGCCCCGCCGCTCGCCGAGCCAGCGCGCGTATTCGCCGGCCTCGCGCCAATTCACATTGACCACCGGCCTCGCGCCGCGGCCGCCCTTGGCGGTGGTAGGGTATTGTGGCCAGGTGTTACCCGAGCGGCGCTGCTGCCAGACGTAGTAGTCATACTCGTCGTAGGTGATCTCATACCTTCCGAGGCGAAAGTTCCGTGCGATCTTGGACTGCGTGCCCGGGTATCCCAAATTCGGCCACAACTTCTCCGCAAGGCCCCTGACGAACGCCTCGTCCCGATCGCCCAGTACGATGGCGCCGTCCGGCGCTTCGATATCGACCATCGCGGGCAGCGGCATGTAGCCGAGTCGGAAGCGCTGCAGCCTGACGACGGCCTCCAGCGGCAGTTCGTGCCGCTTCGACCAGACATAGGATTCGGCCCCGTAGCCGACCAGAAACAGCGCGGAGCTCAGAAGCGCGCCGCGGGCACGACGGCTCCACGCCAGGTAGCGCGCCTCGTCAGAGCCGGGCGGCAGGCGCAGCGGCCGGTACTGCCACAGCCCGATAAGCCCGAGGTGCGACAACCGGCCAAATCCGCGGCTGCGCTGCCACCGTTCGCTCTGGAAGCGCAGCTGCTGGCGCACGATGTCGCGGTCGCGGTTGTCTTCGATGTAGCGGTAGAGCTGGGGCCAGTAGCCGATGCGCTCGCCGGTCTGCGGGTTTCGGCTGCGGGCGCGCAGCAGGGTCTCGTGGATAAGGTCTACGTAGCGCACGTCCCCCTCGCTGCTGGTGGTGATCAACCACAGTGCGCCGTTGTGCCCGTTTCCGCCGGGGGCATCGGCGCGCCGCTCGCCGGCGAGCATCTGCACGACCCGCTCGCCGTCCGCATGCCGGCCAGCGCCGGCCACCAGCACGGCCTCCTCGCGGCTGACCCGCTGGCGTGTGTGCCGGCCCTCGTCGTTGATCCGGGTCAGGCGCAGCAGCAGTTCCAGCGCCGCCCGTTTGCCCTGCGGCACGGCCCGGTCGATGCGTGCCAGCAGCGCGTCGGCCTGGGCGCTCAGCATGCCGGCGATGCCGCTGCACGCCCGGTAGCGTTCCCCGGACAGGCGCCGGCCCTCGCTCGCCTGCCACAGCGTGTACAGCGCGTTCTCGACCAGCGGCAGCGCGCCGATCTCGCCCCGCGCATCTTCCAGGATCGCCGTCGTCACCTCGCCGACATCGAGGGCCGCGAGCCGCGCCGGCTCCTCGATGATCTCGCGCAGGCCATGTTCCGAGATCGTCGGCAGGAAGTAGCGTTTGCAGCGATGGTTGTAGATCTGCTGCAGTGCCGGCAGTTGCTCGAAGCGGTCGAGGAAATCCGCGCGGACGGTGCTGATCAGGAAAAGCGGACACTCCGGGTCCTGCAGCGCGCGAGCGAGCAGCGCGTCGAACTGCTTGCGTGGCGCGTCGTCGGCAAACGTGAATAACTCCTCGAACTGGTCGACGATGAGCAGGAACGCGCCACTGTCCTGCCGGGCATCGCGCAGCGCGAAGGCCAGCGCCCGGTTGTCCGCCTCGAGCCGCTGCAATCGGCGCAGCGAATCGCGCTGCGCGGCATCCGCCACCAGCGCCTGCTCGAGCACCTCGGCGAGCTTGGCGAGCGGGTCCATGCCCGGCATCATCGGGCCGAGCACCGTCCACTGTTCGAAGCCGGTGCGGGCCCACAGCGCCCCCTGCTCGATCA
>JAGRFZ010000179.1 GCA_020445785.1 Rhodocyclaceae bacterium
GATCATGAGTACCGCCTCGGGCACCTTGCTGGCACCCTCGGTGACCTTTTCCGAGAACGTGTTGCGCGGCTTCCTGCCGGAGATGAGCGACAAGGGCTTTCTGTGGATGACCCGCATCGTGGTGACGCTGTTCACGGCGGGTGTCTGCCTCTACGCCCTGTCCACCGAAGAGAGCATCCACGGCATGGTCGAAAACGCCTACAAGGTGACCCTGGCCTGTGCCTTCGTGCCGCTGTTCGCCGGGCTGTACTGGCGACGGGCCAACGACCTCGGTGCGACCCTGTCGATCCTGTTCGGTGCGGCGGTCTGGCTCGGGCTCGAAGTCGCCGCGCCGGAGGCGGTGCTGCCGCCCCAGTTCGCCGGTTTCTTCGCCAGCGTGCTCGGCATGTCGATCGGTGGCGTGGTCGGTGGCGAGAGCGACAAGCACATCGATGTCTCCGGCCACAACCACCTGCTGCGGGCCGATCCGGTGACCGCCAACGGGCGCCCGCTGTGACGCAGCGCTGCCCGTCGGCGCGATGAGCGCCGGGGCCCTCGAACGGGCGGTGGCGCTGCACCAGGCCGGCCAGCTCGACGCCGCCGAGGCGGCCTACCGGGCGGTGCTGGCGGCCGATCCGCGCGACGCCCACGCCATGCACTACCTGGGTTTGGTCGAGTTGCAGCGCGAGCGAGCCGAGCAGGCGGTGGCGTGGATCGAACAGGCGCTCGCGCTGCGTCCGCGCGAGCCGGCCTTCCTGTGCAACCTCGGCCAGGCGCGCCGCCGCCTCGGCGAACGCGAAGCCGCCGAGGCGGCCTATCGCGGCGCCGTCAAGCTGGCGCCGAAGATGTTCCAGGCCTGGCACAACCTGGCGGCGCTGTACGAAGGCGCCGGCGACGACGCCCAGGCGATCGAATGCTTCTCCCGCGCCCGCGCGCTGTGCGACGGCCCGTATCCAGGCGATGCCGGCTTTGCCGCGGCCTGCCGCCGGCATGGCCATCGTCTGCTCGAACTGGGCCAGCCGGGGCCGGCATCCACCCTCTTCGCGCGCGCCTGCGAAATCGAACCGGGCGAGGTCGACGGCTGGCGCGCGCTCGCCAGCGGCACGACGCTGGCCGGCCGCCCGCTCGCCGCAATGGCGGCCTTCGAGCGGGCGCTGGCGCTGGCGCCGGACGATGCGCGGCTCTACAACAATCGCGCCAATGCGTGGCGCGACGCCGGCCAGCCGGAGCGCGCGATGGCCGACTACGCCCAGGCGCTGGCGCACGACCCGGCCGACCGCGATGCCCGCAGCAACCTCTTGTTCACGGCGCTGTCGGCGGCCGCGGACGCGGCCCAACTGGCCGCACTGCAACGCGAACACGGCGCCGCCCTGGCGCTGCCGGGCGGGCCGCCGGCGGCCGGCAGCGGCGCGGCGCGGCCGAGAATCGGTTTCGTTTCGGCCGATCTGCGTGCCCACCCGGTAGGCTGGTTCATGCTCGGCTGGTTCGCCCACCGCGACCGCGCTGCCGCCCACGTCACGGTCTATCATGGCAGCCCGATCGACGACGCGGTGAGTGCGCGCATCCGCGCCGGCTGCGACGAGTGGGTCGCCTGCGCCGGCGTCGGCGACGAAGCGCTCGCCACGCGCATCCGGCAGGACGGCATCGATCTCTTGGTCGACCTCGCCGGCCATACCGCCGACAACCGCCTCGGCGTCTTCGCCCGGCGACCGGCGCCGCGTCAGCTCACCTTTCTCGGCTACGCCGGCAGCAGCGGGCTCGATTGCTTCGATGCGCGCATCGCCGACGCCGCGACCGAACCGGAGGACGCGGCGGACGACGGCAGCGAGCCGGTGTTGCGGCTCGAGGGCAGCTATTTCTGCTACAGCCCGCCGGCCGATGTGCCCTTGGCGGCGGCGTTGCCGCTGCACAAGAACCGCTTCGTCACCTTCGGCTGCGCCACCCAGCTCGGCAAGCTCACCGAGCGGACGCTGGCACTATGGGCGACTGCGCTCGCCGGCGTACCGCGCTATCGCCTGGTGCTGCGGTCGACGGCTCTGGGCGACCCGCTGGTCAAGCAGGCCGTCAGCGAGCGCATGGTTGCCGCCGGCATCGACCGGTCACGGCTGCGGCTCGAAGGCCCGCAGCCGCTGGCGCGCTATCTGAAGGCTTGGCGCCAGGTGGACATCGCGCTCGACACGGTACCGTTCAATCTCGCCACCCAGAGCTGCGATGCGTTGTGGATGGGGGTGCCGGTGGTGACCCTGTCGGGTGATCGTCACGCCGGGCGGATCGGCGCGAGCCTGCTCGGCGCGCTCGGGCTGGACGAACTGGTGGCCGATTCGCCGGCGGCGTTTGCCGACATCTGCCAGCGTCTGGCGGCGGATCCGAAGTGGCTCGCGACGCTGCGCGCCGGTCTGCGGGCGCGCATGCAGGCCCCCGGCGGGCTCGCCGACGGGGCCGGATTCGCGGCCCGCCTCGATGCTGCTTTCGCTTCCGTGCTCAACCGGCCAGCAGGATCTCGTGGGGCGTGGTCTCGATGATGTGGCGCCGCACGCTTTCCTTGTAGGCGGTGTCGAGCAGGTCGAGGGGATTGAATTCGTCGGTCAGCACGACCGCGCCGGAGGTGTCCACCGCAATCGGCCGCTGGGCGGCGAGCCGGCGCACCGACGCCGCCAGCGGGTGCACGTCGTCGAGGGCCGGCGGCTGCACGAAGCGGAGCGGGCCGTCGCTGGCCAGCAGCACGAAGTTGCCGGCCAGCGGCTGATCGGCGGCCGGCACGAAGGCCGGGTGCAGCGACACCCCGGCAAAGACTTGCTCCAGCGTGCGCACGATCGCCGGCAGCATCGCCTCGTCGCCTTCGACGCCGCCGATCAGGTTCAGCGCCAACACGCCACCGGCGGCAAGCCGCTGTTTCACCGCCCGCAGGGCTTCGAGTGAGAGCAGGTAGCCCGGTGTGGTGTCGCCGTTGAAGACATCGAGCAGGATGTAATCGTAGGGCCGGCCGTCCCGCGCGAGAAAGGTCCGGGCGTCCTCGATATGTACCGGGATGTCGGCGGAAAAGCCGAAGTGGCGGCGCGCCATGTCGGCCACCAGCGGGTCGATCTCGACCACCTCGGTGTCGATGCCGGCGCGCGCCAGCCAGCTCGGCGCCGCGCCCATGCCGAGCCCGACGACCAGCGCCGAGCGACCCTCGGGCCGCACCGCCAGCGGCAGCCGCGACAAGAGGTAGGCGTATTCGTAGATCGGCCGGCCGTCGGCCGCGTCCATGCCGCCCTGGACCAGCCCATCGATGATCATCTCGCGGGTGGCGAGGCTGCCGCCCCGGTACTCGATGACCTTGACCGCGCCGTAGAAGCCGTCGCGGGCGGCGATGACGGTCGCCTGGGTGCCGTTGTCCAGCGTCACGCTCGGCAGCGGCGGCTGGCCACTGGCGACCGGCAACAAGGCCAGGCCGGCGACCAGTCCCTGCCAGCGGCGCGCCAGCAGGAAGTGAATGATCGCCAAAGCCACAAGCAGGCCGCCGGCCAGGCGCAGGCCGTTGCTGACGCCGACGTAGCCGAGCAGGTAAAAACCGGTCAGCGCCGAGCCGGCGAAGCTGCCGGCGGTGGACACCGCGTAGAGCACACCGGCGGTGCGACCGAGCCGGGCCAGATCGGCCGCCGCCAGGCGCAGCAGATAGGGCGAGACGCAGCCGAGCAGGAACAGGCTGGGGCCGAACAGCAGCATCGCGGCAACGAAGGTGCCGCCACGCAGGCCGAAACCGAGGCCGAACTCCATTGCACCGACCTTGAACAGTGGCACCAGCAGCACGTAGGCGCCGGCCGCGGCGATCAGGCCGTAGAGCCAGTCCGACGAGGGCCGCCGGTCGGCGAGCCAGCCGCCGAAGGCATAGCCGCCGGCCAGCGACAGCAGGGTGACGCTGATCAGAGCGGTCCAGACGAACAGGCTGACGCCGAAGAACGGGCCGATCACCCGCGCGCCGAGAATCTCGATCACCATCACCAGGCCGCCGGTGAGGCCGGCGGTGACGAAGAGCAGGCCGCGGGCGACCGGACGGACCTTGGCGGCGGTATGGACGGGGGGAGTGGCATCCTGCATGGGTGGGCAAAGCCTGCGTGCGCAAACAGTGCGCATGATAGGCGAGCCATCGCCCGCGCGCAGATCGCTCGTCCCGGCGCCGCCACCCGGCCACGGGATGGGGGGCGCTTCAGTGCAGGGTGGCGAGCGCACGGCTGGCTTCTTCGCGGGTATAGAAGCGGCCGCCACGGACGAAGCCGGAGACCACCGAAGCCTTGATGCGCAGCACCCGGCCACGGGCATCCCGGGCTTCGACGGCTTCGGCGGGGAGGCCATCGACCATATGAAAGGGGGCGGCACGGCCGTCGGCGAAGCGCGACGGATAGATGCGCAGCGTTTCGCAGTCGCGGAAGGCCGGGCGGAAACCCTGGTCGGCGTTCTCTTGGCTGACGCCGCCGGTACCGGCAAATTGCAGGTTCTCGCGGATCAGTCGTTGTCGGGCGTGCTCGCGGTGCATGGCGGTCTCCTTTTGCTGCGCCCTCCGTGTGCTGGGGTCCTGTCCATTGGACGGATCGTTTGCGGGGCGCCTTACCGACTGGGTCGGGGCGGGAGAGGCCGGGGGTTTCGCATCGCTCGCACGGGCCGTGCTCAATCGCACGGCCCGTGTCGTGGCTTTATGCCGGCAGCACGATCATCCAAGTCACGCCGAAACGGTCGGTGACCATGCCGAACTGCTGCGCAAAGAAGGTGGGGCCGAGTGGCATGCGCACTTCGCCACCGTCGCACAGGGCGTCGAACATTCGCCGCGCCGCGGCTTCGTCGTCGACCGTCAGCGCCAGCGAAAAGCCGGCGGGCGGTCCGCTCTGGGCCGGCATGCCGTCGGCCGCCATGACGACGTCGTCGCCGATCCGCAGGCTCGCATGCATCACGTGTTCGGGCGGCATCTGCGCCGGGCCGCAAGCTTCGCCGGCGTCCGGCGGCGCGTCGGCAAAGTGCATCAGCTCGACGATCTCGGCGCCCAGGGCCTGGGCATAAAATTGCAGGGCCTGTTCACACTGGCCGCCGAACGATAGATAAGCTTGGCATCTCATGGATCGGATCCTCCTGGTGTGGTTCGGCGCGGCGTCATCGACGCACCGTTTTGGGGGCGGTCCCGGGATCGGCGCCCCATTTCCCTGTCGATCGGTGCGGCGCGGGATCGACAGGCAGTTCGCTTGCCCGCTGATTCCCGCTTTGCGGCTTGGAATGGCGCCGTCCTGCTATCGTTCGTCGCTGACGCGTCGCGGCGCCGGTGTCCGATCCGGCGGCGTCGTGCTAGGAGATCCGATGCTGTCGAGATTGGCCATTGCCGCTGCCGCGTGCCTGGCGCCGCTGGCCGGGGCGGCGCCACCGACCCCGCTGCCGGTGCTGCCGGCAAGCTTCGCCTGGGGCCAACCGCCGGGGTTGCCGGGGGTTCGCGGTGCCTGGGTGCTGGGCGCCGAAAAGCACGAGGGATTGTATGCGTTCCGCGTCGAACTGGCGGCCGGTGCCCGCTTGCCGCCGCACACCCACCCCGACACCCGCTACTCGACGGTGCTGAGCGGCACCCTGTACGTCGGCTTCGGCGAACGGGTCGACGAGGCTGCCATGGTCGCGGTGCCGGCCGGGGCGGTGTACGTCGCACCGGCCGGCCAGCCCCACTATCTGTATGCGCGGGATGGGGCGGTGGTCTATCAGGAAGGCGGCCTCGGCCCGACCGCAACGATTCCGTTGCCGCGCTGAACGGCGCCCGGTGCGCGCCGCTTGATTTCGCCGGTATCGGCCCCATATGCCTCTTTCCAGGCGCGCGCTGCGCCGCGGCGTCCCGACCGGTGCCGCGCATGCGCCACGGCGCCGGCTGACCGGAGACCCTCGTCATGCGCTCGATCCCCCTCGTCTTGCCTTCCTTGCTGTGTGCGCTGCTGCTGGCGCCGGGCCGGCCCGCTGTCGCGGCCGAGTTTGCCGCCGCGGTGGCTGTCAACATCAACCAGGCGACCGCTGCGCCGAGCCTGGTCGCTCTCGCCGAAGCCCTGCTCGGGCGCCGCCAGGCGCTGGCCGGCGCCAACGAGCGCGGAACCGACCGCAAGGACGGATCGGGCCACGCAGCGCCGGGGCCGGACCTGCTCGCCAAACTGGTCATGCACCACCTCGCCACCGGCCACTGAAGCGCCGCCCGACCGCCGCTGCGGCCTTGCCGGCCGAGGCGGCGGCAAGGGATCAGGCCCTGCGGCCGGCGCGCACTTCGGCCAGCACCTGCTGCACGTCCAAGGTGCGGGCCTTCTCCTCGATTTGCGGCATGTAGCGCTGCTGGAGTTGGCGCGCTTCGCCGAGCAACCCGCTGAAGGCCGCCTTGAGGTCGGCCGACGACAGGCTGCGGCCGCCGCCGTAGTAGCGGCATGCCACTTGGCCGAGCGCCCAGGTGGTGGCGAAGGAGAAGGCCGAGCCGGTGAGCTGGCGACCGATCGCCTTGCCGGCCTTGCCGGCGATCTTGCCGAGCAGGCCGCCGACCAGCTTGCGGCCGTATTGCTCGAGATACTGGGAACCGAGGCCGACGCCGACGGTGGCCAGGAAATCGGTGATGTGGCCGCGATCCAGCGTGTAGCCGTAGCGCTCGCCGATGCGATAGACCAGCCGTGTCTGCAGTGGAATGATCGCCATCGAGGCCAGCGACTGGGGCAGCAGCTCCAGCGCGCCGTTCAGCAGCGCCGCGTTCATGATCATGCGGTCGAGCTGCGCCGGGTCCGGCGCCGCGTGGGGGGTGGTCTCGGCCGGCGGCGCGTCGGCAGTGGTCTCGGGCACCGCCACGACGGGCCCGCCGACCGGTGCCGCGGCGAGTTCGTCGGCCTGCGCCAGCACCGCCTCGCCTTCGCCATCGGCCAGCCCCAGCGCCTTCTCCAGCCGCTGTAGAAATGCCCCCTCGGCCGCCGAGTGCACACCGTCGGCATCGCACACGCCGACGGCCATCTCGTAGGCGAGCTGACGGTGGGGCTGCTGGGTCAGTACCGCCGCTGCCCCATCGAGGCTCACCCGGCCCAGCAGCACGTCCTGGTACAGCCCGGCCAGCGCGCCGGCCTGCTGGCCGAGCCCGTCCGCCACTTCGCGGATGTGCTGCCGCTCGGCATCGTTCTTGTCGCCGTCGGCGAAGGCGGCCATCAGACACAGCGCCAGGGTGGCGCGGATTTCCTGCTCTTCCATGATTCGCTCACGCTCTCCACAATGATCGGAACGCCTGTCGGAGTGGCGCCGCGCGCCAAGGTTCCGCGCCGCACCGGCTGAACACGCACAACCAGCCATGCCATGAACCACGCCGACCCTTCGACGCTCGCCGACCTGGTGTTGGCCGCTCATGCCCTGGTCGTGCTGTTCGTCGCCAGCGGCCCGCCGCTGATCCTC
>JAGRFZ010000180.1 GCA_020445785.1 Rhodocyclaceae bacterium
GCGACCCTGCTCGGCCACGTCAAGACCGAGGCTTCCCGCGGTGTCGACCTGCTGGCGAGCTTGGCGGCGCTGGCGCCGTCGGCAGCCGATGGCTTCGGCCGGCACGCCGGCAGTCTCGGCGAAACCGGCAGTGGATTGATCGTCGCCGGCGGGCTCTACCTGTTGTTCCGCCGCGTCATCACCTGGCACATCCCGCTGGCCGTCCTGGCGGGACTGGCGCTGCCGGCGCTGATCGCGCACGGCGTCGACCCCGCCCGGCATCTCTCCGCCCATCACCATCTGATGGCCGGGGCGGCGTTGCTCGGAGCTTTCTTCATCGCGACCGATCTGGTCACATCGCCGGCCACCGCGACCGGCAAGCTGGTGTACGGATTCGCCATCGGTTTCCTGACCTGGGTGATCCGCAGCCATGCCGGCTTCCCGGAGGGCTTCGCCTTCGCGGTGCTGCTGATGAACGCCTGCGTTCCGATCATCGACCGCTTCACGCGCCCGCGCATTTACGGCCATGGCGTCGGCGAAGGGAGGGGAGTCCAGTGAGCGGCCATCGATTACTGGATCGCCTGCACGCGACGATTCCGTTCCAGGCGGGCATGCTGGCCTTGACGGTCATGCTCGCGACGGCCTCCCTGGCGCTGGCGGATCGCCTCACCCGTCGGCCGATCGCCGAGGCGATTGCCGAGGACACGCGCCGCTCGCTGGCCCAAGTCCTGCCGGCCGACAGCTACGACAACGATCCCACCCGCGACATCGTCCACGCCCGCGACGGCGATCTGGCGGTAACGGTACATGTCGCCCGCAGGGCCGGCGTGCCGACCGGCGTCGTGATCGCCACCCGTGCCCGCGGCTATGGTGGGGAAATCGGTTTGGTCGTCGGCGTCTCGCGCGATCAGCGGGTTCTCGGCGTACGAATCACGCGCCACGCAGAGACCCCGGGCCTGGGGGACAAGATCGAACTGGCCAAGAGCGATTGGGTGCATTCGTTCGCCGGCCGGCACTTGGCCGACCCCGACGCCGCCCGCTGGGCAGTGCGCAAGGACGGTGGCGAGTTCGATCAGTTTGCCGGGGCGACGATCACGCCGCGCGCGGTCGTCGCGGCCGTCAAGAGCAGCCTCGAGCTGTACCGGCGCGAACACCACGAGTGGTTCGCCCGGCGGGACCCTTCGTGAGGAATCGAAGATGAGCGACTATCGCAGAATCCTGCGGGACGGCCTGTGGGACAACAACATGATCTCCAGCCAACTGTTGGCGATGTGCCCGGCGATGGCGGTTACCGCGACCGCCACCAATGGCCTGGGCATGGGCCTGGCGACCACGGCGGTGCTGGTGGCGGCCAACACCCTGGTCGCCAGCGTCCGCCATCTGGTGCCGACGTCGGTCCGGATCCCGATCTTCATCGTCCTCATCGCGAGCCTGGTCACGCTGGTGGATCTGGCCCTGAATGCCTGGCTGCACGAACTGTACAAGGTGCTCGGGCTGTTCATCGCGCTGATCGTGGTCAATTGCGGCATCCTCGGCCGCGCCGAATCCTTCGCTTCGAAGTCGACCGTCAGTCGCGCCATTGTCGACGGCCTCGCCATGGGCATCGGCTTCACCTGGGTGATGGTCGCGATCGGCGCAGTCCGCGAAGTGCTGGGCAGTGGCACGCTGTTCGCGCAGGCCCACCTGCTGTTGGGGCCGGCCTTCGGCTTTCTCGAGCTCGAACTGTTCGACGGCGGCGCCCTGTTGATGGTGTTGCCGCCGGGTGGGTTCCTGGTGTTGGGCGGGCTGCTCGCCGCCAAGCGCGTCCTAGAGGCCAGCCGTCAACGACGCGGTGCCGTGGCCGCGCAATCGGCCTAGGAGAACCCCGATGCAGGTCAGCGTGTGCTATTCGGAACCGGGCCGGCAGGCTTGGCTGCGCATCGAAGTGGCGGACGACGCAACGGCGGTTGCAGCAATCGCGCAGTCGGGCATTCTCGCGATGTTTCCATCCATTGATCTGGCTTCGCAGAAGATCGGGGTCTTCGGCAAGGTGGTCGAGCCCGGCGCGCCACTTCGCGCCGGTGACCGCGTCGAGATCTACCGGCCGATCATCTGCGACCCGACCACCGTGCCACGGCGAGCACTTGCGGAGGAAGACTGAAACGGTGGCTCAGACCTCGGCCTCGAGCTGTCTACGGGCGAGTTCGACGTCCATCCTTTCGCGCGCGTCCGCCGGCTGGCAAGCCGCGGCTGCTTCGTAGAGTTCGTAGATCTCGGCACTGCGCGCCTGGCCGTACATGCGATCCAGCGCGCGGGCCTGTTCGAGCAACACCATCGCCGAGTCCGGCGCCAGTCGGCGAGCCGCCACGAAGTGCTCGATCGCCGTATCGCGCCGGGCGCCGAAGGTGAGCGCCGCGCCGACGCTGCCGAGATTGGCGACCACTTCCGATTCGAACACGCCTAGCGCGACATGGGCATCCACGTGCCCCGGTTCGAGCTGAATCACTCGCTGCAGGCTGGCCCGCACCTTGTTGCCGAGGCCCGTCGCCAAGGCCTTGACCACCGAAACGAGCTGGCTATAGCGGCCCAGCGCCATCGCGTGCACATACCACGCGTTGGGCCAGTCCTCCGCCTTCGGCAGCAGGGCTTCGCAATGGCGGATGGCATCGCCGATGATTGCCAGTCGTCGAGCGGGCTCGTTCTCGAGATAGATCGCATGCACCAGGGTGGCTCGCGCCGCGACCACGCAGCCGATCGGTCCGAGCGACAGGCCGCCATGCACCGCCTGGGCGAAATCGCCGGCATGAAATGCCCGCCAGGCCGACTGCAGGCGAGCGGCCACATTGGCCGGGTCGAGCTCGCCGTTGGCAAAGCCGGGCCTCCCACTCAGCCGGACCTCGATCGCCTGACAGGAAGGAAAGGCTTCCCGGTCGCTTCGATGCAGGCGCGGCCAGGCATTGCGGAGCGCTTCTCCGCTGTATCGGTAGGCCCGATCCCCGTAGGGAAACGGTTTCCAACTCGACATGCTGTTCTCCCCTCTCCTTGCCGCACGCCCGGTCGTCTCATGCAACCGGATATTTTTTTGACAACTCTTCGTAGAACGCCCGCGAACGTCCTCGCAGGTACGGTGCGGCGACCGCCAGTACCTGAAACGCGCCACGCCTCAACGCCGCTTCTCCGAGCGGTTGGCGTGGTTCCCGCACAAACTCGAACGACAGCCAATAGCTTGCGACCACCACCAGGTTGTCCGCAAGCGCCCGGCGCTCCATCTCGTCGGTTTCCATTTCTCCCACGGCGCCGAGACGCTCGCATGCCTGCAGCGCCGCGTCGACCGACAGGCCGAGGATACGACGGAACAGGACCTCGACACTGCGTATTCTGCTCAGGATGTTGTTCAGATCACGATACAGGAAGCGATAACGCCACACCACGTCGAAGGTGTCACGAATCTGTCGCCAGATCTCTTCGACCTCGTCCGTCTGTGCCTCGGAACGGTTCAGCACGGCGGCCATCTCGTTCTCGAAATCCGCACAAAGGGCCTCGACGATCTCTTCCTTGTTGCGAAAATGGTAGTAGAGGTTGCCGGGACTGATCGCCATTTCGGCCGCGATCAGGCTGGTGGTCGTGTCGGGCTCGCCGAACTCGTTGAACAAGCGCAGCGCAGCCGCGACGATCCGCTCCCGCGTCCGTTTGCTTCGGCCACCACGCCTGACCGTCACCCCGTTCCCGCCCCCGTGCAGAAATTTCGGTCGGCCCGCCGGTGCCGCCCGCGCGAACGGTCAATCTAGCACTGCCGGACGCGCAACCGCATCTCGCGGCGCACAAGCCCCCTCGCCCGGTGTCGCGTCCGCGACGGCGCGCCGACCGACCGCGCCCCCACTCCCCAGGCACCGACATGGGCCGATGACGGCCCCCCAATGCAACAGGGCCCACCCCCTTGCGCGGGGGCGGGCCCTGTTCATGCTCCGGCTGGTGCGAAGTATGTGCTTACTTCGACACCGCAGCCTTCAGCGCCGCACCGGCACTGAACTTCGGAACACGGCTGGCGGCGATCTTGATGGCAGCGCCGGTCTGCGGATTGCGACCGGTCCGCGCCGCGCGCTCCGACACCTCGAACGACCCGAATCCGGTCAAAGCCACCTTGTTGCCGGCAACCAGTTCGCCTTCGATGATCTCGAGCACGGCACCCAGCGAACGCTCCGCCTGTGCGCGGGACACGTCCAGGCGCTCGGCCAGGGCTTCTACGAATTCGCCTTTGTTCATTCCATGTTCCTCTTAGTGTGGTTGTTTGTTCGCGGTTAAAGCCGCGGATTCTAGCATCGCTGGCGGATTTCTCGCGTCGAAAATGACAAACAGCGTATCTGCCCGATGCACGGCGTGGATTCACACGGCCGTTGGCCGCTCGCCCCCGAGGGCCTCGACCAGTTCCGGCAGCAACTGTCGCAGTTCCAGGGCCATCAATGCAAATTGGGCATCGAATTCCGCCTCGGCGTCACCGCCCTCCGTGTCCAGGTTTTCACGCACCACGTCGAGAAAGACGAGCCGGCGCAGATGAAACGATTCGGTCAGCACGAACGACACGCGTTCGCGGAAGCACAGCGCAAGGCGGGTCGGTCGCTTGCCGGCAGCCAGGTGTGCAGCCACCTCGTCGCCGGCAAGGTCATGACGCAGGTAGCGCACGGTTGCCTTCTCCTCGTCGCCGGCCTTGAGTTCCAGCTCTCGCTCGATGTCGAACGGTGCAGCGGCATCGGGATCGAGCAGCCATTCACTCATCGCCGCTGCCGGTGCGTGTTCGGTGTCCAGCCTGCGCGCCGGCAATTCGCCGATGCTGTCGCGCAGCAACTCGAGCACTGATTCGGCCCGATTGTCGGAAGCCGCATCGACCACCAGCCAGCCCTGCTCGGGATCGATCCACAGCCAATCGCTGCGGCGTCGCGAGAATGCGCGCGGCAACAACTCTTCGACGATGGCTTCCTTCAACTCACGCAGCTGGCGACGGCCCGGCTTGAAGCCCTGTTTGCGCTCGAGTTTCTCGGCGCGGTCCTCGGCGAATTGTCTGACCACCGCCGCCGGCAGGATCTTCTGCTCGGTGCCGGCACGCACCAGCCATTGCCCGCCGACGCGATGCACGTAGCCCCGCCCACGCTGGGCTTCCTGCCAGCCGCGCGTCTCGCGCTCGAGCGAGCCACAGGCCTGCAGGCTGCGGCGCGCCAGCGCCTGTTCCAGTTCCTCGGGATCGATCGCCCAGGGTTGTGGCAGGCGGAACACCACCAGGTTTCGAAACCACATGTACGGCAGCTCCTGAAAAAAGGCCCGGAGTATAACCGTGTCGTGTTCTCGCCGCGGCGCACAAGGGCAAACCGGCCGCCGGTCAGGATCGGTGGGCGTCGGCCTCGCCGGCACGCCATGCGAAGGCCTGGCCGTCGGCGTGGGGCAGAACCCGGCCTCCGGCATTCGCGCTGCGCAGCACGGCCTTCAATTCATTCGCAGCCAACGCCCCGATCGATCTGCCCTCCTCCGGCGCATCCTGCACACGGATCACGACGCCGTCCTCGACCATGCCGATGACACAACGGGTGGTGTCGTGGAGATCCTGCAGTTGTCGCTCGAGCGCCGCAGTGGCGCCTTCCACTTCCTCGCGGCGCGCCCGAATGGCGTCGATATGCCCGGAGAGCACGCTGCATTCCTTCAACCGTGGGGCGAGCTTGCGGGCCAAGGCATCGACGGCGCTCCTCTGTTCCGGTTTGAGCTTGAGTTCCCCGCTGCGCAACCGCTTGCTCAATTGCAGGTAGCGGTTGAGTTCCTCTTCACCGAGCATCTCGGTGCGGTGCCTGGCCAATCGCCGGATCTCGTCCTCGAGTTCTGCCGCATCCTCCCGCAATGCCGCCAGGCGCTTTCGCAGAGGCGCCGTTTGCGGCAAGACGACCTGCACCGTGGTGGTGTTGGCTCGGCGCGTGCCGGCTCGCTCGATACGTATCGCATTGCCTGCGACGATGCAGCCCTGGACCTCGGCGATGTCGATCGAATCGCCATAGATCTCGCATGCGATCGCCTGTTCGATCACGACGTGGCGTCCGGAGATCACCGCCCCCTCGGCGCGCTTCAGCCGGATCTCGCCACGCGGCGCGTGGACCCACGCATTGACGACGAGCCCTTCGACGATGACTGGTCCGTCACGATTGACGGCAGAGCCGCCCGACAGGTTCTTCTCGAGCCTGACCTCGCCTCCGGTCGATACGATGTTGCCATAGACGTCGGCATGGGCGGTGATCGACTTGCCCTCGACCGTCCTACGTTCCTGGATCTCGCCGAATTCCTCGAAATGATCTCCCTTCAGCGCCAGATCGCCGGTGGTGCGTACGCTCACACCCTGCCGATGTACGATGTTCTCGCTGATCGAGATCTGATTGCTGTCGGCGTCGATGTCGAGAAAGCCGTCCATCTCGGCCACGAGATACTGCTCGCCATCGGCCTGTTCCACCCGCGTTCCAGCACCGGCCAGATCCGCCAGATCGAAGTCGCTTGCCAGGTCCGGCACCAGCAGGTCGCCACGCACGTCACGGCCGGGTCTGCCCGGCACCGGCGGCACCTTGCGTAGCAGTCGCACACCACCCTCGACCTGCGGAAAGCGATTGCTGAACTGGGTCAGATCGGCGCGGCCGTCCGCCAGCACCCGTGGGCGATCGTCCCGGTGAAGGCCGTTCCACAATTCCTGCACCGTCGCGTTGGTCCCTGGTTCCGGCGCAATCGTCCGGGCGATCAGGCCACGGCCATAGTGGTCGTGCTCGATGTGGTCGCGGATCGCTTCGATGTCGAGCCCCGCCCGCAACCCCTTGAGCCACATCTGGACCACGAATTCATCCACATCCAGGCGAGTCGGCACCGCTTCTGCAGAAGCAGTGCCAGTGGCATCCCCGGGCGCCAGGCAGATCGGCTCGAACAGGTAATAGGCACAGCCGTCCTCGAAGTAGACCTTGCGGTACAGGGCGGCTCGCACCGGTTCGAAGGTGTCGAGCGACCCGGCCCAACGGATCAGCGCTTCACGCCCCGCCTCGCGACATCGTGCGAGCTCGTCCCGGACCGCTGGTGCCGGGTAGTCGAACATCAGGGCGGAAAAGGCCCGGTATTCGATGCCGCGGAATAGGTAGCCCGCAGCCATCAGCCGCTCGATCAGCCGGCGAAACTCGGCGGATTCGCGAAACTGGGCCAGGTCCACGAACAGCCCATCCTCTCGCCGCACCAGAAAGCGCGGCAGGATCAGCTCGCTGACAGTGCCTGGCGTGTCCGGAGTCGCCGCGTCGGCATCCTCCGCGATGGGTTGCGCTGCGCTCATTGGGAATCCCTCGCTTGCTTCGGCACCGTAGGCAACCGATTGCCGGGCCGAGTCCATGAACTGCCATCGGCAGGGCAGCCCATGTTCTTGAATCAAAACGGGTATGGGAGACGACCGCGGATCGGGCCACAGGCGGCGGGTGGCGGCCGTCCGCGGGGGCGCGCAACGGCGCCACGGACGACCCAAACGACGAGGCCCCGGCAGCATCCTGCCGGGGCCAGCGTTTTGGGGCGAACGATGGGTTTCGAACCCACGACCCTCGGAGCCACAATCCGATGCTCTACCAACTGAGCTACGTCCGCCATTGACGGGCCGCGCCATCGCGACCCGAAAAAAACGATGTCTTGGCCTGCCCGACAGGGATCGAACCTGTAACCCCCGGCTTAGAAGGCCGGTGCTCTATCCAGTTGAGCTACGGGCAGAGACCTGTGGGCAAACACGACCGGGGCAAGCCTAGTGGTCGGGGTGGAGGGATTCGAACCCCCGACATCTTGCTCCCAAAGCAAGCGCGCTACCGGACTGCGCTACACCCCGGAAGGCGCGAATCATACACACAGCCCGATACAGCGTCAAACTCGCCGCATCGACCACCCAGCGCCGCTTTCCGGCGCGTGTCACTTGCTGCCGGCTTGGATTTTCTGCTATTAAGGCGAATCTTCCTCGCACCGGATTTACACACATGGCTGATGAATCCCTTCACAAGCAGTTCCCGCCTTACGTACCCAAGAAGGGCGAGGAGTACATGAATGACAAGCAGCTCGAGCATTTCCGTACGATTCTGGATTCCCTCAAGCAGGAATTGATGGAAGACATCGAGCGTACGGTCCATACGATGCAGGACGAAGCCACGGTATTCGCCGACCCCAACGACCGTGCCAGCCAGGAATCGGACATTGCACTGGAACTGCGCAACCGGGATCGTGAGCGCAAGTTGATCAAGAAGATCGACGAAACCCTCGAGCGGATTCGCGAAGGCGAGTACGGCTACTGCGACAGTTGCGGTGTCGAGATCGGCCTCAAGCGGCTGGAGGCGCGACCGACCGCGACCCTGTGCATCGACTGCAAGACCCTCGAGGAGATGCGCGAGCGGCAGGTCGCCAAGTAGTTTCGGCGGCACCTCGCGCGCCGGCTCCGATCCCGGCTTCGCGGTTTCGCCAGAAACAAAAAAAGGGCGCCCGGAGCGCCCTTTCTTCGTTGGCCGGCCTCGGCCTGCGATCAGCTCGCGTTTTCGGCCAGCAGGGCCTTCATCGACAACTTGATGCGACCTCGCTCGTCGGTCTCGAGCACCTTGACCTTGACGACCTGCCCTTCCTTGAGATAGTCGGACACCTGGTTGACCCGTTCGTTGGCGATCTGGGAGACATGCAGCAGGCCGTCGCGGCCGGGCAGCACACTGACGATCGCGCCGAAGTCGAGGATTCGCAGTACCGTGCCTTCATAGACCTTGCCGACCTCGACGTCCGCGGTGATCTCCTCGATGCGGGCCTTGGCAGCCTGGGCACCATCGGAACTGACCGAAGAAATCGTGATCGAGCCGTCGTCCTCGATTTCGATGACGGTACCGGTCTCTTCCTGCAGGCCACGGATGACCGCCCCGCCCTTGCCGATGACGTCGCGAATCTTGTCCGGGTTGATCTTCATCGTGATCATCCGCGGTGCGTAGGCCGAGACCTCGGTGCGTGCGCCGCCGAGCGCCTCGTTCATCAGGCCGAGAATGTGCATGCGGCCTTCCTTGGCCTGCTCGAGGGCAATCTTCATCACACTCGGGCTGATGCTGTCGATCTTCAGGTCCATTTGCAGCGCGGTCACGCCATTCTCGGTGCCTGCCACCTTGAAGTCCATGTCGCCGAGGTGGTCCTCGTCGCCGAGGATGTCGGTCAGCACGGCAAAGCGATTGCCGTCCTTGATCAGGCCCATCGCAATGCCGGCCACCGGCGCCTTCAAGGGAACGCCGGCGTCCATCATCGCCAGCGAACCGCCACACACCGACGCCATCGAGCTGGATCCGTTGGATTCGGTGATCTCGGAGACCACGCGCAGCGTGTAGGAGAACTCCTCTGGACTCGGCAGGACGCCGAGCAAGGCCCGCTTGGCGAGCCTGCCATGGCCGATCTCGCGGCGCTTGGGCGAGCCGAATCGGCCGGTCTCACCGGTCGAGAACGGCGGGAAGTTGTAGTGCAGCAGGAATCGCTCGCGATACTCGCCGGCCAGCGCGTCGATGATCTGCTCGTCGCGGCCGGTGCCGAGCGTCGACACCACGATGGCCTGGGTTTCTCCGCGGGTGAACAGGGCCGAACCGTGGGTGCGCGGCAGAACGCCAACGCGGATGTCGATCGGTCGCACGGTGCGGGTATCGCGACCATCGATACGTGGCTCGCCATTGAGGATGCGCGAACGCACGACCTCGGCCTCGATGTCGTGCAGCAGGTCCTTCACGAGGTTGTCGGCAGGCGGATTCTCGCTGCCTTCGGCGACCGCCTCGCGCACCATCTTGCGAATCTCCGCCAGTCGCGCGCTGCGCGCCTGCTTGCTGGTGATGCCGAAGGCTTCGACGACCGGCGCGGCGGCGAGCTCGCGAATGCGCGCGACCAGGGCCTCGTCCACCGGCGGCGCGCTCCATTCCCACTCTGGCTTGCCGGCCTCTTCCACGAGTTCGTTGATGGCCTTGATCGCCGCCTGCATCTGTTCGTGGCCATACACCACGCCGCCCAGCATGACGTCCTCAGCCAGTTGCAGGGCCTCGGATTCGACCATCAGCACGCCCGCCTCGGTGCCGGCAACCACCAGGTTCAGCTCGCTGCTCTGCAGTTCGGTGGCGGTCGGGTTCAATAGGTAACGGCCGTCGGCATATCCCACGCGGCAGGCACCGATCGGGCCGTTGAAGGGCACGCCGGACATGGCCAGCGCAGCCGACGCACCGATCATGGCGGGGATGTCGGAATCCACTTCCGGATTCAGCGACAGTACCTGGACGATGACCTGGACTTCGTTGTAGAAGCCATCCGGAAACAAGGGCCGGATCGGGCGGTCGATCAGGCGCGAGGTCAGGATCTCCTTTTCCGACGGTCGGCCCTCGCGCTTGAAAAAGCCGCCCGGGATGCGCCCGGCGGCATAGAACTTCTCGACGTAGTCGACCGTCAGCGGGAAAAACTCCTGGCCCGGTCGCGCCTCCTTGGCGGCGACCACCGTCGCCAGCACGACGGTTTCGTCGATACTGACCACGACGGCGCCGTGGGCCTGCCGGGCGATCTCGCCGGTCTCCATGGTTACGGTCTGGTTGCCGTAGGTGAATGTCTTCTTGAATGCGGTAGGCAAGGGATCATCCTTTCAGTAGATGGCGGAAGGCGTCGACACGTCTTCTCGCCACGGGGCGCGCCAAGATCGGGCGACCCCGGAAAAAGCAAACCGGCGGGAGCCCTTCCAGGCCCACGCCGGCTGCACTAGGTCCAGCGCCGGGAATGTGGTGATCTGCAGCGCCGGACGGGCATCGCTTTACTTGCGAAGGCCGAGCCGCTCGATCAGGCCGCGATAGCTGTCGGCGTTGGTGCGCTTGAGGTAGTCCAGCAGCTTGCGGCGCTGGCTGACCATCTTGAGCAGACCGCGACGGGAGTGGTGATCCTTCGCGTGGGTCTTGAAATGGCCGGTGAGGCCATTGATGCGCGCGGTGAGAAGGGCCACCTGGACTTCAGGCGAGCCGGTGTCGCCCTGCGCGCGCTGGTAGTCCGCAACGATCTGCGCTTTCTGTGCGGTTTCGAGAGCCATTGCTATATTTACTCGTTCGTGATTTCAATCGATCTGAAGCCCGCGATTATACCCACGGCTGCACGCATTTCTCAATCCTTGGTCGTCGATACCTGATCGCCGGCACGCACCACGAGGCGTTTGGGCCACAAGCGCCCGGCATCGTCCGAACGTCCGAGGCCGATGAAGCCATCCGGCGCCCGGAGCCGAAACAACAGGCCTGGGGCCAGATCGCGCAGCAGCGAGCCACCGTGGCGGACGACGCCGGCCTCGGCGGCGTCGAGCCGGATCTCGGGCAGTGCGCCCAGCAGGCTGTCCATGCCGGCGAGCAGTCCATCGCGCGTCGCGAGATCGATGGACGCCAACTGCGCCAGCGAGACCGCCCGATCGACCGTCAGCGGCCCGATCGCGGTTCGCCGCAAGGCCGACAAGTGGGCGCCGCAGCCAAGCACCGCCCCGATGTCCTCGGCCAGCGTACGAATGTAGGTCCCCTTGCTGCAGGTGACCGCCAATTCGAAACACGGTGCCTCGAACGACCGAAGTTCCAGCCGGTGGATGCTCACGCGGCGCGGAGGGCGTTCGATCATCTGGCCCTCGCGGGCGAGTTCGTAGAGCGGCCGCCCCTGATGCTTGAGCGCCGAATACATCGGCGGCACCTGGTCGATTTCACCCCGGAATCGGGCCAGCACCGACGCGACGGCGGCATGATCGACGTCGACCGGGCACGCCCGCAGGGTCTCGCCTTCTGCGTCGCCGGTATCGGTGGTGATGCCCAGGCGCACGCTTGCGGTATAGCTCTTGTCGGCATCGAGCAACTGCTGAGAAAACTTGGTAGCTTCACCAAAAGTCAGCGGCAACAAGCCGCTGGCAAGCGGGTCGAGGGTGCCGGTGTGGCCGGCCTTGGCCGCATCGAACAGCCGTCTGGCCTGTTGCAGCGCCTGGTTCGACGTCAGACCGGAAGGCTTGTCGAGAAGCAGCACGCCATCGACGGCGCGCCGCGACCTGCGTCGCTGCGACACGGAATCAGTCTTCCGGATCCTGGGCGTGGCGCCGATCGTCCGCCACGGTGTCGTCGATCAATTTCGACAGGCGCGCGCCTTCCTCGACCGACTGGTCATACACGAAGTGTAGCTGGGGCGTGGTGTGGATGCGCACCCGCCGGCCGAGTTCCCGGCGCAGGAAGCCGCTCGCTCGCCTGAGCCCGGTCATGATCTCGTCGAGGTCCTCGCGCCCTGTCATCGAGGTAAAGAAGACCTTGGCGTGGGCATAGTCGGCGCTCAATTCCACATCGGTCAGGGTGATGAAGCCGACCCGCGGGTCCTTCACTTCGAGACGGATGAGGTCGGCCAACTCGCGGCGGATCTGCTCCGAGACCCGCTGCCCCCGGGAAAACTCCTTCGGCATCTACAGCGTCCGCGCGACTTCCTGGATCTCGTAGACTTCGAGCTGGTCGCCTTCCTGGAGATCGTTGTAGTTCTTCATCGTCAGGCCGCACTCGAAGCCGGTCTTGACTTCCTTGACGTCGTCCTTGAATCGCTTCAGCGAGTCCAGTTCGCCCGAATGGACGACCACGTTGTCGCGCAGCACCCGTACCAGCGAACCGCGTTTGACGATGCCTTCGAGCACGTAGCAGCCCGCCACCGTGCCGACCTTCGAAATGGTGAACACCTGGCGCACCTCGACCATGCCGATCACCTGCTCGCGCTTCTCCGGCGCCAGCATGCCGGACAGCGCCGCCTTCACGTCGTCCACCGCATCGTAGATGATGTTGTAGTAGCGCAGATCGACCCCGAAACTCTCGGCCAGGTTGCGCGCCTTGGCCTCGGCACGGGTGTTGAAGCCGATGATCACCGCGCCCGACGCCTGTGCCAGGTTCACGTCGGACTCGCTGATCGCGCCAACCGCCGCGTGAATGACATTGACCTTGACTTCCTCGGTCGAGAGCTTCTGCAGCGACTGCACCAGCGCTTCCTGCGAGCCCTGGACATCGGCCTTGAGGATCAGCGGCAGGCTCTTGACCTCGCCTTCGGTCATCTGCTCGAACATGTTCTCGAGCTTGGCGGCCTGCTGCTTGGCCAGCTTGACGTCGCGGTACTTTCCCTGGCGGAACAGCGCGATCTCGCGCGCCTTGCGCTCGTCGGCGAGGACGATGGCCTCGTCGCCGGCGGCCGGCACGTCGGACAAGCCGAGGATTTCGACCGGGATCGACGGACCTGCTTCTTCCACCGGCTTGCCGTTCTCGTCGAGCATTGCCCGCACCCGGCCGTAGGTGCCGCCGACCAGCAGGACGTCACCCTTACGCAGCGTACCCGACTGGACCAGCAGAGAAGCCACCGGACCACGCCCCTTGTCCAGACGTGCCTCGACGATCAGACCCTTGGCCGGTGCATCGACCGGCGCCGTCAATTCCAGCACCTCGGCCTGCAGCAACAGGCCCTCCAGCAGGTCGTCGATACCCTGGCCGGTCTTGGCCGACACCGGCACGAACATGACCTCGCCGCCGTATTCCTCGGGCAACACGTTTTCGGCGATCAGTTCCTGCTTGACCCGCTCCGGATTGGCTTCCGGCTTGTCGATCTTGTTGACCGCCACGACGAGCGGCACACCGGCCGCGTGCGAGTGGTGGATCGCCTCGCGGGTCTGCGGCATCACGCCGTCGTCGGCGGCGACCACCAGCACGACGATGTCGGTGGCCTTGGCACCACGTGCGCGCATCGCCGTGAACGCCTCGTGGCCCGGCGTATCGAGAAAGGTGACCGTGCCCTTCGGCGTTTCGACGTGGTAGGCGCCGATGTGCTGGGTAAT
>JAGRFZ010000181.1 GCA_020445785.1 Rhodocyclaceae bacterium
ATCAGGCGGCGCTTGCGCATCAGCGCAACTGCCTCTGCAGGATGTTGGAGAACTCTTCCATGAAACTCTCCAGCCGTACCGAGAGCCGGTCGATGTCGTGGGCGAAGCGGTTGTAGGCGACCACCGCCGGAATCGCCGCGAAGAGGCCGATGGCGGTTGCGACCAGGGCCTCGGCAATGCCCGGTGCGACATGGGCGAGGGTTGCCGAGGTCACATTCGCGAGACCGCGGAAGGCGTTCATGATTCCCCACACCGTGCCGAACAAGCCCACGTAGGGCGAGACCGATCCGACCGACGCCAGGAACGCGAGGTGGGCCTCGAGATCGTCGATTTCGCGCTGGTAGGTGGCACGCATCGCGCGCTGGGCGCCGCCGATGGTCGTGGTGCTGTCGGCATTCTTGCTGCGTAGCTTGGCGAACTCGCGATAGCCGGATTCGAAGATCCGCTCCATCGGCCCGGAGTTGTGGCGGTCGTTGGCGGCGCTCTGAAAGAGCGAGTTGAGATCGCCCCCGCTCCAGAATTCCCGCTCGAACTTGAGCGTTTTGGCGCGCGCGTTGCGAATCGCGAACCACTTGCGAAAGATCCAGTACCACGACACCAGCGAGACGCCCAGCAGCAGTGCCATTACCAGCTTGACGAGCACGCTGGCATTGGTGATCAGCGATACGATCGAGAGATCGGTGGTGACTTCCATGCGCGTTGTTCTTTGTTCAGTGGGGGGAAGACAGCCGCTGCCGGATCGCCATCGGAATGGCCGTGGCGGCATGCTTGCCGAGATCGATGCATGCGACGGTCACGCGGGCCTCGAACAGGCAGGATGGCCCGCGCTGGACGCGCTGCGCGAAAACGATGCTCGCACCGCCGATGCGTTCGATCGAGGTCAGGATTTCGAGCTCATCGTCGAGCCGGGCGGAACCCCGGTAGTCTGCAGCGAGTCGACGGACGACGAAGGCGATGGCGGATTCGTCGATCAGTGCCTGCTGGCTGAACCCCTTTGCCCGCAGCCATTCGGTGCGCGCCCGCTCGCAGAACCGAAGATAGTTGGCGTAGTACACCACGCCGCCGGCATCGGTATCCTCGAAATATACCCGGATGGACATCCGGAACTCCTCGTCGGAGCCGGCAGTGGATTGGATCCGGGGGGCTGACATGGCGCGGATTCTAACCGATAAAGAAGCTTCATCTTTCGCCGCAGGTGCCGTATTTGTCACCGGAGGTTATGTCCTTCGATACGTGCTGCAACGCCTGTTCCCGGACTGCGGCAGTAAGATCCGAAAGGGGGTATGCAGCGGCATCGCGGATTAGTTCCGTGTCCGATCTTCAAGGAATGCTAAGCTTTTCCAACCCATATCTGTTCGCCGTGGCAACGGACCCCGAGGCGTGGCAATGACCCTGTTCGGCGGCAAGAAGCCCGACAAATCCGCTAAGGCAGACGGCAACCGCAAGTCGGCGGGGCCGCCGTCCGAGTTGTCTGCGCTGGATT
Source organism: Rhodocyclaceae bacterium (assembly GCA_020445785.1). Lineage (GTDB taxonomy): Bacteria > Pseudomonadota > Gammaproteobacteria > Burkholderiales > Rhodocyclaceae > Cognatazoarcus. Next base: position 1,484 of record JAGRFZ010000181.1, read on the forward strand.
TCAGCGGCGCGGGCGACGCCTGGGCACTTGCCCAATGCGCAGAAAAGGTCCAGGTGCTGGAGGGCGGCGACGCCCTGCTGGCCGTGGCGGAAGAGGCTGCGATGCTGTTCGCGTCGGGTCAGGACGAGGAGGCGGCCCAGGTGCTCGAGGCCACCCTCGACGGCGCGGTCGGCGACGAGGCGGGCGAAGGTCTGTGGCTGATGCTGCTGGACCTGCACCGCCTGGCCGGCGACCGCCAGCGCTTCGACCAGCGGGGTGCCACCTACGCCGCCCGATTCGAGAAATCTCCACCGCAATGGGAAGATCTGTCCAGTCCGCGCGACGAGGCGCCGGTGGATGCCACGCCGACCGTGTCCCTCAACGGCAGCCTGTCGGGCCAGGTCGAGGTCCAGTTCGGCAAACTCGTCGAATTCGCGCGCGAGAACGGCAGCATCAAGATCGACCTCGGGCGATTGCGCAGCGTCGACGACAAGGGGTGCAAACTATTGCGAGGCGTCCTGCGCAATCTCGCCGAAGATCGTGTGCCAGTGGTGCTGCTCAACTGTCCGACCTTGGCCGCAATGCTGCTCAAGCAGGTCGCCTGCGGTCGGCGTGAGCGGCAGGATTCTTGGCTGCTGCTGTTCGAATTGTTGCAACGCAGCGGAGAATTCGATAGTTTCGAACAGTACGCGATCGATTATGCGATCACGTTCGAGGAGTCGCCGCCCTCGTGGGATCCGGCTCGGGCGCCGGATGCGTCCGCGCCGGTGGCCAAGGCGCCGCCGCAGTCGATTTCGTCGGGCAGAAAGGATGATTTCAGCCTCGAGGGAGAGATCTTCTCGGGCGGGCAGGAGCAGATCAAGGAACTGGCTGCCTTCGCCTCGAAGCGCACCATGATCGATGTCGACTGTTCCCGCCTGCGTCGGGTCGATTTCGCGACGGCCGGCACCTTGTTCAATGTCCTCGCGAACCTGCAGGCGCAGGGTAAGCTGGTGACGTTCAAGAAAGTGAACAACATGGTCGCGGCCTTGCTGCGGGTCATGGGGGTGCACCAGGTATCGGAACTGGTCCCTCGCCGCTAGCAGGCCCGACCGTCATGCGGACGGTTTCATGGAACAGTATCACGGCACTACGATCCTTTCGGTGCGTCGCGGCAAGCGCGTCGCCCTCGGCGGCGACGGTCAGGTCACCCTCGGCAACATCGTCGTCAAGGCGAGTGCGCGCAAGGTTCGCCGCATCTATCAGGATCGCATCCTGGCGGGCTTCGCCGGCGGCACGGCCGATGCATTCACGCTGATCGAACGATTCGAGGCGAAGCTCGAAAAGCATCAGGGTAATTTGCTGCGTGCATCGGTGGAGCTGGCCAAGGATTGGCGTACCGACCGCATGCTGCGGCGGCTCGAGGCGATGCTGGCGGTCGCGGATCGCGACAACTCGCTGATCATCACCGGCAACGGCGATGTGCTCGAGCCGGAGCAGGGCATCGTCGCCATCGGCAGTGGCGGCGCCTACGCCCAGTCGGCGGCACGGGCGCTGCTCGAGAATACCGATCTGCCGCCCGAGGAGATCGTCTCGAAGGCGCTCTCCATCGCCGGCGACCTGTGCATCTACACCAACCAGAGCCACGTCATCGAGCTGATCGAGGACTGAGCGCCGGCGAGCCGGCATCCCCATCCCCATTCGTAGGCAGCCGCATGCCGCGGCTGCCCGCCAAGCATCCGAGTACGACCATGACCCAGATGACCCCCC
>JAGRFZ010000182.1 GCA_020445785.1 Rhodocyclaceae bacterium
GATCAATCCCGACGGCACGCTGGACTTCACGCCGGACGCCGACTACAACGGCCCCACCACGATTCAATACACGATCGACGACGGCAATGGTGGCACCGACACCGCCACCGTGACGATCGACGTGGCCCCGGTCAACGACGCGCCGGTGGCGATCGACGACAGTGCGGTTACCTCGGAAGATGTGAATGTGGCAGGCGACGTGACGCCTTTGCTCGCAGGGCAGGACTTCGATATCGATGGCGACGCCATCAACGTGGTCGGCGTCGTGCCGGGCACGGTTGCGGCTCCGCCGTCGGGCAACGTCGGTGTGCCGGTGGCAGGCACCTACGGCACGCTCACGGTCGGCGACGACGGCAGCTACACGTATTCACCCGGGCCGGCCGCCCAAGCACTGGTGAGTGGCGAGACCGCCATCGAAACCTTCACGTACGCCATCGCCGACGGTAACGGCGGCGTCGACCGCGCGACGCTGACGATCACGATCCACGGCGCCGACGATGCGCCACAGATCGGGGGTCCGCTCACCGGTTCCGTTCAGGAGGACGGCACCTTGGTTGCGACCGGCGCGCTGAGCATCTCGGATGCCGACGCGGGTCAATCGAGTTTCGTGGCGCAGTCTGGTGTGGCCGGCACGTACGGCAGCTTCTCGATCACCGATTCCGGCGCTTGGACTTACACGCTGGATAACGCAGCGGCCAACGTCCAAGCCCTGGCAGAAGGTGAAAGCCACGTCGAGACCTTCGAAATCAGCACCGCCGACGGAACCACGCGCATCATCGAGATCAACGTCGATGGCAGAAACGATGCGCCGATTGCAGTCGATGATTTCGCGTCCGTGAGCGAGGCCACCGATGCCCTGCCGACCGTGGTGAGTGGCGACCTCAGCCCAGCGACGGCCGGACAGGATCGAGACATCGACAACGGATCGAGCTTTACCGTGTCTGGCGTTGCCGGTGGCGCTCAGGCGAGCGCAACAGGCAATGTCGGCGTGAGCCTGGCGGGCAGCTACGGTTCGATCGTGGTTGGCGCGGACGGCAGCTACACATACACACTGGACAATACCTTACCGGCCACCAATGGCCTGGCTGAGGGGCAAGTCGCCTCGGAGGTGTTTACCTATACGATCACCGACGAGTTCGGCGCCGCAGCCTCCGCGACGCTGGTGATCGAAATCACCGGCACCAACGACGCCGCAGTCATTTCGGGCGACGCGGCTGGCAGTGTGACTGAGGACCAGACGCTGCTCGCCTCGGGCACGCTCGCGATCGACGATCCCGATGGCCCGAACACCTTCCTCCCCGAAACCACCGCCGGTGACTATGGATCGCTATCGATCGCAGCGGACGGCAACTGGACTTACACGCTAGACAACCCGATCCTCGATGTGCAATCGCTGCAGGCTGGCGAGGCGCGCCAGGAAAGCTTCGAGGTGACCGCAGCGGACGGGACCGCAACGCAAATTACCATCGACGTCATCGGCACCAATGATGCGCCGGTGGCACTGGACGACGCGTTCGACATCTCGGCCTTCGAGGCGCTGACGATCAGTCTGATTTCCGATGCCCTGCTGACCGTCCGTGGCACGATCGACGGCAACGGCAATTTCAAGGACCTGAACGGCGGCGTCTATCAGTACTCGGTCGAGTACGGCACCAACAATACCTGGCAGGGGAGTAGTTCCACCATTGCTCAGGATTCCGGACTGCCGCCCCAGAACCTCGACGAATACTTCGGCAGCTTCTTCACCGACAACGGCGATCCGCTGACGATGGCCGAAGTCGAAGCGCACGCGGCAATCTACTCCGGGCCACTCGACGATGCGGCCGCTTTCAACGCCTTCGTCCAAGCCAATCTCGATGCAGGTGTGATCTGGGTCGGCGGCGATTTGACGCTGCTCGGCGGCAATGCGGACTTCGGTCTCCCGGATACGCCGGTGATGATCGTCGTCGATGGCAATGTCGTCCTCGGGGGCAACAAGGACTTCCTCGGCGGTCTGTTCGTCAGCGGAAATCTGACGGTTGCAAATGGGGGTAACGTCACGGTCACCGGTTCGATGGCGGTCTTCGGCGATGCCACGCTGCAGGGCGCGGTTACGGTCGAAGGCAACGAGTCAGTCCGAGATGCGCTGGCCGAAGGGGCCTATCTGTCCCCGGTCGACATCCCGGTGGCCGACCTGCTGGCCAACGACAGTGACATCGATACCCTCGACGTGCTGTCGGTAACCGCCGTCGGCAACGCCGTCGGTGGCACAGTCACCCTCTTGCCGGGCACCGACGGCGTGCTTGGTACCGCCGACGACATCGTCCGCTTCGATCCCTCGGCGTGGTCCGACACCCTGTCGTTCGAATACACCATCGACGACGGTCACGGTGGTACCGATACCGCGACCGTGACGCTGACCAGCACCGGCAATCAACCGCCCCAGGCGATCGACGATGTGGCCTCGACCACGGAAGATTCGCCGGCGACGATCGACGTGCTCGCCAACGACACCGATCCGGAGGGAGACGCCATCTCGGTGATTGCAGCCTCGTCGGCAAACGGCGGCACGGTGATCGTGAATCCCGACGGTAGCCTTGCCTATACGCCGCCTGCGGACTTCTATGGTGTCGACTCGCTCACCTATACGATCCGCGATGCCAATGGGCTGTCGAGCACTGCCACCGTGACCATCAACGTGGCTCCGGTCAATGACGCCCCGGTCGCCGAAGACGACACGGGTAGCACCCAGGAAGACGTGCCGGTGACCTTCACCGCGGCCGAACTGCTGGCCAACGACAGCGACATCGACGGCGACGCGCTGACGATCACCGGCGTCGGCCCCTCGACCAATGGCACCGCCGTCCTGAACCCGGACGGCTCGGTCACCTTCACGCCGACGGCCGACTTCAACGGCACGGCGAGCTTCGNNGCTTCGTCTACACCGTCGAAGACGGGCAGGGCGGCAGTGACGCCGCGACGGTCACGATCACGATCCCGGCGGTCAATGATGCCCCGGTCGCCGTCGACGACGGCCCGCTATCGACCGACGAAGACACCCCGCTCACCGGCATCAACGTGCTGGGCAACGACACGGACGCCGATGGCGACCCGCTGACGGTGAGCAGTGCCACCAGCCCGGACGGCGCCGTCACGATCAACCCCGACGGCACGCTGGACTTCGCGCCGAACGCCGACTTCAACGGCCCGACCACGATTCAATACACGATCGACGACGGCAACGGGGGCACCGACACCGCCACCGTGACGATCAACGTGCGCGCGGTCAATGATCCGCCCTCGGCGGGCGGCAACGTCAGTGGCTCGGAGGATGTGCCGCTGGTATTGTCCTGGGCAGACTTCGGTGTGAACGATGTCGATTCGCCGGCAGCGGCGATGTCCATCGAGATTGGCAGCCTGCCGTCCGACGGTACGCTGGAAATCCTCATCGGCGCGAACTGGACGCCGGTGGCCGTGGGCGCGGCAATCACCCATGCGAGTATCGAGGCTGGCGAACTGCGCTTCGTGCCCGCCAACGACGAGTCCGGCGCCGATGCGTTCGGCGGGGTCGGAACCGGCGACCAGCAGGCCGATTACGCCGCTTTCGATTTCGTCGCGCACGACGGCCAGGGCGCTTCGGCCGCGGGCACGCTGACCATCGACATCCAGCCGGTGGCCGATGCGCCGTCGCTGTCGTTGGGGCCGTCGGTGGTCGATCCGAGTACGGAACCGTTCTTCCTGCCGACCGGAACCGGACTTGCGCTCGATCGATTCGATAACGTCGCCACGCTCGACCCCGCCAGTGCCGGCAACGCCGACGTCCTCGAAGCGACCCTGGCCGCGCTGACGCCGGATTCGTCGTCCGTGGTGACCAGTCTCGGATCGGGCAACACGGCCGCGACCGCGGTCGACGTGCCCCTCGATGGCGCCCTGCGGCTGACCGGACTGATCTTTCTGGAGGCTGGTCACGACTACACCTTGAGCGGCTATCTCGACGATACCTTCCACGTGGAAGTCGGCGGTCAAGTGCTCATTTCGGAAGGTCACAACACGTGGGGCAGCTACACCGCCGCCGGCTTCACACCGACCGAGAGTGGCTACTATACGATCGAAGCCTACGTGTACAACGGCGATGGCGTCGGCGACGTCAGCGTGTTGGTGTCGACCGACGGTGCGACCCCGCAGCCGCTGTCGGCCTACGTCACCTTCACCGACGTCGCCGCCGTGGCCGCGGCTGGCGGGCAGTTGTCCGACTTCGTCGGCGGAGCGGACGGCGGTTACTATCCGGTGCGTCGAAACGAAGGTCTCGAAGATACACCGATCCAGTTGCAGGACATCGATGCCGTGCTTGCGGACAGCGACGGATCCGAGTTCGTCTCGCTGGCCGTGCAAGGCCTGCCCGTGGGCGCGCTGCTCAGCGATGGCGCCAACAGCTTCGTTGCGACCGCGGGTGCCACCACCGCCGACGTCACCGGCTGGAATCTGGCCAATCTGCAAATCACCGCGCCCACCGGCTTCGCCGGCAGCTTCACGCTCGATGTGACCGCCACATCCACCGAGTCGAGCACCGGTGAGAGCGCCAGCGCGATGCTGCCGCTGGTGGTGACGGTGCTCGCCGTCGATCGGGCGCCTTCGATCAGCGGCGGCACGGCACGGGTCTCGGAGGAAGGCCTTGCCGGAGGTATCGCCGACGCCAGCGGCGTGCCGGCGGATGCCAGCGATAGCGCGGTCACCAGCGGCACGATGTCGGTGTCGAACCCCGACAATGATCCGATCAGCGTCAGCCTCGGCGCGCCGTCGGTCAGTCTCAGCTCTGCGGGTCAGCCGCTGAGCTGGTCCGGCGTCGGCACCGCCACCCTGGTCGGTAGTGCCAACGGTAGCGAAGCGATCCGCGTTTCGGTTGCCGCCGACGGCAGCTATACGGTGACTCTGTCCGCGCCGCTGGATCACAACGGCGCTGGCGAGGACGTGCTCGGCTTCGATGTCGCCGTGACCGTCAGCGATGGCGCCAGCAGCAGTACGGCGCCCCTGCAGATCGTCGTCGAAGACGATGCCCCGGGCGTGGCCAGCACCACCGCGGCGGTCCACGTGGCCGTCGACGAGATCATCGTCAGTGGGCTGGAGGCGGGCTGGACCGATGCCACCTTCGTCAATGGTGAGAGCCAGGTCAACCGGATCGATACCGACGCCGACGCCTACATCGATTCGGTGATGTGGGGAACGCCGGCTTCCGGCAGCGGGCAATCGGGCTACGTTCTCGACGACGACGATGTCCTGAGCTCCGTTGGCGGTCGCCAAGTGCAGGCCGGCGAGCGTTTCGTCATCGCCGATTTCTCGCACCTCAACTGGCCGGTGTTCAGCAATTCGTCGCTACTCGACTCGGTGACGTTGAACATCGACATGCAGGTGGCCATCAACGGCGTCGCCTATCCGGTGGGCTTCGAGGTGCTGGTCGACCACGAAGAGACGCCGAACAGCGGTGCCGATCCGCGCGACATCATCACCTTGCCGGCCCAGTCGGTGACGGTGAATGTCGGCGGCCAGGACTACGAGATCCGCCTCGATGGCTTCGTCGATGGCAATGGAAACGTGGTCAATGTCATCCGCACCGACGAGCAGGCCAGCAACGAATTCAGCATCGTCGGCAGCATCGTGTCCAATGATCCTCTGCCCACGGTCAGTGGCAACGTGTTTGCCGAAGCCGGTGCCGACGGCAGCGCCGCAGGCGTCGTCTGGGGCAATACCGCCAGCAGCAATGGCGTGCTGCAGACCGGATCCGACGGTAGCTACCAGTTCATCGTCGATCGCGACGTGCGCGAGAGTCTCGCGCCCGGTCAGACCTTGACCGAGAGCTTCGGCTACACCATCACCGACCGCGACGGAGACAGCCAGGGTGGAACCCTGGTCGTGCGCATCAGCGGGCACCAGCGGGTGGACGGCAGCTCGGGCGTCGACAATTTGGTGGGTGGTACGGACGACGAAATGTTGTCCGGCTTCGCCGCCGACGACCAGCTCGATGGCGGGGGCGGCAGTGACATCCTGATCGGCGGCGCCGGTGACGACGACATGACGGGTGGGCTCGGCGCCGACGTCTTCGTCTGGGAACTGGCCGATCGCGGCGCGCCCGGCGATCCCGATCAGGATTCGATCGGCGACTTCGATGCCACGGCGTCGAGCGATGCCCTCGATCTTCGTGATCTGCTCCAGGGGGAATCGCACGGCGTCGATGGCGGCAATCTGGGCGACTACCTGCATTTCGAGAGCTCGGGGGGCGACACCATCGTCCACGTCAGCAGCAATGGCGGCTTCTCGGGTGGGTACAACGCCGCGCAGGAGGACGTGTCGATTACGCTGCAAGGCGTCGACCTTTTCGGCGGCGATCTCAGTACCGACCAGCAGGTCATCCAGGATCTGTTGTCGAAGGGCAAGCTGATCACCGATTGATCCGACGCCGGGTGTGGTCGGTCGCGCCCGGCGACATGAGGAGACGAGCATGGTTTGGGTGAAACGGGGCGAGAACGGGGTGGTCGTATCCGTCAGCCTGGAACCGGACGGGCAGCATCCGGACCCGGCCGATCCGGCCGATGTCGGTGTCCAGGGCTTCGTTCAGGCGCTGACCGGCAGCGATACGTTGGCCGGGTCGGACCTGCGTCTGGTGCGCGTGATCGAGGATCTGATCGATCTCCTGATCGAACGCGACGTCATTCGATTCACCGATCTGCCCGACGCGGCCCAGGAGAAGCTGATGCAGCGCCGTTCGATGCGGGCGTCGAAGTCGTCCCTCGACCTGATCTCGGGCGGCGACGAACTGATCTGAGCGCGCGGCGCGGGGCCGCCGTCAGGCCCGAATGCCGGGTCCGGTCAGGCCGTCGAATCCGATCGACTGCAACTGGCGCGCTTCGCCCTCGCTGCTCACCCCCTCGGCGATCACGATAATGCCCATGGTATGGGCGATGGTGGCCAGGCCGCGCAGGAAGGTCTGGTTGCCCGGGTTGCGGTCGATGCCGCGAATCGCGGCGCTGCCGATCTTGAGATAGTCGAGCCCGACGTCGTGCAGTTCGCCGATGCGACAGATGTACAGACCGACGTGTTCGAGACCGATGCGGCACCCCAATGGCTTGAGTCGCGCACACACCCGGCGGAAGGGCTCGGAATGCTTGAAGGCGGCAGACTCCGGCAGATCGATCCACAGTCGGGCCGAAAGCTCGGGCGCATCGGCGAGTTTGCCGGCGAAGCGATCGACTGTCTGCGGGTCACAGATCGATGCCGCCGACAGGTTGATGCAAACCGCCGCCGGACTGCGGGCCAGCAGTTCCAACGCGCAGCTCAGCACGGCCTCGTCGACGCGTGCAAGCTGACCGGTGCGCGCCGCCCAAGGCATGAATTCGCCCGCCGTCAGCCAGGGGCCGTCGCGCTCCAGCCGGAGACGAACCGGGGCCTCCTGATGCAGCTCGCTGCCATCGGTCGCCAGCACCGGGAAGGTCACCAGGCTGACGCGACCCTGGTCGAGGGCGTCGGCGATCGCTTGCTGCCAGGAGGCGATGCTGGCGGGCGGGTTGCTGCTTAGATCCACGTTTTCGATCACTGGTCGTCCATCACCGGACGCGGAGCACTTTTCGAGGGCACGGTCCGCGTGCGCCAGGACCTGCGCGATCGCGTCTCCACGACGATAGGCGGCGATGCCGATCGGAGCGGCCTCGCCGAGCAGACTCCCGACTGCGATGTCGACCGCCGCATGCAACTCCTGGGCGAGGGCGCCGATGTCGCTCGACTCCTCGGCAACCAGCAGGGCCAGATCGCTGCCGCCGAGGCGGCCGCAGAAGCGGTGCTCGTTGTCGCTGCGCACGAGTTCGAGGGCGTCGGCCAGCCGCCGGAGCAAGGCGTCGCCGGCCTCGCGTCCCTGCTGCTGGTTGAGCGCAGCCAGCTCGGGGATGCGGACTACGGCCAGGGTGCCGGTCGCTGCGGCATTGTCGTCGCCGAGCGTGACCTCCATCTGGCTCAGGAAGTGCTCACGGTTCGGTAGCCCGGTCACGGCGTCGTTCTGGGCTGCGCGCCTCACCTCCTCCAGGCGGGAGGACTCTTCCTCCAGCATCGAGCGCACCCGCAGCGCCAGTGTGTTCATGGCGCCCACGACCTTGCGCAGCTCCAACGTGCGGGGCTCGTCGATGGTCAGGAAACGGCGCTCACCGATGGCCTGAGCCTGGCGCACCACCGCGTCGAGCGGCCCGACCACGCGTCGCAGCAGGATGCTGCCCAGCACACCGCAGGCGATGCCGCCGATCACGAACCAGGTCAGCAGCCGCAGTGTGCCGTCCCACAGGCTGCGATAGACGAATCGGCTGTGGCTCTTCAGGCGCAAGCTGCCGAACTGCCGCCAGCCGTCCTGTACCTGGGCGACTCCTTCGGCGGCGTCGATCGGAATCAGCTCGGCGAACCAGCCCGGCACCTCGATCAGCGGGGTGGTACTTTCGCGGGTCACCAGCGGTCTGCCCTCTGGGTCGCTGAGGCGAATGTATTCGTAGTGGCCGGCATCGAACTGGGCCGACAGCAGCAATTCGAGGGTGACCGGATCCTTCTGCAACTGGGACATCGACAAGGCCAACGAGTTGGCGTTGTCGATGTTCTTGACATTGAGCTGCTGCTCGAGATAGTGCCGAGCCGCCAGGGTGCTCACGATCAGGCTGCCGCCGAGCGCGAGCAGGGCGACGAAGGCGATGGCGATCCAGAGTTGCTTGATCATCGACATGTTGTTGTCCTCGATGCGAGGGCCTATTCGAGGCCATCGTCGCGCATCCGCGCGAGCAAGTCACGCCAACGGGATAGGCGTGAGGTCGGATCGGCGCTCGAACTCGCCGCGCCGCCGACCCATAGGCCTTCACCATTGAAGCTGAAAATGGGAAACAGGTCCGGCCGCCGCGCGGCCGGCCGGATTTCTCCGACGAGATTGTCCAGTACCAGGGGTTCTGCCGTAGGCGTCGCGTAGTAGCCGAGCACCATGTGGGCCTGGACGACACCGCCAGGTGGGCCGCCGAGGCGTGCGCGCACATAGATCAGCCGCATTTTCGAGACCGGCAGGCCGAGCGCCTTCAGCGTCATGTACTTGGCGACCGAGAAGTCCTCGCAGTCACCGGCGCCGATGCCGATGGTCTCGAGCGGAGTCGCCCAGTAGTCCGGCTGCTGCCACAGGCGGATGTCTTCGTCGAAGCGAATGCGTCGATTGAAGAAATCATTGACCAGGGCGAGCTGGCGCTGTTCGTCCAGACCGCGAGCGGATTCGATCAGTTCGAGCCAGTTGAGCACATCGCGTCTGGCAGGTGGGCCGTAGCGCTGTTCCGCCAGGCGTACGACACCAGCCAGATCGGTCGCCACCGCGCCCGTCAGCAGCGCACAGCCGACCAGCAGCCCGAGCAGAGTGCGCCAGCCCCGATGACGGCGGCATCTGTCCTGAGCCTCGGTCGGTGAGCGATCGTGTGACGGGATTGACGCCAGCTTGCGATTAGCCCCAAATGGGCACATTTTTTTGCCGATATTCCTTGTCGGGAGCCGGGTGCGGACATAGCCTCGTGGCCCGGAGTGGATACCTCGTAGGTTTTACGGCTGCGCGTAAGGAAGATATAGGGATGCTCAATCGATTGAAGTTTGCGCTCGCAGGACTGGCTGCACTGCTGCCGATCGCGGTGTGGGCGCAACAGCCGTCGGTCAGCCTGGCAGAGGCTGCGACACGGGCGATCAACGGAAACCCCGAAGTCGAAGCCCGCTGGCACGCCTTCCGGGCTGCCCGTGCGGAACAAGGGGTCGCCCGAGGAGGCTTCCTGCCGCAGGTGGACCTGAGCGCGAATCTGGGCCGGGAATGGCGTCAGCGCCCCGACGTTGACGACAGGGATTTCAATCGCCACGGTGCCGCACTGACCTTGAGCCAGATGCTCTACGATGGCTTTGCCACCCGCTCCGAGGTCTCGCGCCTGGGCCATAGCAGCGTCGCCCGCTATTACGAATTGCGCGATGCCGTCGAGAACATCGTGCTGGAGGCCACCCGCGCGCACCACGACGTTCTGCGCTACCGTCGGCTGGTGGCACTGGCGGAGGACAACTACGTCCAGCACCGGCAGGTACTCGACCAGATCGAACAGCGGGTGAATGCGGGTGTCGGGCGCCGTGTCGACCTCGAGCAGGCCAGCGGCCGTCTGGCCCTCGCGGAAGCCAACCTGCTGACCGAGGCCAGCAATCTGCACGACGTCAGCGCGCGCTACCAACGCATCGTCGGCGATCTGCCCGCAGCCGTGCTGGGCAGTGGCGATGTGCCGGTGGGCCCGATACCGGCAACCGTCAACCAGGCACTCGGTCAGGCCTACCAGGGCAGTCCGGCGCTGTCGGCGGCCCGGCAGAGCCTGCTGGCCGCCAAGGCCCAGGCGCGCGGCACGAAGTCCGCCTACCAGCCTCGGCTCGATCTGCACGCGAAAGAGCAACTCGGTTTCGACACCGACGGTATCGACGGACGCCATCGCGACCGCGTGCTCGAACTGGTGCTCAACGTGAATCTGTTCCGGGGTGGCGCCGACAGTGCGCGGGTCCGCCAGTTTGCCGAGCAGATGAACGTGGCGCGGGACGTGCGCGACAAGACCTGCCGCGATCTGCGACAGACGCTGGCGATCGCCTACAACGACATCACCCGCCTGGGCGAGCAGCTCGCCTATCTCGACCGCCACCAGTTGTCGATCGAAAAGGCGCGGGAGGCCTACCGCCGCCAGTTCGACATCGGCCAGCGCACCCTGCTCGATCTGCTCGACACCGAGAACGAATACTTCGAGGCCCGGCGGGCCTACGTGAGCGCCGAGCACGACCTCACCATCGCCCGCGCGCGGACGCTGGCTGCGATGGGTCGGCTGTCAATGGAACTGGGGCTTTCCCGCGACGAACTGCCCACCCCCGAATCCCTCGGCGATGACGGCGCCGGCAGCGATATCTCGGCCGCGTGCCCGCCGTCGGCCCCGATCGTCACCCGCGCCGACAAAACGGCTCTGCTGGCCGCGGCCAGCCCGCGGGGCCGCACGCCCGATCCGCTCGCTGCGGCCCGAATGCCGGCCGTTCCGGCGTCGGTGGCCGGCCTCGAAGAGCGCGTCGAGGCCTGGGCCGCCGCTTGGTCGGCCCGCGACGTCAGCGCCTATCTCGATTTCTACTCGGCCCGGTTCGATCCCGATGGCGATCACACCCGGGCGTCGTGGGAGTCGATGCGCCGACGCTTGGTCGGAAAGCCGGGTCCGATATCGGTGCGCGTCGATGACCTCGAGATCCGGTCGCAGGGTCCGGATCGCGCGATCGCGGAGTTCCGCCAGCGCTATTCGTCGACCGACTACCGGGATGTCGTCGTCAAGCACTTGGAGTGGGTGCGCGAGGGCGGTCAGTGGCGCATTCTGTCGGAGCGCGCCTACTAAGCAAGGCCGACGCGGGAACAAGGCGCGACACCCGCCCCGAGGGGCAAGAGCGGGTTTCGCGAAGCACGGCTTCGCGCCGTTCGAGCGGGCTGGCTGCGCAAAGCCAGCCCTGGGGGGACGCGCCTCCTTCGGGCGGCCGGGCGTAGGCGCTCGGACGG
>JAGRFZ010000183.1 GCA_020445785.1 Rhodocyclaceae bacterium
AGATCTATCGCAAGGTGTGAGGGCGGGCGGTGTGGCGCGCGGGGGCGTCAGGCCGGGGTCAGCTTGGCGATCGCCAAGGCGAGCCACTTCACGCCCTGCCGCCCGAAGTTGACCTGTACCCGAGCGTCGGCACCGCTGCCCTCGGCGGCCACGATGACGCCGAGGCCGAAACGGGCATGGCGCACGTTCTGTCCGACCTGCAGGCCATCCAGGTCCCGCCGCACCGGCTCGGGCGCGCGCGCCCGAGCCGGTGGCGAAGTCGCGCCCGCTCCGGGCTGGAAATAGCCGGCGCGCCCGAACTGGCTCGCCCCCTTGATCGGCGACAACCACTTCTGGACCGACTGCGGGATCTCCTCGACAAATCGGGAGCGCAGATTGTAGCGACTCTGACCGTGCAACATGCGGGTCTGCGCAAACGACAGATAGAGGCGCTCGCGGGCACGCGTAACGGCCACGTACATCAGCCGGCGCTCTTCCTCGAGCCCTTCGCTCTCCATGATGCTGTTCTCGTGCGGGAACAGACCTTCTTCGAGACCCGACAAGAAAACCACGTCGAATTCCAATCCCTTGGCCGAATGCACCGTCATCAACTGCACCGCGTCGGTGCCGGCATCGGCCTGGTGGTCTCCGGCCTCGAGCGAGGCATGGGCGAGAAATTCGGCCAGCGTCGCGGCGTCGTCGCCGGATTCGTCGATCGACCGTGACGACCCGTGCTCGGCCGCGAAGTTGGCGGCGGCGTTCAAGAGTTCGTCGAGGTTTTCCAGGCGTTCCTGCCCTTCCCGATCGGCCTGATAGTGCGCCCGCAGGCCGGAGCGCTCGATCACGTGCTCGACCATGTCCGCCAACGACATGGATTGCACCTCCACCCTCAGGCCCTCGATCAGGGCAACGAACGCACCCAGAACCTTGGCCGGCTTGCCATCCAGCCTGGCGGCGCCCGCATACAGGCCGGTCCCGCCGTCGCGCGCGACGTCCTGCAACCGTTCGAGGCTTCGGGCACCGATTCCGCGCGTCGGAAAATTCACCACCCTGAGGAAGGCCGTGTCGTCGTCCGGATTGGCGATCAGCCTGAGATAGGCCAACGCATGCTTGATCTCCTGCCGTTCGAAGAAGCGCAGTCCGCCATAGACCCGATACGGGATGCCGGCAGAAAACAATTGGTGCTCGAGCACCCGCGACTGCGCATTGGAGCGATACAACAAGGCGAGGTCGGCGCGCAACATGCCGTCGCGCACCAGTGCCTGGACCTCCTCGACGATCCAACGCGCCTCGTCGGTATCCGAAAACGCTTCGTAGATGCGCACCGGCTCGCCGTGACCGCGTTCGGTCCATAGCTGCTTGCCGAGGCGTTCCCGGTTGTTGGCGATGATGGCATTCGCCGCCGCCAGAATGTGACCGCAGGAACGGTAGTTCTGCTCGAGCCGAATCACCTCTTCGACCTGGAATTCGCGCTCGAAGGCCCGCATGTTGCCGACCTCCGCACCACGAAACCGGTAGATCGACTGGTCGTCGTCGCCGACGCAGAACAGCTTGGCCCCATCGGCCGCCCCGTCACTGGCCAGCAGCTTCAGCCAGAGGTACTGCAATCGGTTCGTGTCCTGGAATTCGTCCACCAGAATGTGCCGGAAGCGCACCTGGTAATGGCGCCGGAGGGGTTCGTTGCGCTGCAGCAATTCGTAGCATCGAAGCAACAACTCAGGGAAATCCACAACACCCTCGCGCTGACACTGGGCCTCATACTCCGCGAACAGTTCGACGCGGCGCCGCGACCACTCGTCCCAGGCGTCCACGTCGTGCGGGCGCAGCCCGGTTTCCTTGGCGCTGTTGATGAAATTTTGCAGATCCCGGGGCGGGTATCGGTCGACGTCGATATCGAGCCGCTTTTGCAGGCGCTTGATCGCGGCCAGCTGATCCGCCGTGTCGAGGATCTGGAACAGCTGTGGTAAATTAGCGTCTTTGTTGTGAAAACGCAACAATCGATTGCAGAGGCCGTGGAAGGTTCCGATCCACATGCCGCGGATGTCCAGCGGCAGCATCGCCGACAGCCGGATGCGCATTTCACGCGCCGCCTTGTTGGTGAAGGTGACCGCGAGAATCGCCTGCGGAGCGGCCACGCCCTGCTCGATCAGCCACGCGATGCGGGTGGTCAGGACGCGGGTCTTGCCGGATCCGGCGCCGGCGAGCACGAGCCCGTGGCGAGCCGCCATGGTGATGGCGCGGCGCTGCTCGGAATTGACGTCTGCGAGGAGCCTGGACATGGTCTTGAGTGCCTTCGGTGGCCGGATTCTACCGATCTTCGCCGCCCGTCGCCGCTCGGCCCCTTTCGTCGCCACCTGACGACGATGTCACGAACATGTACTTGAACATTTGCGGATTTGGCCCTATGTTAGAGTTGTGCAAAGCGTCAATTACTTGTATTTATTTACACATCTTTGCCGACAAGCGACTGAAAAACAATATAAGTTGAAATTGCCGCGCCGCATGAGGCGACGGACAAATGCCGAGTCAGGCCAATCCGGCCCGACCGGCAACGAACGGGACTGAGAACCAGTCCCAAGGAGAGCAACATGAACATGCCGAAATCACTGCCGTGGTACGCCCGCAAGGCCGGCGTACCGATCGAACGAGCCGAGGCGCTGTGGCGCCAGGCCGTCAGGCATGCCACCGCCGATACCGGCTGGGTTGGCAACTCCGAATACTGGGGTGCAGCGATGGATCGCTTCCGGCAACTTCTGAGCCGCGAGCGCACCACCTTATGCACGCCGCAGGTGCTGCCCTTTCTGCGCAGTCAGAAGCGCCTCATGCGCGCCCCGATCGAGGTCATCAACGACGTCGCCGTACTCACGATGCGGCACTGGCACCACTACTGGACACAAGCTCGTCGGGCCGCCTGAGCGCGACTGACGTACCGGCTCCCTCCCTCTCCTTCACAGGAGATTTGCGGCATCTGGCCTCCAGATGCCGCTTTTTTTATTTGGGCCGAGCAAACCCACTGCACCCCAGGTGCCCATGGGCGACGCTGCCGCCCTGCGTTCTCCGTCGTCGTCACCCGATCCGAGCCCGGCCACCCTTCGCAGCGGCCGGCAAGCCCGTTAATCTGCAGTCCTGACCGGATCCGGCCCGCCCCCGCATCCGCCCGACCATCGCTCGAACGGAAGTGACATGCCCTCTCGACACCCTGTCAGCGCCAAGACCGCCGCAAGCTTGCTGAGTGCCTTTTGCGCGATCCCTTCCGGCCATGCGGCCGAATCCGACGAATCCCTGTTCTACCAGGACGTGCCCGTGGTCCTGACCGCTTCCCGGATGGCCCAGAGCGCCTACGATGCGCCGGCGCCGATCACGATCATCGACCGTGAATTGATCGAAGCCTCGGGATTCGTCGAGTTGCACGATCTGATGCGCCTGGTGCCGGGCTTCCAGGTTGCCGACTGGGGCAGCGGCTCGCCGACCATCGCCAACCACGGCATGGGCGATGCCTACGCCCGGCGCATCAAGGTGCTGGTGGACGGCCGAACCGTCAACAATTCCTTCTGGGGCAATGTCCATTGGCAGGATCTGCCGATACGAATCGACGACGTCGAACGGGTCGAGGTCGTGCGCGGGCCCAACGGCGCAGCCTATGGCGCCAACGCGTACCAGGGCGTGATCAACATCATCACCCGCTCGCCCCGCACCGAAACCGGCAAGACCATGATCCTGCGCGCCGGCCACCGGGAGTTCCACGACCTGGGCGTCCGCATCAATGGCGGTGACGCCGACCTCGACTGGCGACTCAGCGCATCCCGGCGCCACGCGGATCAGTACCTCAGCTTCGACGGCGAGTCGGCCGAGAGCATCGAGCGCAACGTCGCCAACCTGCAGGTACTGTTGCAGCCGAGCCTGCGGGACGAAGTGCGCATCCAGGCGGGCGCGACGGTGGGCTTCGACGACACCGGCGAGCCCGACAGCCTGACGGAACCGCTGGGCAAGCGGCGCATCAAGGAGAACTATCTGCAGGTGGGTTGGCTGCGCAGCTTCGGACCGGAATCGGAATTGTCGCTGCAGTTCTACCACCAGGATCGCGCCGAACGAAAGCGCTGGAACATTCCGCTCGGCGATGTCGATCTGCCGGTTCTGCAGGACATCGATCTGCAGCGCGACGACGTCGAGGTGCAATTCACGAACCGCCTGGACGAGCAATGGCACGTACTGGTCGGTGCCGGCGTGCGCCGCGACGCGACACGGTCGGTCCTGTACTTCAGTAGCACCGAACCCGAGGTCGGCATCCAGTGGCAGTTGTTTTCCAGTCTGACCTGGCAGCCGACCACCGCGCTCACGCTCAATCTCGGCGGCAACCTCGAAGATCACTATTACTCGGGCCGGCTGTTCTCGCCGCGCTTCGCGGCCCGTTATGCGCTCGCGCCACGCTCGTCGCTGCGCTTTTCCACCGGCATCGCCTATCGCGCGCCGCAAGCCTGGGAAGCCCGCAGCTTCACCAGTGTCAGTCTGCAGGGTCAGATCCTGGCGATCACCTACTGGGCCAAGGACGAGCCCGAGCCGGAACGTGTCCGCTTCTTCGAGCTGGGCTACAACGGCTTCTTCGACGCGCTCAATGCCGAAGTGGACGCGCGGATCTTCCACGAAAACGTCGATCGCTATATCGACGACGTCGCCTGCAGCTTTCCGCCGACCGAGCGCAACGTCGTGTGCACTTATCCACCGCCGCCGAATTTCGTCGGAATACTGGGTCGCACGGCGATCAACTTCATCAACAGCGCCAACCTGAAGGTCGACGGCGCCGAATTCCGGATCGATTGGCGGCGACCGGGGTGGGGCCGTGCCGTGCTCACCCAGTCCTGGGTCAATATTCGTCGGGACGCGCGACGAGCGGACCCCGACCTGTTGTCCAGCGCACCGGCGAGCATGACCGGACTGCTGCTGATCAAGGAGCTTCCCGGGCGATGGCGCGCGAGCCTCGGCTACTACTTCAGCACCGCGATGCGCTGGCTCAACGACGGCGACGAAGTCCCCTCCCGCGGGCGCGCCGACCTCAAGCTGGCGAAACTGTTCGGCCCGAACGGTCGCGACGGCGAGGTGTCGGTCACCGCTCAGAGCCTGGAAGGCGCCTACCCCGACTTTCACGAAGGAAACTTCCGCAGGGAACCGGGGCTGTTCGCCACCCTCAGGCTGAGCTGGTAGCTTCGTGCCGGAATCGCCGCGACTCCTGCCCAGTGACACCGCTCGCGTGCCGCCCCGCCCGATGCGGGTGCCGAGGCAGGCAGTCGCGTTGCTGCTGGCATGCTTCGCGGCCTCGCTGTGGGCCGGCCAGGTAGACATCTGGATCACCCAGGATTCGCCACTCCAGCAGGCCTTCGTCGACACGCTCGCGCCGGCACTGGCCGACGCCGGCCACGAAATCGGCGCCATGGTCCGCGCAAGCGCCGCCGCACCGACGCCCGGCAGCGGCCAGGTCGTCGTTGCGCTGGGCCTCGAAGCCGCCGAAAGCGCCATCGGCCATACCGAAGTGCCCGTCCTGGCAGCACTGATCTCCCGCCGGGACGCGCAACGACTGATCCGCGACCACGGCACCGAGCGGATCGCCGCAATCGTCCTCGATCAACCCGTCGAACGACGCCTGCGCCTGCTCAAGCACCTGCTGCCCGGCGTCGATTCGGTCGTGGTGCTGTTGGGCCATACCATGGAATCCCGGCGCGGCGAACTGGAAAGCGCCGTGCGCGACGCCGGCCTCGAAGCTCGGGTGGCCGTCGTCCGCGATCAATCGGAGATCGTGGGCACGCTCGAGCGTCTGCTCGACCCACGCGCGGCATTGCTGACGATTCCCGACCCTGCCGTCTATAACCGGGATACCGTCATGGGCATCCTGCTCACCACCTACCGCCATCGACGTCCGGTGATCGGCTTCACCGCCGCCTACGTACGGGCCGGCGCCGTCGCCGCCGTCTTCAGCGAACCCCAGGACATCGCCCGCCAGAGTGCCCGGTTGTTGACCGCCGGCGCGTCCCTCGAAGGCTTCCGCCGCGGCCTCCACGCCCCGGCGCAGTTTCACGTCGCGATCAACGAGCGGGTGTCCCGATCGCTGGGCTTGCCACCGCAGAGCGAACTCGACGTGCTCGAGCGCCTGCGCGCCCAGGAGCGCGCGGAGTGATCGCCGGCGCGACGCCGATCGTCGCCTCCGATGCAGCGCAGCGGCGGCCGGATGAGGCACTTCGTTCCCGGCTATAATCGCCCCCTTCCTTCGCTCGACACCCCCCAATCGCCCTTATGCAGGAAAGATACCAACCCGAGGACGTCGAAACCGCCGCCCAGCAGCACTGGGATTCCCGCGAGGCTTTTCGCGTCACCGAAGACGGCGACCGCCCCAAGTATTACTGCCTGTCGATGTTCCCTTACCCCTCGGGCAAGCTGCACATGGGGCATGTGCGCAACTATACGATCGGCGACGTCATCTCGCGCCAGGCGCGGATGCGAGGCTTCAACGTGCTGCAACCGATGGGGTGGGACGCATTCGGCATGCCGGCCGAGAACGCCGCGATCCAGAACGGAGTTCCGCCGGCAGCGTGGACCAAGGAGAACATCGAATACATGAGGGGCCAGTTGAAGCGCCTTGGCTTCGGCATCGACTGGTCGCGGCAAATCACCACCTGTTTCCCCGATTACTACCGTTGGGAGCAGTGGCTGTTCACCCGGTTGTACGAAAAGGGACTGATCTACAAGAAGCTCGGCACCGTCAATTGGGATCCGGTGGACGAGACCGTGCTGGCCAACGAGCAGGTGATCGACGGCCGTGGCTGGCGCTCGGGCGCCGAGGTCGAGAAGCGCGAGATTCCCATGTACTACATGAAGATCACCGCCTACGCGGATGAGCTTCTGGACGCGCTCGACGACCTGCCGGGCTGGCCCGAGCAGGTCAAGCAGATGCAGCGCAACTGGATCGGCCGCTCGGAAGGCGTCGAGGTCCATTTCCCCTACGACCTGACCACGGTCGGCGAGAGCGGCGTGCTGAAGGTATTCACGACCCGCGCCGACACGCTGATGGGGGCCACCTACGTCGCCGTCGCCGCCGAGCACCCGCTGGCAAGGCTGGCCGCCGAAACCGACCCGGCGATCGCCGCCTTCGTCGAGGAATGCGTCAAGGGCGGCGTCGCCGAGGCCGAGCTCGCGACGATGGAGAAGAAGGGCGTTGCGACCCGCCTGCGGGTCGTGCACCCGATCAGCGGCGAATTCCTGCCGGTCTGGATCGCCAACTACGTGCTGATGGGCTACGGCGAGGGCGCGGTGATGGCGGTGCCCGCCCACGACGAGCGCGACTTCGCCTTCGCCCAGAAGTTCGGGCTGCCGATCAAGCCGGTCGTCATCCCCGGCAAGTGGGGGCAGCGGGTCGACAACAGCTCGGGTGTGTTCGAAGACCCGAGTGCCCGGCTGCAGCGCAAGTTTCCGATCGTCGCACGCCAGGGCTCTGACGAATCCCTGGCCTGGAGTCATTGGCAGGACTGCTTCGCCGAACACGGGCGGGTCGTCAATTCCGGCCGCTACGACGGCATGCGCTCCGCCCAGGCGGTGGACGCGATCGCCGCCGACCTCGAGGAGAAGGGGCTGGGCAGCAAGCGGGTGCAGTACCGCCTGCGTGACTGGGGCATTTCGCGCCAGCGCTACTGGGGTTGCCCGATCCCGATGATCTACTGCGAATCCTGCGGCGACGTACCGGTCCCCGACGAAGCGCTGCCGGTGGTGCTGCCGACGGATGTCGCGGTCACCGGCCGCGGCTCCCCGCTGGCGCGCATGCCCGGATTCTTCGAATGCGACTGCCCCAAATGCGGCCGGCCGGCGCGGCGCGAAACCGACACGATGGACACCTTCGTCGAGTCCTCCTGGTATTTCCTGCGCTACGC
>JAGRFZ010000184.1 GCA_020445785.1 Rhodocyclaceae bacterium
CTCAGGCCGTAGCCGCGGCCTCGGCAATGAAATTGCCCACCAGTTGCGCAAAGCGGGCAGCGTGCTCGATCTGGGTCCAGTGACCACAGCGGCCAAAAACGTGCAGTTGCGATCGCGAGATCATCTCGTGCAGCGCGAGCGAGTTCGCCATCGGGATCACCTGGTCGTCGCGACCGTGGATGATCAGCGTCTCGTGCTCGATCGCGCGGATGTCCGCCTCGGCGCTGGTCATCGCGTCGACCCAGCGCTGGCGCGGCGCCGGGAACATCGCCGCGAAGCTCTCCTGGAAGCCGGGGCGGATGCTGGCTTCAAAGCGCAGCCGGGCCAGCTCGTCGTTGACCAGAGAGCGGTCCCAGGCGAAGAAATCCATGATCCGTCGCATGTTCTCGAAGCTCGGGGTGTAGCCCCAGACTTGGTCGAGACCCTCGGTGATCGCGAACGGCACGCCGACGCTGCCCATCAACACCAGCCGGCGCACCCGCTCGGGGTGGCGAATCGCCAGCGCCAGCGCCAGCGCGCCGCCGAAGGAGTTGCCGACCAGATCCGCGCGCTCGATGTCGAGGGCGTCGAGCAGGCCGATTGCCTGCGCCACCCAGTTGTCCATCGAATAGGTGTAGCCATCGGGCCGCTCGCTGAAGCCGAAGCCGGCCATGTCGGGTGCGATCACCCGCGCCTGCCGTGCCAGCGCCGGCATCACCAGTCGCCAGTTGGCCCAGGCCGAGACGCCGGGACCGGAACCGTGGATCATCAGCAACGGATGGCCGTCGCCGACATCGTGATAGTTGGTCTCGATGCCTGCCGCGACGATGCGCTGGCCGATCTCGGGGCTGGGCGCGTTCATCGTCGTGCTCACAGCTTGACGCAGATGTTCTTGAGCTCGGTGTAGAACTCGAGCGAATGGACCCCGCCCTCGCGACCGATGCCGGATTGCTTGGCCCCGCCGAACGGCGTGCGCAGATCGCGCAGGAACCAGCTGTTGATCCACACCAGGCCGACCTCGAGCTGGGCGGACACGCGATGGGCACGGGCCAGATCACGGGTCCACACCGAGGCCGCCAGGCCGTAGTCGGTATCGTTGGCGCGGGCGACGACCTCGTCCTCGGCATCGAAGGGCTGGATCAGCGTGCACGGACCGAAGACCTCCTCGCGGGCGATCGGCGAGCTGTCGTCGAGGCCGGTCCAGATCGTCGGCTGCACCCAGGCGCCGTCGGCCAGTTCGGCCGGCATCGCCGGCGCACTGCCGCCGGTGACCACAGTGGCGCCGAGGGCACGGGCCTTCTCGTAGTAGCCCAGCACCTTGTCACGGTGCTCGAGCGAGATCAGCGGGCCGAGATTGGTGTCCTCGGCCTCCGGACGGCCGAGCTTGAGCGACTCGGCGCCCTGCTTCAGGGCCGCGACGAAGCGGTCGAACAGCGGCCGCTCGACATACACCCGTTCGGTGCCCAGGCACACCTGGCCGCAGTTGGCGAACACCGAGCGCATCGTGCCTTCGATCGCGGCGTCGAAATCGCAGTCGGCGAACACGATTGCCGGGTTCTTGCCGCCCATCTCCAGCGACACCGGCCGTGCGCCGCTCGATGCGGCCTTCATGATCGCCTCACCAGTGCGGGTCTCGCCGGTGAAGGTGATGGCATTGACGTCCGGGTGTGAGGTGACGAACTCACCGGCGGAACCGGGGCCGAATCCGTGCACCACGTTGTAGACGCCCTTCGGCACGCCGGCCGCATTCATCACCTCGCCGAGCAGGGCTGCGGTCTGGGGCGTCTCTTCGGACGGCTTGACGACCACCGTGTTGCCGCAGGCCAGCGCCGGTCCGACCTTCCAGGTCATCAACAGCAGCGGCAGATTCCACGGGCAGATCACGCCGACCACGCCGACCGGACGGCGGATGGCGTAGTTCAGCGCGCCGCGACCATCGGGGGTGGCCATCTCGAAGAACTCGCTCGGCACGTTCTTGACGACGTCGGCGAAGATCTTGAAATTGGCGGCGCCGCGCGGAATGTCGATGTGCCGCGCGAGGCTCATCGGCTTGCCGGTGTCGGCACATTCGGCCGCGAGAAACTCGTCGAAGCGTGCGTTGATGCCGTCGGCGACGCGATACAGGACGTCCACCCGCTCGGCGACGGTCATCGCGCCCCACGGCCCCTTCAGGGCCGCCCGCGCTGCCGCGACCGCGGCATCGACCTCGGCCTTGCCGGCTTCGTGGACGCGCCCGATCACCGAATTGTCGAGCGGCGAGCGGTCGTCGAACTGCCGCCCGGTTGCGACGAATTCGCCGTTGATGAAGTTCAGAATGTCTTTCATGGCCTAGCTCTGCTCCTGCACGTGGTCGTCAGCGGCGTCGAGGGCGGCCAGCGCAGCACGCGCGCAGGCTTCGTCCTGGC
>JAGRFZ010000043.1 GCA_020445785.1 Rhodocyclaceae bacterium
GACAGGAAGTCGCCGCGCTCGAACATCTCACGGGTGGCCTCGGAAAAAGCCCCTTCGTCCACGTCGAACAACGGGGCCGTGCCCAGCCACAGCAGGAACATCGCCGGCGGTAGCAAAAAGACCAGAATGCGGAACCAGTCCTGCCGCAAGTCGAGGAAAGCGGGGCGGATCATGCCGGTCGGTGCCATCCCTCGTCGGCGGCCAGCGTCTCGCTCGGTCGTACCAGATAGGCCTTGGCGCCGCCGGACTCGAACAGGACGCGGGTCAACAACTCGGCGAGCACGCCGGAGGTGACCATCTGGATGCCGGCGATCACCAGGAAGAAGCCGCCGAACAGCAGCGGCCGGGTGCCGATATCCTCGCCGAGCACCAGCTTGAGGGACATCAGATAGGCGAGGATCAGGCCGCCGAGGGTGCCGATCGCGATGCCGATGCCGCCGAAAAAGTGCCCCGGCCGGGTGCGGTAGCGCATGAAGAAATAGACGAAGAGCAGATCCAGCACGACGCGGAAGGTGCGGGAAATGCCGTACTTGGACTGGCCAAACACGCGGGCGTGATGATTGACCACCTCCTGGGCGATGCGCTGTGGCGTGGTCACCGTGGCGAGCCAGGCCGGAATGAAGCGATGCATCTCGCCGTACAGCTTGACGTTCTTGATGGCCGAGCCCCGGAAGACCTTGAGGCTGCAGCCGTAGTCCTTGAGGCGCACGCCGGTCATGCGGGCGATCAACCGGTTGGCGATGCGCGAAGGGATCTTGCGCAGCAGCAAACCGTCCTGGCGGTTCTTGCGCCATCCGGCGACGAGATCGAGATCTTCCCGCAGCAGACGGCCGACCATCCGCGGGATGTCCACGGGGTCGTTCTGCAGGTCGCCGTCCATGGTCACCACGACATCGCCGCGGGCGGCGTCGATGCCCGCCTGCATCGCCGCGGTCTGCTTGAAATTGCGCAGCAGTTCGACGACACGCACGTGGGGCCCGCGCTCGGCCGCACAGCGCCGCAACTCGGCCGGCGTTGCGTCGGAACTGCCGTCATCCACCAGCAGGATCTCCCAGGGCTGGGGGTAACCGTCGAGCGCTTCGTGTACGCGCGCCAGGAGCGGCGCGACGTTGTCGGCCTCGTTATACATGGGCACCACCAGCGACAGCCGGTGGGGTGGCAGGTCGTCCGGGATGTCGGGTGCGGCCGGGGGCAGCGGCGGCGGCGCGGTGGTGGGTGCGTTCATCGTGTCTTCGAACTCTCGGTGGGGTCGGTTGAGGGGCGGACCAGCCCGGCCATCCAGGCCAGCGTGCCGGCCAGCACGGCACTGGCAATGACGAACAGATGCAGTGCCAGCGCAGCCTGCAGGCCTTGCTCGAGGCCGACGCCGGCCGGCAACATGGCGGCGGCAGCCCCGGCCTCGTAGGTACCGAAGCCCGCCACCCCCTGGACCGGCAGGATCGCGGCGAGTTCGGCACCGAGGGCGCCTGCGGCACCGACAGGCAGGCCCGCAGGCAGCAACTGGGCCAGCACCCAGGCCTGGGTCAACAGCTTGACCGACCAGTTGGCCGCCGTCCACAGCCAGCCGAGGCGGGCATGGCGGGTCGAATCGGCGAAGGCATCCCGCAATCGGCCGAGGCGGCCGGCCAGCGCGGATCCCTGATGCCAGCGGTGGGGCGCCCGTGCCCAGCGCGGCAGCCACAGGGCGACTGCCACCAGCAGGACGACGGCGGTCAGGCGCAGGGGGGCGGAAACGCCGGGCCAGACCAGGGCGGCGAGGGCAGCGACGACGAAGGCGTCCTGCAGCCGGAACCAGAACAGCGAAGCGATCGCGCGCGGCAGCGGGGTGCCGAAATGCCGGCGCAGCAGCAGTGGAAAGGCCGCCTCGCCGCCGCGAAACGGCACCACGTTGACCATCGCATTGTGCACCAGGACGATGCGCAGGCAGGCGAGGTAGGGTGCGCCGGAGTCGCGGCGGAACTCGTCGCTGACCCGTAGCGCCCGCAGCGCATAGCTGGCCGCGAATCCGGTCAGGGCAAGCAGGATCAGGCCGGGACTGAAGCGGGCCAGGCTGTCGCCGAGTGCGCGCCAGCGTCCGTCGCTCGCCAGCCAGGCCAGCAGGGCGAGGCTCAGGAGCAGCGCCAGCAGCCGTTTCAACGATCGCACGGTGGGGGCACCAGCGCCGCTCCGGCGGCATCTTGGAAGGCTCGTGGCAAGACGATGTTCGCCGAAAAATCAATCGCTGGATTGTATCCCATGCCCTTGCCGAGAGCCGTCGTGGCCACGCGTGACGCAGCCGGGCGGCCGCTTCGGCTCGGGTATAATCCGCGCTTCCCGTTCCCTCCGCGAAAAACGCGTTTTCCGCCCCGAATCCCGCCATCGCCCATGTCCCAGATCCTGACCCTGCGCGGTGCGCCGGCTCTGTCCGCGCCGCGCCTCTCCCGTCTCCTCACGGCATTGCAGGCGGACCTGCCGGGCCTGCGGGCGTGTGCAGCGGAGTTCGCCTATTTCGTCGAGACCCGAAGCGACGTCGATTCGGATGCGTTGGCCCGGCTGCAGGAACTGATCGGGGCCCATCCGTCGGCCGAAGCGGAACCCGAGGGGATCTTGCTGCTGGTGACGCCGCGCCTCGGCACGATATCGCCGTGGTCCTCGAAGGCCACCGACATCGTTCATCAATGCGGCTTCGACGACATCGTCCGGGTCGAGCGCGGGATTGCTTACCGGCTTGCCCTGCGCGGCCGCCTCGATGACGCCAAGCGCGGCAAGGTGCTGGCGCAACTGCACGACCGCATGACCGAATCGGTACTCGATTCGGTCACGGATGCCGCCGCGCTGTTCCGCCACTACCCGCCGCAGCCGCTCGCCACGGTCGATCTCGTGGCCGGCGGGCGTGAAGCGCTGGTCGCCGCCAACGTCGCACTCGGGCTGGCGCTATCCGATGACGAGATCGATTACCTAGCCGCGCATTACGAAGCGAGCGGGCGCAATCCCACCGACGTCGAACTGATGATGTTCGCGCAGGCCAACTCCGAGCACTGTCGCCACAAGATCTTCAACGCCGAATGGGTCATCGACGCCGCGCCGCGCGACAAGACCTTGTTCGGCATGATCCGCGAGACCCACCGGGCCCACCCCCTGGGCACCGTGGTGGCCTATGCCGACAACGCCTCGATCATCGAAGGCGCGGTGGTCGATGCCTTCTATCCGGACGAATCGGGCGAGTGGGGCTTTCGCGAGGAAGCCACCCACATTCTGGCCAAGGTCGAGACCCACAACCATCCGACCGCGATCTCCCCGTTTCCCGGTGCGGCCACCGGCGCCGGGGGTGAGATCCGCGACGAGGGCGCGACCGGACGCGGGTCACGACCGAAGGCGGGGCTGGCGGGCTTCACCGTGTCGAACTTGCGCATCCCCGGCTTCGAGCGGCCCTGGGAGCAGGCTTACGGGCGTCCCGATCGCATTGCGTCGCCACTGCAGATCATGATCGAGGGTCCGATCGGCGCGGCGGCCTTCAACAACGAATTCGGGCGACCGAACCTCGCGGGCTACTTTCGCAGTTTCGAACAGGAGGTCATGGGCGAGGTTCGGGGCTACCACAAGCCGATCATGATCGCGGGTGGTGTCGGCAGCATCCAGGCCGGGCAGAGCCTGAAGAAGGCCTTTGCGCCGGGCACGCTGCTGATCCAGCTCGGCGGCCCGGGCATGCTGATCGGTCTCGGCGGCGGCGCGGCGTCCTCGATGACGACCGGCACCAACACGGCCGATCTCGACTTCGCGTCGGTCCAGCGCGGCAATCCGGAGATCCAGCGCCGTTGTCAGCAAGTGATCGACGCCTGCTGGCAGCGGGGCGAGGACAACCCGATCCTTTCTATTCACGACGTCGGCGCCGGCGGCTTGTCGAACGCAATGCCCGAACTGGCGGACTCGGCGGGGCTCGGCGCCCGGTTCGAGCTGCGCGAGGTGCCGATCGAGGAGCCGGGCATGAGCCCGCGCGAGGTCTGGTGCAATGAATCGCAGGAGCGCTACGTGCTGGCGATTGCACCGGAGAGTCTCGATCTGTTCGATCGCCTCTGCGTGCGGGAGCGCTGTCCTTATGCGGTGCTCGGCAAGGCCAGCGACGACGGCCAACTGGTGGTGGCGGACCGCCACTTTGCCAACCGGCCCGTGGACATGGACATGGGGGTGCTGCTCGGCAAGCCGCCGAAGATGACCCGCAACGTGTCGCGCCGCCCGACCCATCTGCCGCCGTTCGATGTCACCGACCTGGAACTCGACGAGGCCTGCCGCAGGGTGCTGACGATACCGGCGGTCGCGTCCAAGAGCTTCCTGATCTCGATCGGTGACCGCTCGGTCGGCGGCATGACTGCCCGCGACCAGATGGTCGGCCCTTGGCAGGTGCCGGTGGCGGACGTGGCAGTGACGACGATGAGCTTCCACGGTTTTCGCGGCGAGGCGTTCGCCATGGGCGAGCGCAGCGCGCTGGCCTGCGTCGATGCGCCGGCCTCCGGTCGCATGGCGATCGGTGAGGCGATCACCAATATCGCTGCTGCCGACATCGCCGAACTCGGTGTCGTCAAGCTGTCGGCCAACTGGATGGCGGCGGCAGGCCACCGCGGCGAGGATGCGAAGCTCTACGATACGGTGGCTGCGGTGTCGGCATTCTGCCGCGAGGCCGGCCTCTCGATCCCGGTCGGCAAGGACTCCCTGTCGATGAAGACGGCCTGGCAGGAAGGTGACGAGGCGCGCCAGGTGGTGGCGCCGTTGTCCCTCGTCGTCACCGCCTTCGCACCGGTCGATGACGTCCGCCGAACGCTCACGCCGCAGCTCCGGTTTCCGCCGGACGAGGCCACCGAATTGCTGCTGATCGACCTCGGCCAGGGGCGGCAGCGCTTTGGTGGGTCGGCCCTGGCCCAGGCCTACGGCTCGGCCGGTGAGCATGCGCCGGATGTCGACCCACAGGCCCTCGCCAGCTTCTTTGCCCTGATCCAGCGCTACCGTCGTGAGGGCCTGTTGCTGGCTTACCACGACAAAGGCGACGGCGGCCTCTTCGCGACCTTGTGCGAGATGGCTTTCGCATCGCATTGCGGGCTCTCGGTCATGCTGGACACGGTTTGCTACGACCCGTTCATGAACGATGTGGATGGTCTCGACAAACGACCGGATACGCTCAAGGGCCGCTTTCACGACCGCATCTTCGGTGGTTTGTTTGCGGAGGAACTGGGCGCGGTCATCCAGATTCGGCGTGCCGACCGCTCGCGCATCACGGCGCCCTTGCGGGAAGCGGGTCTGGCCTATCATTTCATTGGCGAGCCCAACGACAAGGACGAGATTCGCCTGTGGCGGAACGCAAAGCTGATCTTCAGTGCGCCACGCAGCGAATTGCTGCAGCTCTGGTCGGAAACGAGCCATCGCATCGCCCGTCTGCGCGATGATGCGGAATGCGCCGACGAGGAGTTTGCGGCCCTCGCCGACCCGGGCAACCCCGGCCTCGGCGTGGCGCTCGCCTTCGATGCCGCCGAGGAGGTCGCGGCGCCGATGATCGCCACCGGCGCCCGCCCGCGAATTGCGATCCTGCGCGAACAGGGGGTGAATTCGCAGGCCGAAATGGCGGCCGCGTTCGCCCGTGCAGGATTCTCGCCGATCGACGTGCATATGTCGGATCTGCAGGCGGGCCGTATGCGTCTGGCAGACTTCCACGGCCTCGCCGCCTGCGGCGGCTTCTCGTACGGCGACGTGCTCGGTGCCGGTCAGGGCTGGGCCAAGTCGATCCTGTTCGATGCGCACATGCGCGACATGTTCGCCGCCTTCTTCGGCCGCGGAGACACCTTCGCGTTGGGCGTGTGCAATGGCTGCCAGATGATGGCCCACTTGGCACCGATCATCCCTGGTGCGGAACACTGGCCACGTTTCCATCGCAATCGCAGCGAACAGTTCGAGGCCCGCTTCGTGATGGTCGAGGTGGTGGAGAGTCCGTCGGTGATGCTGGCCGGGATGGCCGGCAGCCGTATCCCGATCGTGGTGTCGCACGGCGAGGGGCGGGCGGCGTTCGAGCAGGACCGTGCGCTGGCCGATGCCCCCGCCTGCTTGCGCTATGTCGAGAACGACGGCCGCGTCGCCAGCCGCTACCCGTTCAATCCGAACGGTTCGCCGGGTGGACTCACCGGCTTCACCAATACCGACGGACGATTTACGATCATGATGCCGCACCCCGAGCGGACCGCCCGTACCGTACAGATGAGCTGGGCGCCGGATTGGCTGGGCGACGATTCGCCCTGGGCCAGAATGTTTGCGAATGCCCGCGCGTGGCTCGGTTGAGGGCGGCGTCGGCGCCTATTTCTTGTCGCGCGAGAAGCGTGCTGCCAATTGCTCCAGCTTTTCCGCGCGGCGCTGGTTGGCTGCCTGTTCGCGCCGCTCCCGTTCTTGCTGCTCGCGGCGTTTGTGACGTTGATCCAGCATTGCTTGCGCGCGTTTTCGGTGTTCTTCGTCGAGATCGGCGACCGCCTCGCCGGCGAGGCTGTAGCGCTTCGTCTCATTGGCCATCGCTTTCAGGTAGCGGGTCGAGCCGGTGTGCATGCGCAGGGCCGCACGAAGCGACTTGGCGTCCAGTTCGGGCACTGCGGCCGTGATCTCGGTGTCGATTCCGATCGCGAGTGGCTTGGCGCGATCGATGACCGGAAACCGCTTCTGCAGCTGCTTGAGTAGTGCCCGGGCGGCTTCCTTGGCGGGCGAAGGTTTGGTACTTGCGTTCATGGGTCGGCTTGCGCGATCTTGCGTTTCGGGGTCGGTGCCCGTGATTATGCCGGAGCCATCGCCCGCGACGTAGGGAAACCCGCCCCGGCAGGCATGCAACTCGCTATGGCTGCCGTTCAAATCGCTTGTCCCGAGCGCGATGGCCGGGGCACATGCAGCCGAGGCGGGTGCGCCCGCCAGCCTTGTCAGTCTGGAGAGTCGATGGTGGCCACAATCGTGCCGAGAGTTCCCAAGCCAGCATTTTCTGCGGCCTTTCTGGTCCTGGTCTTTGCATGCATTGCCGTGCTCGGCGGGTGTGCCGGCCCCCAGCCGAAGGAGGAGGAGCGGAAGATTCAGACCCTGTGGCCGGAGTTGCCGGAACAGCCGCGCTATCGTTTCGTGACCTTTCTTCGGACGTTGGCGGACATTCGGGCAGAAGACGAGGACCAGCGCTTGAGACGGGTCCTCACCGGGCGTTCGGAACGGGACGAGCGTGTCTACAATTTGCCGGTGGATGTCGCTGCCCGGCAGGGGCGCATCTACGTCGTCGATCCGATGCAGAAGGCCGTCGTCGTCTTCGATATTCCCCGAAGAAAGGTGTTTCGCTTCGGCGTGCGAGAACCGAATCTGTTGCAGCGTCCGGCGGCGCTCGCGATCGACACCCTGGGCCGGGTCTACGTGCTGGACGGGCAGGCGAAGAAAGTGATGGTGTTCGATGGTCTCGGCCTGTTCCAGTCGGAGTTCGCGCTCGAAGACGACGTCACGAAACCGGTCGGCATCGCCGTCGGCAGCGACGGCGAGCGGGTCTACGTCGTCGATCGGGGCAGCCTCAACGGCGTCGACCACAAAGTCGTGGTCTACGGACACCAAGGCGAACGAAAGCAGGTGCTGGGGCCGCGCGGCGATGGTCCGGGAGAATTCAGCATTCCGCTGGCCGCAGCAGTCGGTCCCGAGGATTCCCTGGTCGTCTTGGATTCGGGAAATTTCAGGGTTCAGATTTTCGATCGCGAGGGCGCGTTCGTGCGCGAATTCGGCAGTGCGGGCAACAGCCTCGGGCAGTTCTCGCGGCCCAGAGGATTGGCCGTCGATGACGAGGGCCGGATCTACGTGTCCGATGCCAGCTTCAACAACCTGCAGGTGTTCGACTGGAATGGTCAGCTTCTGATGTCCATCGGCGCGCCGGATCTGCGCGGGGCACCGGGAGAATTCGCGCTCATCGGACAGATGTCGGCGGATTCGTCGGGCTACCTCTACGTGGCAGATCTGTATTTCCGCAAGATCGAGGTCTATCAACATCTGGCCGACGAGCAGGGCGCCGCCTACCGCACCGGAAAGTAACGGGCACGCTCATTGCTACTGCTATGGCAGCGGATGCAGACCATTTGTCCTGCGCTAAGGGCGGAACTACTCAGGGGGAAGGATGAGCAAGATTATCTGGACGCGTCAGGCGATTCTCGCGATCGGCATCGTGTCGGTGGGAAGCGCCTTTGGACAGGTCAACAATCGAACCGATACCGAATTCGACAACAACAAGGGGATCGCTTACACCCGGCACAATCTGACGCAGACTTCGCCGGCCGACGCCTCCAGCAGCCCCAACGGCGCCTTGATGGACGCGTTCCGCAACAACTATGGACAGGTCTGTGTCTATTGCCATACGCCCCACGGCGCCAGTTCCACGGTCGAGGCGCCGCTGTGGAACCGGACGCGCAAGTCCCACACCTTCCAGACCTACGATCTGCTCAACACCGTCACGCTCACCCAGACGGTGACGCAGCCGGGTCCCAACTCCCTGACCTGCCTGTCCTGTCACGATGGCACCACCGCGGTCGATTCGATCATCAACATGCCGGGCTCCGGCGGCTACGATCTGGCCCAGGAGACGCAGGACGACGACGGCGCGATCAACGCATTCCTGGGGGGCTGGGGGCCGGGGCAGGGGGATACCTTCCAGCACATGAAACTGGATGCAAACACCAGCAATCCGGACAGTTGCCTGTCGTGCCACAGCCCGGATGGCATCGTCGCCGCCCAGAGCTTCGCGATGTTCGCGATCGGCACCGACCTGCGGAACGACCACCCGGTCGGTATCACCTTCCCGACCGCGAACCCCGATTTCAACGTGACCAACGGTTCGACCGCCCGCGGCGATGCGTTCTTCGACAACGACGGGGATGCCCGCATGGACAAGGGCGAGGTCCGACTCTACAACACCGGTGACGGACCGGAAGTGGAGTGCGCTTCGTGCCACGATCCCCACGGCGTGGAGAGCGCCGGCGTGGGCAGTGATTTCAATCCCACTTTCCTGCGTGTCTCCAACGTCGGCAGCAGCCTCTGCATGACCTGCCACGTCAAGTAGTCGTCGCCGGGCGACATGCGCCCTGCCGGCCGGTTTCCCAACCACGGGGAACCGGCCTTTGCTTTTTCCAGAAGATGGGAATTTCAATGGTGCTGCAAGCCGGGTCTCGGCCCAGCGGATGCGTCGAATGTCGGGAGTGGCCCGTTTGGCATAAATTTTAACGATCGCCCGGTGGCGGCTTCAGTGCCGGCTGCCGGCGGCGAGATCCTCAAGATGCACGCGGAACTGCCGCGCCCGACGATCGTCCAGGAAGTGGCGCAGGGTCAATGTGGACGAGCGAAAGGCCATCTCGTTCCAAGGCAGGTCCTCCTCGGCGAACAGTCGCGCCTCCAGCGATTCGACGCCTGGGGCGAACGCCTCCGAGGACATGCGCGCCAGATAGAACATGTGCACCTGACTGATGTGCGCAATGTTGACCAGCGAGAACAGCATGCCGAGTTCGACCTCGGCACCGACTTCCTCTCGCGTCTCGCGCAGCGCCGCCTCTCCGGTGGTCTCGTTGTTCTCCATGAAGCCTGCCGGCAGTGTCCATAGCCCCCGGCGCGGCTCGATCGCCCGGCGCGCCAGCAGGATGCGGTTCTCGAACACCGGCAGTGTGCCGACGACCATCTTCGGGTTCTGATAGTGAACCGTGCCGCAGGATTCGCAGACGAACCGAGGCAGGGTATCTCCGGCAGGCACTTTGCGATCGACTTCTCGGCCACAGTTGGAGCAGTAGCGCATGGTCTGGCTTCCGTGATCCAGCGTCCAGTGTAACAGCGGGATCGCGCTGCGGCCCGACGGTTACGCCCGCCGCCGATTGCGTTCGGAAGCGCTCCCCAGCCTCTGCGACGGGCGCCCCGAAGTGGCCGGATTGCGGGCGGCCGACAGTATGCCGATATCTTCGTAACAGAATCTCTCAATTTGTAAGATCAATTCCTACCCGACAAGACCGGCGATTCGCACTCTATTTTGCCGAACCCCCCGATGGTGGTGTATTCGGGCCCGCGAGACAATTCTCGACGTCGAACGAATACGATCGGACGGAGGTCGCGATGAACGTCACCGCGATGCACGAGGAAATCAGAGATCTCAATCTGGCCTACCTGATGCTCGCCCAGCAGTTGCTGCGGGAGGATCGCGAAGCCGCGATGTTCCGGCTGGGCATCGGTAGCGACGTCGCCGAGTTGCTCGACGAATTGTCGCCGGCCCAATTGTTGAAGGTGGCCGGCGCCCAGATGCTGCTCTGCCGCTTCCGCTTCGATGACAGCAACATGCTCGGCGTCATGGCGGGCAAGGGGCGGCAAGGCGCCGCCGCCGGCATTCATGCCGCGATCATTGCGGCGAACAAGCCGGTCGAAGTTCTCGCCTGAGGCAAGGCAGCCGAGCCATGAGAAACAAGAGCGTCATCAAAGAGGCCGAAGACATCCAGCGTGCGATCGAGATGATCGAACTCGGGGCGCGCATGCAGATGCTGGAAGCCGAAACCAAGCTCAGCCGTGAGCGGCTCCTGAAGCTGTACAAGGAAGTGCGCGGCGTGTCTCCGCCCAAGGGCATGTTGCCGTTCTCGACCGACTGGTTCATGACCTGGCAACCGAACGTGCACTCGTCGCTGTTCATGTCGCTATACCGCTTCATGTGCGACACCACCGGCCTCGACGGCTTGGATGCGACGCTCAAGGCCTACCGCCTGTATCTCGAACACATCGCGGCAGAAGAAATGGAGGAGGTGCTCAGCCTGACCCGGGCCTGGACCCTGGTCCGCTTCTTCGACGCCGATCTGCTCCAACTCGCCACCTGCTCGGCATGCGGCGGTCGCTTCGTGGCACATGCCTACGACCCGGTTCACGACTATGTCTGCGGTTTGTGCAACATGCCGTCACGGGCCGGCAAGGGCCGCAAGAGTTCGAACTCGTCCCAGACACCCCTCTGACCTCCTCCTTGCTACGCAAGGGGTTCCATGCCGCTGGCTGCCGTCAGCGGTTTTTTTTTGTGCGCGCTTTCGATCGGCATGCGCCAGGGGCGTCGCCGGCGGGTGCGACTCGCTGCCGAGGATGCTGCCGCCATGGTCGGTACGAATGGTCGTCGCCGCCCCGCCTCGAGGGCGGTCGGGTGCCTCAAGTTTGTTGGCAGGCGTCCGATAGCCGGACTGTGAATGAACTCGGCGCCAGCGCGCGGCCCAACGAATCCGCTCAAGGACCAAGCACCGTATGTTTCTCATCATCGGCTACGTTGTGATCCTCGCTGCCTCCCTCGGGACGTACGCGATTCACGGCAGTCTCGCGGCCCTGTGGGTGCCTACCGAGTATGTCGCCATCATCGGATTGACGATTGGCGGCTTCATCGCCGGCAACGGCATCAAGGCGATCAAGGCGACGGTCGGTGCATTGCCCAGCATCTTCAAGGGTTCGCCTTACAACAAGGCCTTCTACGTGGACCTGTTGGCAATGCTCTACGAGATTCTGTCCAAGGTGCGCAAGGAGGGCTTGATGTCGATCGAAGGCGACGTCGAGAATCCGGAGGGCAGCCCGATCTTCAGCAAGTACCCGGCGTTCATGGCGGACCACCACGCGGTGGATTTCCTCACCGATTATCTCCGCATGATGGTCGGCGGCAACCTCAACGCCTTCGAGATCGAAAATCTGATGGATGCGGAAATGGAAACCCATCATCAGGAAGCCCACGGTCCCGCCCATATCGTTTCCAAGGTGGCCGACTCGACGCCGGCGTTCGGTATCGTGGTCGCGGTGATGGGCGTGGTGAACGTGATGGGGTCGGTCGGACAACCGCCGGCGGTTCTGGGCAAGATGATCGGCGGTGCGCTGGTCGGCACCTTTCTCGGCATTCTGATCTCGTACGGCTTCATCGCACCGATCGCCGGTCAACTCGAGCAGCGGGTCGAGGAGGGCGGAAAGATCTATCAATGCATGAAGGTCGTGCTGTTGGCCAGCATGAATGGCTACGCGCCGCAGGTTGCCATCGAATTCGGCCGCAAGGTCCTGTATTCGAGTGACCGCCCGAGCTTCAGCGAGCTCGAGGAAGAGGTCAAGAGCCGCAAGTGAGCGCCGGCCCGATGCTGCAGACATCCGACGGTGACCGAGAATGAGCGACGACACCCAACAGCCGATCGTCGTCAAGCGCATCAAGAAGGGCGGCGGGGGCGCGCACGGAGGGGCGTGGAAGATCGCCTATGCCGACTTCGTGACCGCGATGATGGCCTTCTTTCTGTTGATGTGGCTGCTCGGTTCGACCGCCCAGGGCGATCTCGAAGGAATTTCCGATTTCTTCAATTCGCCCCTGAAGGTTTCGATGGCGGGCGGTTCCGGCAGTGGCGACAGTACCAGCATCATCAAGGGTGGTGGTGACGACCTCAGCCGCTCGGTCGGGCAGGTGAAGCGCGGCGAGGTCGAGTCCCGTGCCGACGACGAACGACAATCCGGCATCGCGCAGAAGAGCGGCGAGCAATCACCGCTCGGTGAGGAGGAACGGCGCAAGCTCGAGCGCCAGGAGCGGGCCCGCCTGATCGACCTCAAGGGGCAGATCGAAGCGCTGGTGGAAGCCAGCCCGTCGCTGCGCGAGGTGCGCAATCAATTGCTGATGGAACTCACCACCGAGGGCTTGCGAATTCAGATCCTCGATGAAAAGAACCGGCCGATGTTCGATTCGGCGAGTTCGCTGCTGAAGCCCTACACCAAGGAGTTGCTGCAGGTCATCGGCCACAGCCTCAACGCGGTACCCAACCGCATCAGCCTCTCCGGCCATACCGATGCCACCCGCTACGTCGGTGGTGAAACCGGCTTCAGTAACTGGGAGCTATCGAGTGATCGCGCCAACGCCTCGCGGCGCGAGCTGGTGGCGGGTGGGCTCGACCCGGACAAGATCGTCCGTGTGGTGGGGCTCGCCGACACCCAGCCATTCCTCGAGGACGACCCGACCGCCGCCCAGAATCGCCGTATCGCGATCGTGGTGATGACGAGAAGCCTGGACGAGGCGGCAGGTGGACTCGAGGTCCGCAGCGGTGGCGAGCTCGACGCGGAGCAGGTCGGTCGACGGGTCGAGGCAATCGGACAGCCACAGGAAGCACCGGCGCCGGAACCCCAACCGCGAGAACCCCGACGCAGTTTCCGAGAACGATTCGAGGCTCTTCGACGGCAGTGACCATAAAGATGGTGCCTTTCAAGTCGATAACCCCTGCAACGAAACTTGTGGTGCCGGATACCCGATGAGAACCCTGTTGCTGCGAACGCACGGAAAAGCCCTTGCCTGGACTCTGCTGGTGGTCCTGGGCACTGCCGCCGCGCCCGCATCGGCATGGACCGCCATCGCGTCCGGGCTGCTCGTCGCGGCCGGATGGTACTGGCTGGCCGGTGGGCGGAGCGCCGCCACGCGCGAAGACGAGCGCCAATCGCCGGAACTCGCGTCGCATGGCGAAGCCGCAAATCGCATTCGGGCGCTCGGTGAGGAATTTGCCAGCGGCCTCGGCCAGCAGGCCGGAATCCTCCGCGAGGAACTCGGTCGGGTGCAGACCCTGCTTTCCGGCGCGATCGAAGAACTGACCGACAGTTTTCACGGCATGAGCGAACACACGCAGGCCCAGCATCTGCTGGCGGGCACCGTGTCGGGCGCCGGCGTCGGCGCGGAGTCGGCAAGCCAGTTCGACACGTTCATCAGCAATACCTCGGAAGTCATGCAGCGCATCGTCGACAGCATCGTCGCCAACAGCAAGCTGGCGATGGAACTGGTCGAACTGACGGACGACATCTCCCGCCGCACCGAAGGCGTCGAGGGCATCCTCAGCGAGATCGGGGCGATTGCGAAACAGACCAATCTGCTCGCACTCAATGCCGCCATCGAGGCTGCGAGAGCCGGTGAAGCCGGTCGCGGCTTCGCCGTGGTCGCCGACGAAGTGCGGGATCTGTCCGGGCGTACGGCCCACTTCAGCGACGAGATCGCGCGCGTCATGCAGGGCATGCGGGACAGCGTCGGCAAGACGGAGAACGCGATTGCCCGCATGGCCTCCCAGGACATGAACTTCGCCCTCGAATCGAAGCGGGAACTGGAATCGGTGCTGAGTGCGGTCGAAGAGGTCAATCAGCAGCGCGAGCGCTCGCTCGAATCGATCAACGACCACGTCGGCAAGATCGAGTCCGAGGTCGGGCGGGCGATCACGGCGCTGCAGTTCCAGGACATGGTGTCGCAATTGGTCACCCACGTCAGCGGCCGGCTCACGCTGGTCGATGCGGCAGGCGGCGCACTCAACGATGCGTTGGCGGCCGCGACCGACCACCGGACGGACATGACCGCACTGGAATCGCAAATGCAGGCGCTCAAGGAGCAACTCGACTGGTCGCGGGACAAGAGCGACAAATCGCCGGTCAGCCAGAAAGAGATTTCGAGCGGCGACATCGAACTCTTCTGATCACGAATTACAACCAGGACATCAGTTATGGCAAAGACAGTATTAACCGTGGATGATTCGCCTTCGATCCGACAGATGGTGTCGTTCACGCTGAAGAGCGCTGGCTACGAGGTGATCGAGGCTGCCGACGGAATGGACGGCCTGGACAAGGCCAAGGCGAAGGCGGTCAATCTGGTGCTGACCGATCAGAACATGCCGCGCATGGACGGCATCTCGCTGATCAAGTCCCTGAGGGCGACTCCCCAGTACAAGAGTACGCCGATCCTGATGCTGACCACCGAGTCTTCCGATTCGATGAAGTCGCAGGGGCGGGCCGCCGGCGCGACCGGCTGGCTGGTGAAGCCCTTCGACCCG
The DNA here is from genome assembly GCA_020445785.1 of Rhodocyclaceae bacterium. GTDB lineage: Bacteria > Pseudomonadota > Gammaproteobacteria > Burkholderiales > Rhodocyclaceae > Cognatazoarcus. Next base: position 14,823 of record JAGRFZ010000043.1, read on the forward strand.
CAGAAACTTATCGAAGTCGTCAAGAAAGTCATCGGCTGAAGCAGTCGCGAACCGCAGCAAAGGGAGGCAGGCGATGGCTATCGACATGAGCCAGTTCTACCAAGTGTTCTTCGAAGAGGCGGCGGAGCATCTGGCGTCGATCGAGAACCTCTTGGTGTCGATGGACGTGGACGCGCCCGACGCAGAGGATCTCAACGCACTGTTTCGTGCGGCGCACTCGATCAAAGGATCGAGCGGTACGTTCGGCTTCAGCGACATGACCGAAGTCACCCATGTCATGGAAACGCTGCTCGACATGGTGCGAAAGCAAGAAAAGCCGCTGACGTCCGACATCATCGACGCCTGTCTCGAAGCCGGCGACGTATTGCGCAACCTGCTCGCGGCGCACATGGGTGAGGAACAGGCCGACGCGGAGGCGGCCGAAGCGGTGAGCCGGCGCCTGCAGGCGCTCTGCGAGCAGGATTCATCGGCCTCCGATGCCGCCGCAGCGGATTCGAAGGCGGCGGCCGGCCCGGCTGCGAGCCGCTACGAGATCCGGTTTCGACCGGACGAAGCCAGTCGCCAACGTTCGGAAACCGTCGACAATCTGGTGGAGGAGTTGGCACGTCTTGGGCACGTGACACACTTCGACCGGGCATCTGCGGCCGATGACGGCCGGTGTCGGATCGTACTGGAAAGTTCGCAGCCCCGGGAAGCCTTCGAGGCGATCATCGATTTCGTTGCCGAGAGTGGGTCGGTCGATGTCCGCGCCATTGCCGGCGAAGTTGCCGATGACGCCTCCGGCGAGGAAGCTGCCGGCGCCGACGACGAGGCCTATGGCTTCTTCGGACCGGTGCCGGGGCAGGCGCCTGCCGAGGAAGAAGCCTATGGTCTCTTCGCCGAAGAGCCCCCGACGGCAGTCGTCGCCGCAGGCGAGGAGGAAGTGTCGGCGGATGGGAGCTTCGGCTTGTTCGCCGCACCTGCCGCCAAGGCGTCGCGTGCGGACGACGAGGCACCGGACGGCAGTTACGGCTTGTTCGCCCCGACCGAGCCCCGGGCGCAGGCGCCCGCCGCCGAGGTGGCACCGGCGCCCGGCGGCGTCGGCAAGTCCGTTCCGGCAGCCGGAGCGAAGGTCGCCGCTGCGGGCCAGAAAAAGGCGGCCGTCGCGCGCGGTGGCGGCGACAGTTCGATTCGCGTCAGCGTCGAAAAGGTCGATCAGATGATCAACCTGGTCGGTGAGCTGGTCATCACCCAGGCAATGCTCACCCAATCGGCCGAGGGTCTGGATCCGGTGGTGTACGAGCGCCTGATGAACGGATTGGTGCAACTCGAACGCAATACGCGGGACCTCCAGGAGTCGGTGATGTCCATCCGCATGCTGCCGATTTCGGTCGTTTTTTCGCGCTTCCCGAGGGTGGTGCGGGACGTGTCGAAAAAGCTCGGCAAGCACGTGGAACTGAAAACCATCGGCGAAGGAACCGAACTCGACAAGGGGCTGGTGGAGAGAATCAGCGATCCGCTGACCCACCTCATCCGCAACAGCCTCGACCACGGCATCGAGTCGCCGGAACGGCGCCGTGCTGCAGGCAAGGCCGAGACCGGGACGATCACGCTGAAGGCCTATCACCAGAGTGGCAACATCGTCATCGAGGTGGGCGACGACGGTGCGGGGCTGAACCGCGAAAAGATCCTCTCGAAAGCCCGCGAGCGAGGGCTCGAGACGAGCGAATCGATGTCGGACTCGGAAGTCTGGCAATTGATCTTCGAGCCCGGCTTTTCGACGGCCGATCAGGTCACGGACGTTTCCGGCCGCGGGGTCGGCATGGACGTCGTCAAGCGAAACATCGCGTCGATGGGCGGACGCGTCGATATCGATTCGATGGGAGGCGTCGGCACCCGCATGACCGTCCGCCTGCCGCTGACGCTGGCGATCCTCGACGGCATGTCGGTCGGCGTCGGCGACGAAACCTACATCATTCCGCTGAACTACGTCGTCGAATCGCTGCAGCCCGGGCCCAATATGATGCGCAGCGTCTCCGGCGTCGATTCGCTGATCCAGGTGCGGGGAGAGTACCTGCCGGTGATCAGTCTGCGCGAGTACTTCGATGTCAGCGATGCATGCACCGACTGGCGCAAGGGAATCATGGTGATCCTGGAAGCCGACGGCACCAAGATCGCGCTGTTCGTGGACCAGTTGATCGGCCAGCATCAGGTCGTGATCAAGAGCCTGGAAGCGAACTATCGCCGGGTGTCGGGCATCTCCGGCGCGACCATCATGGGCGATGGGCGGGTCGCACTGATCCTCGATGCCGCCGCTCTCGTCGGCCAGTCACGCAAGGCGCTCGCCGCCGCCGCCTGAGCCCTGCGCGGCCCGACGACGCCGGCCACGGGAGCCATCCCGTGCCGGCGTTTTTCCTACATGCGCGGATCGGTGCATCCGGCCGATAGTGACCGCAGATTCCGCTCTTCAGCTTTGGCACGCCAATCCGTAAACCGGTCAACGCAGATTCGACAGGGAGAGCGGCATGCAACTTGGCAGCGAGGCGGTCGCGAACGACGACAGTCACCGTGAGCTCGAGCAGGAATTCCTCACCTTCACGTTGGGGCCCGAGGAATACGCCATAGACATACTCAAGGTGCAGGAGATCCGTGGCTACGACACCGTGACGGCGATCGCCAATGCACCGAAGTTCATCAAGGGGGTGATCAACCTCCGAGGCACGATCGTTCCGATCGTCGACCTGCGCATCAAATTCGGCATTGGTGAAGTCGAGTACACGCCATTCACCGTCGTCATCATTCTCAATCTGGCGGAGCGTGTCGTGGGTGTCGTCGTGGATAGCGTCTCCGATGTCATCGGCATGACGCCGGAGCAGATCCGGCCGGCACCGAATTTCTCGTCGCAGGTCGGCGCAGCGTTCATCCGCGGCCTCGGCACGGTCGATGAGCGGATGCTGATCGTGGTGGACATCGAGCGCCTGATGTTGGCGCCGGAGATGGCCTTGATCGACGAAGCCGCGGCTTGACCGGCGAGGGAACCGACCGTGATGAACACATTCTTCAAGCCCGCCGAAAGGCTTCTCGGCAAATTCTCGCTTCCCGGAAAGATTGCCGCGATCGGTGCGGCCTTCCTGGCGATCGTAGCCATGCTGTACGGCTTCTTCCTGAACCAGCACAGGGCATCACTGGAATTTTCGAGCCGCGAGCGGGTTGGTGTCCAGGTGATTGCGCCGGTGATCGAGATCAGCGAGGCGCTGGGTCTGCATCGCGGACTGCGCTATCGGGCGATGCTCGGTGAGCCGGTTCCGGTGCCACGGATATCCGCTGCGCGCGCTCGGGCCGATGCGGCCTTCGCACAGGCCGCTGCCCAGTCGCAATCGTTCGAGGCGCTGTCCCTCGATGCCGCCATTGCGGCCATCGGTCAGCGCTGGAGTTCTCTCGCCGCCGCCCGGGGCGGGCATCCGGGCGCCGACTTCGCGGCCCATTCGGAATTGCTCGACGGGTTGGTCAAGCTGGTGGTCGACGCTGCGGACCGGTCCAATCTGACACTGGATCCGGACATCGATTCCTACTACTTGATGGACGCGGCGGCGTTTCGGCTGCCGGGACTGGTCGAGGGTACGCAGGCCAGCGGCAAGCTGGCGGCCGAGATCGCCCGGCGCGGCAACGCCGCAACCAGCGAGCGGGTCGCACTCGCGAGTTCGCTCGCACTTCTGGAGGAACAGCTCAACGCGGTTCGCGACGGAATGGGCAAAGTGGCCGCGGAAAATCCAGAAACGGCAAACTTGATTGCCGCCGCAGTCGCCGGCTATGTCGGCGCAGCGGGAGAATTCGACAAGATGCTGGGCGGCCAGATCGCTTCTTCCACAAACGTCAGTGTGCAGGAAGGAGGGGTTCGGCGTCTCACGGAAAAGACCGTCGAAAGCGGCATGCTCCTGTGGAAGTCGTCGCTGGCACAACTGGATCTGGCCCTCGAGCGCCGGATCTCCGCGATGCGAATCCGGTTCTGGGAAGTCACTGGGATCGTCGTGCTGGCGCTTGCGGCGGCACTCTATCTGTTCCTCGCGGTGCGCAACTCCGTCGGCGGAGTCGCGGCACGCATTGCGGACGGCGCGCGCCGGGTCGCGGCCGGCGACCTTTCGTCGCCGATTACCTGCGAAAGTGGTGATGAGTTCGGCGCGATTGCCGGTGCGCTCAACGACATGCGCACATCCCTCGGCGAACGCATCGCACGCGACGAAGAAGTCGCGGTCGAGAATCTGCGCATCCGAAACGCGTTGGATCGCGCTTCGGTGTGCCTGATGCTGGCCGACAGCGATGGGCAGATCACCTACGTCAACGACAGCGTCGTGACCATGCTGCGGGCGGCAGAACCCGAGATTCGCAAGTCGCTTCCCTCGTTTGCGGTCGATCGACTGCTCGGCGCGAACTTCGACCAGTTCCACAAGAACCCCGGCCACCAGCGCGGGCTGCTGGCCAATCTGAAGGAGACGCATTCGACCGAGATCGTGGTCGGCAAGCTGAAGATGCAGCTCAAGGCCAGTCCGGTGGTCGACGCCGAAGGAAGGCGCCACGGGACCGTGCTCGAATGGAAGGATCGGACTGCCGAGGCGGCGACCGAGCACGAGCTTGCGGCGCTGGTCGAGGCGGCGATTGCCGGCGATTTCGGGCATCGCATCTCGCTCGAGGGCAAGGACGGCTTCTTCCGGCAACTGGCGGAAGGGATGAACAAGCTGACTACGGCGGTCGCGCGCGCGATCGAAGATGTCGGACTCGTGCTCAATTCGATGGCGCGCGGGGACTTGACGCGAAAGGTGGATGCCGACTATTCGGGCGGCCTCGGGCAGCTCAGGGACGACGTCAACGCCAGTGTCGACCAACTGCGTGCGGTGGTCTCTCGGATTCAGCAGGCCTCGGACGCGATCAAGGTTGCGGCCAGTGAAATTGCCGGGGGCAACCTCGAACTCTCGTCCCGCACCGAGGAGCAGGCGAGTTCGCTGCAGCAGACGGCCAGCTCGATGGAAGAAATCAACGACGCGGTGCGCCGCAACGCCGATGGTGCGCGCCAAGCCAACGAACTGGCGGTGTCCGCCAACTCGGTCGCAGGCCAAGGCCGCGCGACGGTCGACCGCGTGGTCGCCAACATGAACTCGATCCAGGATTCGTCGCGCAAGATTGCAGAAATCATCGGTGTGATCGATTCCATCGCGTTCCAGACCAATATCCTTGCGCTCAACGCCGCCGTCGAGGCGGCCCGCGCAGGAGAGCAGGGGCGCGGCTTCGCGGTGGTCGCCTCGGAAGTCCGGAGCTTGGCACAGCGCAGCGCCCAGGCGGCGCGCGAGATCAAGGATCTCATCGACGACTCGGTGAAGAAGGTCGACGACGGTGCAGGTCTGGTGGATGACGCCGGCCGGACGATGGTCGACATCGTCGGCAACATCGAGGGCCTGACCCGGTTGGTCAACGGCATCGCCGATTCGAGCCGTCAGCAAAGTGATGGTATCGATCAAGTCACGCGCGCGGTGGGCGAAATGGATCAGGCGACCCAGCAGAACGCCGCCCTGGTGGAGCAGGCAGCCGCCGCCGCCGAGACCCTACGCGATCAGGCCGATTCGCTGGTGGCCGCAGTGGGCGCGTTCCGACTGGATGGCACTGTCATGGCCGAGGCCGCGCCTGTCGCTGCGGGAGGCGCCGGTACCGATTTCGATCGCATCATCCAGGCCCACATGCAGTGGAAGGTACGCCTTCGCGACTACGTCGATGGCAAAGGCGGACGGCTCGATGCCGCCGAGGTCGAACGCGACGACAAATGCGAACTGGGGTGCTGGATTCACGGCGAGGGGCAGCGCTTTGCGCGCGACGCCTGCTTCGGCCGGCTTCGCGATACCCATGCCCGCTTTCACAAGTGTGCGGCGCACATCGTGCGGCTCCATGATCGCGGCGAGAAGACGCAGGCCGAGAGCACCTTGAGCGAAGAGTTCCCGCGCTTGGCGAGCACCATCGTCCAGGAGATCCGCGAGCTCCGGCAACACGCCGACGGACCACGAACTGCGGTGCGTGCACCGACGCCGAGCACCGCCAAGCCGGCCAATCCGCCGAGCCATCGAGCTGCGCCAGCGCCAGCGCCGGCAAAGGCAGCACGTGGCGCGATTTCGGCAGCGGCCCTGCAGGACGAGTGGGAAGAATTCTGAAGCCGTTGCATCCGAACCCGAACAACAGACAGCCGAATCTGCGAAGGCGAGAGACTATGAAGATAAACATGCCCGTGACCCAGAACGAGGTGCCGCTCAACGAGCATCACACCATCGTTTCGAAGACCGATCTGAAAGGGCAGATCACCTACATCAACCGTGACTTCATCGAGATTTCCGGCTTCGAGGAAAGTGAGCTGATCGGCAAGTCGCACAACATCGTCCGTCACCCGGACATGCCATCGGAAGCCTTTGCGGATCTGTGGGGCAATCTCAAGGCAGGTCGGCCGTGGAACGGACTGGTCAAGAATCGTTGCAAGAACGGTGACTACTACTGGGTCGAGGCGAATGCCGCGCCGCTCTGGGAAAACGGTCAGATCGTAGGCTACGTGTCGGTCCGGACGAAAGCACAGCCCGAGCAAATCCGGGCCGCATCGGAGGCCTACCGGCGCTTTCGGGAGGGCAAGGCCGCCGGCCTCGCGATCGAGAACGGCCAAGTGGTGCGCGTGCGCGGCCCGATCCGCCGGGCGATCGGCGCGCTCACGATCAAGAAGCGGCTCACCGTATTGATGGTGGCCGCCGGCGTCGGCCTCGCAGCGGTCGCGGGCATCGGCTACAAGACGACCGTCGACAGTCTCGCCGGCGTCACCGACCTCAAGGACAAGTATCTCGGTCAGGCTGGCAAGTTCAGTGAGGTCGACGAGTTGTTGATGGGCAGCATGGGCGAACTGCAGTTCGCGCTTTCCCACAACCCGGTACTGCCATCGAGCAATCTGCACGATCACCCGATCGGGCGGCACCTCGAGGAGATCGACGAAAAGCTCACCGAGATGGATCGCGTACTCGGCGAACTGATCGGCCTGCAGTCCGAAGCGGGCCGGGTCGATCGGCTGCGTAGTTATCGCGAGTCCGTCGCTACGCTGCGGCGCGACGGCTTCGATCCGGCGATCGACATGCTACGCCGCGGGGCGTTCGATGCGGCCGGTGCACACCTCGCGCAGGTGCTGGTGCCCGCCTACGACGGCATCGAATCCCAGGCCGACGAGTTGCGCGAAGGCGTATTCACCGACGCCACCGCTGCCGTGCAGCGGGTGGCCGCGGCCGGCGAACGCGGCGAGATCGTGCAGGTCGGCGTTGCCGGCGTCGCCCTGGCCCTGTTGCTGTGGCTCGGCTTGTCGGCGATCCGTGCCATCTGCGAGCCGCTGGCGCGCACCGTCAAGTACCTGCAGCAGCTCGCTGCCGGCGAGTTCGGCAACCGGATTCCGGTCGATCGCTACGACGAAATCGGCGACATGATGGCCGGGCTCAAGGCAATGCAGACCCAACTCGGCTTCGAGGTCCAGGACCAGATGCTGCGGGCAGCGGAGACCATGCGTATCAAGATCGGCCTGGACAACGTCCCGGATCCGGTGCGAATCGCCGATCCGAAGGGGCGGGTCCTGTATTGCAACAACGCGATGAAGGCCGTGATCGAGCGGGACCAGGCGGTCATTCGCGAGAAGATTCCGAATTTCTCGCCGGCGAGCTTCATAGGCTCGGACATCGCCCTCTTCTACGACGATCCGGCCGCGGCGCGTCAGCGGCTTGCCAACCTGCGCGAAACCGCACGCTCGGAACTCGTGATCGGTGGTCGCCTGTATGCGCTGACCACCAGCCCGATCGTCGACGTGAGCGGAAACCGGCTCGGCAGCGTCGGCATCTGGCGCGATCGGTCGGTGGAGGCCGCGATCGAGCAGGAAGTGTCGAACGTCGTCGGTGCGGCGGCGGCCGGCGATTTCACCCAGCGGCTGGCGATCGAAGGCAAGGAAGGCTTCTTCCTGCAGGTCAGCACGGGCCTGAACGACCTGATGGACACCACCGCGGAAGGTCTCGCCGACGTCGCGCGGCTGCTGGACGCGATCTCCCGTGGCGACCTGACCCAGTCCATCACGCGGGACTATCAGGGCACCTTCGGGCAGATCAAGGACGACTCCAACGCCACCGTCTCGCGCCTGCGGGAAGTGGTCGGACGCATTCAGGAGGCGACCGACGCCATCAACACTGCGGCACAGGAGATCTCGGCGGGCAATACCGATCTGTCCTCCCGCACCGAGGAACAGGCCAGTTCTCTCGAAGAGACCGCGTCGTCGATGGAAGAGCTCAACGCGACGGTGCGTCAGAATGCCGAGAACGCCCACCAGGCCAACGAACTTGCGAACCAGTCGAACGAAGTGGCTGCACGCGGTGGCGACATGATGCAGCGTGTGGTCGAGACCATGCGTTCGATTCAGGAATCGTCCACCAAGATCGCCGACATCATCGGCGTGATCGACTCGATCGCGTTCCAGACCAACATCCTGGCGCTCAATGCGGCGGTCGAGGCCGCGCGTGCCGGCGAACAGGGCAGGGGCTTTGCAGTGGTCGCGTCCGAGGTCCGCAGTCTGGCGCAACGCAGTGCCCAGGCCGCCAAGGAGATCAAGGGCCTGATCGACGATTCGGTCGGCAAGGTCGAGGGCGGTGCGGCACTGGTGGACAACGCGGGCAACACGATGCAGGAAGTGGTGAACAACTTCCAGCAATTGGCGGCGCTGGTGACCGGCATCGCGGGGGCAAGCCGCGAGCAAAGTGCCGGCATCGAGCAGGTGACGCAAGCGGTCGGCCAGATGGACGAGGTCACCCAGCAGAACGCGGCGCTGGTCGAAGAGGCCGCCGCCGCGGCAGAGAGCCTCGAAGAACAGGCGCGAGGATTGCAGAACGCGGTCTCGATGTTCCGCATGGACGGTGGCGTACCGTCGGCCGATGCCGCAAACGCGACGGCGTCCAACGTTCGATCGTTCCCGGCGCGCAGCGCGAAGCCGGCGGCATCCCGCAGCGCGTCGCCGATGGTGGCGAGGCAGGGCGGCTCCGACGTCACTGACGAATGGGAGGCATTTTGAACCTCAGATTCGGTTCCGCAGGCGGCGCCCGTCCGCCACGGGAGGCAGATGCCGACCCGTCGCCGACCGGCGCCAAGGCACTGAGCCGGGCGGTCCAGGCGAAACTCGCCGACGAGTCCCGCTCGGCGGCGCGAACCCGCGAGTTCGTGTTCACCGACGCGGATTTCGAGAAGATCCGCAAGCTGATCTACCAGCACGCGGGAATTTCGCTGGCGCCGGTCAAGCAGGACATGGTCTATAGTCGCCTCGCCCGCCGCCTGCGGGCGCGTGGCGACAAGACCTTCGCCGACTATCTGGCCCGCCTCGAGAAGGATGGCGGGGAATGGGAAACCTTCGTCAATTCGCTGACGACGAACCTGACCTCGTTCTTTCGCGAATCGCATCATTTCGACATCCTCGCCGAGCATCTGCGCAAGCGCTCGGCAACGAAGCCGCTGCGGATCTGGTGCGCGGCCGCGTCCACCGGCGAGGAACCCTATTCGATCGCGATCACGGTGTGCGAGGCGTTGCAGACGACGTCGCCGGCAGTGGAGATCTGGGCGAGCGACATCGACACCAACGTCCTCGCCCACGGCCAGCAGGGTGTCTATGCACTGGAACGCATCGAGCGGATGTCGAAGGAACGGGTCGAGCGTTTCTTCCTGCGGGGCAAGGGTGAACGGCAGGGATTCGCCAAGGTGCGGCCGGAACTGCAAAAGATGATCCGCTTCCAGCGCATCAATCTTCTCGAAGGCAATTGGGGTCTGCAGGGGCCGTTCGATGCGATCTTCTGCCGCAACGTCATGATCTACTTCGACAAGCCGACCCAGTACCAGATCCTGCAGCGATTCGTCCCGCTGTTGAAGGCGGACGGCTTGCTGTTCGCGGGGCATTCCGAAAGCTTCATGCATGCCTCCGACCTGCTGCGTTCGCGGGGTAGAACCGTCTACGAGAGGGCCGATGCCTGCCGCGCATGAACCCGAATTCTCCGAACACCTGGCCACCAACCGCTATTTCGACCGAACCTTCAGTCGCGATGCCGTGAAGGTCCTTCCGGGCGAGTATTTCGTCGCCACCACGGATCTGGTCATGGTCACCGTGCTCGGATCCTGTGTCTCGGCCTGCATCCGCGACCGGGAGAAGGGTATCGGCGGCATGAATCACTTCATGCTGCCGGAAGGCGGCCAGTCCGGTCTGACGTCTTCGTCCGCCCGCTATGGCGCCTATGCCATGGAAGTCCTGCTCAATCACCTGCTGAAGCTCGGCGCACGACGCCACGCGCTGGAAGCGAAAGTCTTCGGTGGCGGACAGGTCATGGCCTCGCTGACGAAGAGCCAGGTCGGCGAAAAAAATGCTGAATTCGTTCTCAACTACTTGCAGTTGGAGTCGATACCTGTAGTGGCACGCGACCTGCTCGATGTCTATCCGCGCAAGGTCTATTTCTTTCCAGCCAACGGACGCGTGATGCAGAAGAAACTGGTAACGATGCACAACGACACTGTCGCCGAACGCGAAAGCGAATACGCACGACGCCTCAACCGGGTCTCGATCGAAGGCGACGTGGAACTCTTCGGTTGAACGCCATGGCGATTCGGGTACTCATCGTCGACGATTCCGCCGTCATGCGCAGCCTGCTCACCGAGTTGATCGGTGGCGGGCCGGATCTCACCGTGGTCGGCGCCGCGCCGGATCCCCTGGCTGCGCGGGAGATGATCAAGAGCCTCAATCCCGATGTCCTCACGCTGGACGTCGAGATGCCCAAGATGGATGGTCTCGACTTCCTCGAGCGGCTGATGCGACTGCGCCCGATGCCGGTTCTGATGATTTCGACCCTGACCGAAAAGGGCTCGGAAACGACGCTGCGCGCCCTCGAGCTCGGTGCGGTGGATTTCCTCGCGAAGCCCGGCCGGTCCGTCGAGATCCTCGACTATGGCGAGGAGATCCGCGAAAAGATCCGTGCCGCCCATCAGGCGCGCATCCGAGCCCGGCCGCGCCAGGAGGCGACCAGCCACCGGAAGGCCGGTTCGAGTGTCCGGCTCGATCCGCGAACCATCCGGGAGCGCCTGATCCTGATCGGCGCTTCGACCGGCGGCACCGAAGCGATCAAGGATGTGCTCACCGGGTTGCCCGGCGGATGCCCGCCGGTGCTGATGGTCCAGCATATGCCCGAAATGTTCACCGGTTCGTTTGCGCGTCGGCTCGACAGCCTGTGCGAACTCACGGTCAAGGAAGCCGAGCACGGCGAGGCCCTGCAGCCGGGCGTGGCCTATCTGGCGCCGGGCCACTCGCACCTGTTGCTGGTGAAACGGGGTGGCGTGCTGCGCTGCGAGTTGTCGCGCTCGGAGCCGGTCAACCGGCACCGTCCCGCGGTCGATGTGCTGTTCGAGTCGGCCGCGCCGCTGGTCGGTGCGCAGGCGGTGGCGGCCCTGCTGACCGGCATGGGAAAGGATGGCGCCAAGGGATTGTTGAGTCTGAAGCGGGCAGGCGCATGGACGATTGCCCAGGACGAGGCGAGTTGCGTGGTCTATGGCATGCCGCGCGAGGCTGCCGCGATCGGCGCCACGTCGGAAATCGTCGGCCTCAAGGACGTGGCGGCCCATGTGCTTCGACGTCTCGCCGGTGACGTCAGGCGAATCGCATGAACTGGACGGCCCTCGTCGAGGGCAGAGAACCCTGAAAATCAACGGAGATCAGAAAATGGATGCGTCGGTACAGGCCAACGATGATGCGGCGGTGATTCGACTGGCAGGTCGATTCGATTTCAATGCGCACCGGGAATTCCGCGACGCCGTCGAGAAGTCGCTCGACGGTGCGGCCGCGAAGCCGATTCGCGTCGAACTCGGCGGTGTGACCTACCTCGACAGTTCCGCGCTCGGAATGCTCTTGATGCTGCGTGACAAGGCCAAGGCGGCGAATCGCGCGGTGTCCCTGTCCGGCGCACAGGGAAGCGTCAAACAGGTTTTGGACATTGCCAACTTCGGCAAGCTGTTCTCGATTTCCTGAGTTCGTCGGCCGTCTTCCGTCGCTAACCGGCTCGGGGCGCCCTGCGGTGTCCCGGTCGCGGTTTCCGGACGGGCTCGGAGGTCGGATGCGGCAGCGCGCCGCGTCCGGCCTCTTTTTGCGTGCACTGGTGGGGGGCCGGCCCCCCCGGATGCCTCGTATCCCGCGGTGCTCCTCAAGTCGATACTCGGCCGTCCGTTGTTACAGGGAATTCGAGCCGCGCCGGTCGGCGCATAAAGGCCACGGCAGGAAAAAGCCTCAGGAGACACGAGCATGGCCAGGCAACTCGCAACCCTAGTCGGCGTGATCGCATTCCTCGTCGGCATCGCGACCGGCCTGTTGGCCGGTGCGAGCGGTGCCGCGCTGTATGTCCCATCCGCGACCGCGGCCGTGGTCGTGGCAGTGGCTTCCTACATCGCGATCCACAAGGTCTATGTGAAGCCCTTGCTGCACATGGCCGAGACGATATTGTCGATGCAGCGCGACGGCGACCTCACGGTTCGTGTGTCGGAGCGGTCCCGGGGCGTCGGCCTGGTGGCGACCCAGTTCAATCTGTTGATCGAGAGCATTCAGGGCATCGTCGGCAAGGTCATATTCGACGCGCGACGGGTCGGCCAAGCGTCCGACCAGCTTCGCTTCCACGCCGAATCCGTCGCTACCGGTTCGTCGCAGCAGAAGGCGGCAGCCGAGGAGATGGTCCGGGCAATGGACGAGATGCGCCACGGCGTCGACACGGTGGCCGATCATTCGCGACAGACCTCCGACAATGCCGAGGAGGCCCAAGCGCTCTCGGCCGAAGGGATGCGGGTGGTCAGCGAGGTTTCGACGGAAATCGAGCGAATTGCCGGTACCGTCGAGCAATCGGCCCAGTTGATTGCCGCCCTCGGGGAGCGCTCCGACGAGATCAGCGGCATCGTCGGGGTAATTCGCGAGATCGCCGACCAGACTAATCTATTGGCGCTCAATGCGGCGATCGAGGCGGCGCGGGCCGGCGAGCAGGGAAGAGGCTTCGCGGTCGTAGCCGACGAGGTTCGCAAGCTTGCGGAACGGACCGCGGGCGCCACCTCCGAAATCACCACGGTGATCACGGTGATCCAGGACGAGACCCAGCGCGCGATCACATCGATCCGGGCCGGCAGCGAGCAGGCGCATGACGGAGCCCTGTCGGCGCGACGGGCTGCCGAGTCGCTGGAGAACATCAGCGCGGGCGCCAGCCGGACGATGCAGAGCGTATCTGCGATCGCGGCCGCGGTGGCGCAACAGGGGCGCGAATCTGCCGTCGTCTGCGGGCACGTCGCCCAGATCATGAAGATGGTCGAGAGCAACACCCACGAGGCGGGCGAAACGCTCGGCGAAGCGCATCAGTTGCAGAGCCTCGCGGTCAACCTGCAGGGCATCGACATGGTGTTCAAACTGGGCGACGTCGGCGAGAACGCGATCGCGGTGCACGACCGCATGCCGAGCCTGGTGACGGCTGCAGCCGGCGAACTCGCTCGCGTGCTCGAGGAAGCGCTCGTCGACGGGCGCATCGACGAGGCGGAACTGTTCGAGCCGCGCTACGATCCGATCCCGAACACCCGGCCGGAGAAGTACCACACCGGCTTCGATCGGGTCACGGACGATATCTTCCCGCAAGTCCAGGAGTCGGTGCTGGGTGCCAATCCCGATCTCGTGTATGCGATCGGTTGCGACCAGCGCGGCTACGTGCCGACCCACAACAAGCGCTTTGCCCAGCCGCTGACCGGCAATCCGGAAAAGGACGTCGTCGCCAACCGGACCAAGCGCATCTTCGACGATCCGGTCGGGCGCCAGTGCGGCAGGCACACGCTGCCCTTCCTGATCCAGACCTATCGACGCGATACCGGCGAGATCATGCACGACATTTCGGCGCCGGTCCGGGTCCGTGGCCGCCATTGGGGAGGCTTCCGCATTGGCTATCGTGCCTAGGACGCTGACGCTACGCAACGCGGCAACGTCCCTGCGCTATCCCACCGGCGTTGCGCGGGGCCGCATTTGCCCTGCCTGCCGCCACGAAACCCCTCAAGTCAAAACGTCGCCTGCCGTAATCAGGGACACCAATTCGAGCCCCGCCGGGACCTGTTCGGCGGAGTCTGTCGGAGAAGCCAGATGTCCAGTCTGCTGAAGAACATCGATGCCCGTACCAAGCTGGCGGGTACCAACAAGCTTGAGATCCTGTTGTTTACGCTCGGGGTGGATCACCGCACCGGCCGACGGGAAACCTTCGGCATCAACGTATTCAAGGTGCGCGAGGTGATGCGTACGCCACCGGTCACCGCGGCGCCGGAGATGCCGGCGTCGGTCGAAGGCATGGTCAGTCTGCGCGGCGTACTGGTGCCGGTGGTCGACCTCGCCAAGTACGTCGGCATCGGTCAGGACGACAAGCGTGAAATCATGATCGTCACCGAATACAACGGACACACCCAGGGTTTCCTGGTCGAGGCGGTCGATACCATCTTACGGCTGGATTGGGCGCAAATGCGCGTTCCGCCGGGGATGCTGACCGCGAACATGGGCGGTCTGGTTACTGCGGTGACCGAACTGCCCGGCGAAAAGCTGATCATGATGCTCGACGTGGAAAAGGTCTTGTCCGAAACCACGACCATCGACGACGAGTTTCTGTTCAAGGGGATCGAGCCCTTGCAGGAGCAGGACGTCACGGTGTTCTTTGCCGATGATTCGTCCGTGGCCCGGCGCCAGATCGAACGCACGCTCGACGCGATGGGGGCGAACTACGTCGGTGCGGTCAATGGCCGCGTGGCGTGGGACGAGCTGCAGAAAGTCGCCAAGACCGCCGAGGCGACCGGCCGCAGGGTCAAGGATCTGGTCAAGCTGGTCCTGACCGATGTCGAGATGCCCGAAATGGACGGCTACATCCTGACCAAAAAGATCAAGTCCGACCCACGCTTCGAAGGGGTGCCGGTGCTGATGCATTCGTCCTTGTCCGGGATGTCGAATCAGCAACTGGGCCTGTCCGTCGGCGTCGACGAATACGTGCCCAAGTTCGAGCCGCAGCGCCTGTCCGACACCCTGCGCCGCATGCTCAGCGACAAAGACGTGGATGAAGCCGCATGAACGCCAACGCCAAAACACCCAATGCCATGGATGCGGTCGAACGATCGCTGCTCGAGGCCGTCGATGGGCGGACCAAACTGGCCGGCTCCAACCGGATGGAGGTGCTGCTGTTCTCGCTGGGAACCCAGGAGATCTTCGGCATCAACGTGTTCAAGGTGCGCGAGGTGTCGAAGACACCGTTCATCACCAAGGCGCCGAACATGCCAAGCGGGGTCGAAGGGCTGATTTCCTTGCGCGGCAACGTCATTCCGGTGCTGGCGCTGGCGCAGGTCCTCGGCCTCGCGGAGCCGGGCGATGCCTTGGGCGCATCGATGATGGTCACCGAATACAGCAAGCGCACGCTGGGCTTCCTGGTCCATGAGGTGGATCGCATCATTCGCGTCGAGTGGGACAAGGTGCGCACGCCCGAGAACGTGTCCAGTTCGGTGCACAACTTCATCACCGCGATCATCGAGTTGCCCGACGGCAAGCTGGTGTCGATCCTCGACGTCGAGACGATTCTCGCGAACACGTTCGGCGAAGCCCTGGTGGGCAACATCCCGCCCCTCGGCGCCGACGCCGGCGTCAACGTCTTCTTCGTCGACGATTCGTCGGTCGCCCGCAAGAAGATCGCCGAGGTGCTCGACAAGCTGGGCGTCCATCACAAGCACGCGATGAACGGCCTCGAGGCGTGGACACGTCTCGAAGGCATGGCCAACCATGCCCAGGCCATCGGCAGACCGCTCACCGATGATCTCGATCTGATTCTGGTGGACGCCGAGATGCCGGAAATGGACGGTTACGTCCTGACCCGCAACATCAAGAACGACGGTCGCTTCGACGGCATCCCGGTGGTCATGCACTCGTCCCTGTCGTCGGAAGCGAACCGCGCGATGGGCAAGCGGGTCGGGGTCGATTCCTATGTCGCCAAGTTCGATGCGGACGTGCTGGCAGATACGTTGCGGCCCCTGCTGATGCGTGGGTCACGGGTTTGAATCCGGAGAAACAGATATGGCCGATTCGAAGATGAAATTTCTCGTGGTGGATGATTTTTCGACGATGCGACGCATCGTCCGCAACCTCCTGAAGGAGCTCGGATACACGAATGTGGACGAGGCCGAGGATGGCGTGGCTGCGCTGCAGAAACTGCAGAGCGCGTCGTTCGACTTCGTGGTTACCGACTGGAACATGCCGAACATGGATGGGCTGACCTTGCTGCAGACGATCCGGGCCACCGCCGGGCTCAAGCATCTGCCGGTGCTGATGGTGACGGCCGAGGCCAAGAAGGAAAACATCATTGCGGCGGCGCAGGCCGGTGCCAGTGGCTACGTGGTCAAGCCATTCACCGCGGGCACCTTGGCGGAGAAGCTCGAGAAGATCTTCGAAAAAATGGGCAAGGCCGCCGCCTGACGGCCGGTCGTTTCGAAACATCGGGGAGTCACGAACATGGCGAAACGACTGAAGTTCGATGAAACCGGGGACAGTGATGAATTGCAGGCACTGTTCGACAGCATTGCCTCGGAGCCGGCCCAGCCGAAGCTCGAGGTGGTGGACGACAAGGTGGACGATAGCGACAGCGACGAATTGCAGGCGCTGTTCGACTCGGTCGCGGAGGAATTCGGCGATGGTGGTGCCGACGAGGGCGCGCCCGAGCAGCCCGGTGCGGCGGCCGAGGCCGGCGACCCAGCGGCGGTGGCGCCCGAATCCGCCGGAGGCGATGCGATGTTCAACCGCATCGGCCAGATGACCCGGCAGTTGCACGACGCACTGCGCCAGCTCGGCTTCGATCAGGCCCTGCAGGAAGCGGCCGACGCGATTCCCGACGCCCGTCAGCGACTGACCTACATTGCTCAGATGACGGAACAGGCGGCCAGCCGGGTGCTCAATGCGACCGATGTCGCCAAGCCGATCCAGGACAAGTTGCAGGGCGACGCAGCCGATCTCGAGGCGCGCTGGGAGAAGGTGTACGCGCAGCAACTGTCGGTGGACGATTTCAAGGCGCTGGCCGGCGAGACACGGCAGTTCCTCGGGCAGGTGCGCGAGGGCAGCCGGGCGACCGGAGACCAACTGATGGAAATCATGATGGCCCAGGATTTCCAGGACCTTACCGGTCAGGTGATCAAGCGGGTGGTCGATCTCGCCCAGAATCTCGAGCAGCAGATGCTGTCGGTGCTGATCGAGGCGATGCCCGCCGACCGCAAGCCCGAGCGCGGCGAAGGCCTGATGAACGGTCCGGTGATCACTTCGGAAGGTCGCGACGACGTCGTGAACAGCCAGGAGCAGGTGGACGACCTGCTCGAAAGCCTGGGCTTCTGATCGGGCAAGGATGAACCGTTTGCGGAGCGAACGATGAGTGATTTCGCGGGAATGGAAGACCTGCTGCAGGATTTTCTGGTGGAAGCCGGGGATCTGCTGTCCGGTGTCGACAACAAACTGGTGGATCTGGAGCGGGCGCCCGACGACCGTGGGTTGCTCAACGACATCTTCCGGGGGTTTCACACCATCAAGGGGGGCGCAGGATTTCTCAACGCCACCGAACTGGTGACCCTGTGCCACCTCACCGAAAATCTATTCGACAAGCTGCGCAACGGCGAGCTCGAGGTGACGCCCGATACGATGGACGTGATTCTCGAGGCGACCGGTTCCGTGCGCGACATGTTCGGCTACCTCGAGGGTGCGACCCAGCCCCCGCCGGCGGATCCGGACCTGATCTCCCGCCTCAAGGCGGCACTTGCCGGTGAGGTCGAGGCGGGTGCACCCACGGCGCAGCCGGCGGTCGGCGAACTGGTCGACGGCAGTGCCGCTGGCGAAACCGCGGCGCAGGGCGGGCCCGATTGGGCGGCTTTGCACGAAGCCGTCTCGGGGGTGCCGGCCAAGGTCGCGCCTGCGGCGACACCGGCGCCCCCGACGCCGGTGCACAGCGATGTCTCCGAAAAGACACCCGAGCAGATCGTCAAGGCGGCGATCGGACGCCGTGCCACCGACAAGCCCGGCTATTCGGGTCCGGTCGGCCGCCGCGAGAGCGAGCGAGCGCGGGACAACTCGATCCGGGTGGACACCTCCCGGCTCGACCAGGTGCTGAACTTGTCCGGCGAAATCGGCCTGACCAAGAACCGGCTCAATGCGCTGCGCAGCGAGATTCTTGCGGGCAGCGCCGACAATGAGACGTTCCACGCGCTGGATGTGGCGGTGAGCCAGCTCGATCTGCTGGTTTCCGATCTGCAGAACGCCGTGATGAAGACCCGGATGCAGCCGATCGGGCGCCTGTTCCAGAAATATCCGCGGATCGCCCGGGATCTCGCCCGCAATCTGGGCAAGGATGTCGAGCTGGTGCTGGCGGGCGAAGACACCGAGATCGACAAGACCATGATCGAGGACCTCTCCGACCCGATCATCCACCTGATCCGCAACGCCGTGGATCACGGCGTCGAGGACAGTTCGGAGCGCAAGGCCAACGGCAAGTCCGCCAAATCGGTCGTCCGCCTGGAAGCCCGTCAGGAAGGCGATCACATCGTCATCCTGGTGGCGGACGACGGTCGTGGCATGGATCCGGAGAAGCTGCGCGCCAAGGCGCTCGGCAAGGGCCTGATCACGGACGAGGAAGCGAACACGATGGATGAACGCCAGAGCTTCAATCTGGTGTTCATGCCCGGCTTCTCGACGGCAGAGAACGTTTCCGACGTCTCCGGGCGCGGTGTCGGCATGGACGTCGTTCGTACCAACATCCAGAAGCTCAACGGGACCATCGACATCAAGTCGGTGCTGGGACAGGGCACGACCTTCGTCATCAACCTGCCGCTGACGCTGGCGATCCTGCCGGTACTGCTGGTGCGGCTCGGCGATCAACCCCTGGCGGTCCCGCTGTCGATGGTGCGCGAGATCCTGCCGATCGAGCTCGACCAGGTGCAGGAAGTGGGCGGCCGGGCGACCATGGTCGTGCGTGGCGAGGTGTTGCCGGTGCTGCCGCTGGCCAGCCTGCTCGACTGGCCGATGGAACGTGTGCCCGAGTATGGCGTGCTGATGCAGACCGCCGAGCAGAGTTTCGTGCTGGCCATCGACAGCTTCGCCGGCCGCGAGGACGCGGTGATCAAATCGCTCGACGACTTCCGTCCGCGGGGCGTCGCCGGGGTCACGACGCTGTCCAACGGGCAGATCGTACTGATCCTCGACATGAAGGAATTGCTCGGATCCGCGGGCGAGCAGCGCGGCGTACCGCGAAGCCACCTGACGCGCATCGCGACGGCCGCGCTGGCCGCCTGATTCGCCGGCCGCCGCTCGCCGGCGTCGCCCTTGGCTGCCGCATCCGTCACGTTCGCGGGCGGATGCGGCTTGTCTCGTCCGTTCGACCTGCCCTAGGATGGCCCCGTACGGAGCCTGTGCTCCGATGGACTTGGAGCCGGCGGGTGGACGATCTCGACTTCGATGCCTGGTGTGAATTGGCCCAACAGCGGCCGGAGCAGTATTTTCGCGAGCGCGAGCGCCTGATCGAAGGCTACATCGCCTCGCATCCACTGCCGCAGCAGGAGCGCCTGCGCGAGTTCCAACTGCAGATCGATCGCGCCAGGGCCGTGGCCGGCAGCCCCCTGCGAGCCACCCGCATGATGATGAGCATGATGGAAGACCAACTCGAGGCGCTGCACGACCGTCTGCTCTGTCTTCAGGCCGAAACCGAGAGCATCGCCCGTTTGATGAACGAGCCCCGCGACCCCGACAGCTGACGCACGGGGCCGATTCAGGCGGTGGTCTCGAGCATTCTTGCGAACGCCTGCTCGAACTGGATCAGGCCTTCGCGCTGCAGGCGCTCGCCGAGTTCGGTCATGTCGATGCCCAGGTGGGCAAGGCGGGCGAATACCTGTTGGGCTCGATCGACACCGTCGGCCAGGGTGGACGCGATGTGTCCATGCCGGCGCAAGGCATCGAGCGTGGCGTCGGGGACCGTGTTTACGGTTTCCGGACCGATCAGCGGCTCGACGTAGAGCAAATCACTGTAGGCCGGATTCTTGGTGCCGGTGCTGGCCCACAGCATTTGTTGCGGCCGAACGCCGCCGGCGCGCAATTGCTTGAAGGCGCGCGTCTCGCAGCGCTCGCAATAAGCGGCATAGGCCAGCTTGGCCATGGCCACGGCGCTCTTGCCCCGCAACTCGAGAGCGTCCGCGCCGAGTTCGTCCAGCATTGGGTCCACCAGCGTGTCGACCCGGCTCAGGAACAAGCTCGCCACCGACTTGACCCGGCGGGGATCGCCGTCGGCCGTCAGCAGTCGCGCGATGCCGCGCTCGTAGGCCGAGGCCACCGCCTCACAGTGGGCCAACGAGAACATCAGCGTCACGTTTACGCTGATGCCCTCGCCGATCAGTTGCTCGACCGCTTCGATCCCGGCCGGTGTCGCCGGTACCTTGATCAACAGGTTGTCGCGGTCGACCGCCGCGCGCAGGCGACGTGCGGCATTCAGCGTGCCGGCCGTGTCATGGGCCAGTGCCGGTGACACTTCCAGACTGACGTAACCGGCGTCGTACTCGCTGCGCTCGTATTCGTCGCGCAGCAGGTCGCAGGCTCGGCGGACATCGGCGATGGCCAGATGCTCGTACCGTTGCTCGGCGTCCAGGTCCTGGCGCTTCAGCTCGGCCAGTTCCTCTTCGTAGTAGCGGCCTGCCGCGATCGCCTTTTCGAAGATCGCCGGATTGGTCGTGATGCCGGCGACACCGTCCTCGCGTACCAGGCGCTCCAGTTCGCCGTCATTGAGCAGCGTGCGGGACAGGTTGTCGAGCCAGATCTGCTGGCCCAGGCGGCGGGTTTCACGCAATGAATTCATCTCGGTGTTCCTGGACTCCCTTCGAAACCCACTATTTTCCTACGAAGGCAGGCTGTCTCCAAGCGAACTTGGCCGGCAGCCGCGGCCAGACCCGTTGCGCCAGTGCGGGGGTAGTTCCGCCAGCCAGTCCAGCCGCGCCAGCAGTGCCCGGAAGGCGCCGCTGGGCGCAGCGACCAGGCGTAGCGTTCCGGTGCCGTCGGGATGGGCGATTTCGAGTTCGACGCAGGCGAGCAGCAACCGACGCACGCCGAAGTGCTCGCCCACGAAGCGGTTGTGCCGGCCCTTGCCGTAGGTCGTGTCACCGATGATGGGGTGCGACGCGTGCTTCAGGTGGCGCCGGATCTGATGCCGTCGGCCGGTTTCCGGTTCGATCGCCAGCAGCGAATAGCGGCTGCTCGGATAGCGGTCCACGGTGAAAGGGAGTTCGGTCCGGGCTAGGGTCTGGAAACGCGTGCGTGCGGATCTCGGTCGCTGGACTCGGGCATCGATCCGCTCATCGCGCGGATCGGACAAGGGCTTGTCGATAAGGCCGGCCGGTTCGGTGTGGCCGCGCACCATGGCGAGATACCGACTTTGCTTGCGGCCGGCTTCGAACCGGCGACCGAGAAAGGCGGCCGCCTCCGGGTCGAGGGCGAACAGCAACAGACCGGACGTGGCTCGATCGAGGCGATGCACCGGAAACACCCGCCGGCCGATCTGGTCCCGCAGCATCTGCAGCGCGAATTCACGGGCGTGCCGGTCCACGTCCGAACGATGAACCAGTAACCCGGGCGGCTTGTCGACCGCGATCACCCGGTCGTCGCGATAGAGGATCTCGAGCGGCGGCGGGCGCGCCGCATCGCATGCGACGGCCACGCCGCGATGGTCCGGGTCCAGCTGCGCTCAGCCGGAGATGACTGGCGCCGGCGCATCGAGGCCGGCAAACCAGGTTTCTCGAATCGTCTGATCGATGCGCTGGAAGCCGATCTGGACCCCGTCGACGAATTCGTGAAGCTGTTCCGGTGCCCGTGCGAGCTCGTCGCCGCTGGCACCGAGAAGGGCGTCGCGGCTCATCGCCGCCGCGTTCACCGCGTCCTGATGTCGGGCCAGGGCAGTGAAGTTGCGGCACAGATCGTCGAGACAGCGATAGACCGAGCGCGGGAAGTTCGCATCCTGGAGGATGAACCGCACGACATCGGGGCCGCGCACGCGGTTGCGGGTTCGCTGGCGGTACATCTGGTGGGCCGAGAGCGACTTGAGGACGCTCATCCATTGCAGGTTCTCGAACGGCGTCAGATCCTCGGCATTGCGCGGCAGCAGGTTGGCCGAGCGCACGTCGAGGATGCGGGTGGTCATGTCGGCCCGTTCGAGCAGTCGGCCGATCTCGCAGAAGCGCCGCGCCGGTCCGTGGCTGAGGCTGCCCTCGACCAGGCCCACCAGGGTCTGGCAGCCGCGGATCACCATGCGCAGGAAATCGTCGCGCCGACGCTGTGCGATACCGCCCGAGAGGTGGTTGCCGACGGTCAGGTAGAGCTGGTTGATCTCTTCCCAGATCTCCCGCGGCATGACCTCGCGGGTCGTCCGCAGGTTCTCGCGCGCGGCGCCCAGCGCCGCCAGGATCGAGCCCCCGTGATTGCGATCCGCGCACAGGAAGGAGACGACGCTGGCTTCGTCGCGGCGTGGATAATGCTCGTCGAACAGGTCTTCCGCGCCGGTAATGGTGATCAGTGAGGACCAACCCAGGCTCGGCGTGCCCGGGAAATCCAGCATCAAGTGGCGGGTCACCCGCAGCAAACGGGCGGTATCCTCGGCGCGCTCGATGTAGCGGGCCATCCAGTACAGGTTTTCGGCAACGCGGGATAGCATCGTTCAGGCGTCCTCGCTGGATATGATCCAGGTGTCCTTGCTGCCACCGCCCTGGCTCGAATTGACGACCAGCGAACCCTTGACCAACGCTACCCGGGTCAGTCCGCCGGTCGTGACATAGACGTCCTGTCCGGAGGACAGAATGAACGGCCTCAGGTCCACATGGCGCGGTTCGACGCCACCGTTGCAAAGGGTCGGCGTGGTGGACAGCGAGAGTGTCGGCTGGGCCATGTAATTGCGTGGGTTGGCCTTGATCAGCTCGGCGAATTCCGCGCGCTTCTGGGCACTGGCATGGGGGCCGACGAGCATGCCGTAGCCGCCCGATTCGTTGGCCGGCTTGACCACCAGCTTGTCCAGGTTGGCGAGCACGTAGTCGCGTTCTTTCGGGTTCATGCACAGGTAGCTCGGCACGTTGGGGATCAGCGCGTCCTCGCCGAGGTAATACTTGATGATCTTGGGTACGAAGGCGTAGACCACCTTGTCGTCGGCGACGCCGGCGCCGGGCGCGTTGCACAGCGCCACCGTGCCGGCTCGCCATGCCCGCAGCAGGCCGCGAACGCCGAGCACGGAATCCGGGTTGAAGGCTTCCGGATCGATGAACATGTCGTCCACCCGGCGGTAGATCACGTCCACCCGCGACAATCCTTCGATCGTGCGCATATAGACGCAGTCGTCGGTGCCGACGATCAGGTCCGAGCCCTCGACCAGCTCCACGCCCATCTGCTGCGCCAGGAACGCGTGCTCGAAATAGGCCGAGTTGAACACGCCCGGCGTCATCACGACGATCGACGGCTCGACGTCCTGGCGCGGCGACATCGACGCGAGCATGTCGTAGAGCTGGGCAGGATAGTCGTCCACCGGCAGGATGCGGCCGGTGGCGAACAGTTCGGGCAACACCCGCTTCGAGACATTGCGGTTCTCGAGCATGTAGGACACGCCCGACGGAATGCGCAGGTTGTCCTCGAGCACGTAGACGGTGCCGTCGCCGTCGCGCACCAGGTCGGATCCGCAGATGTGCGCCCAGACCGCGTTGGGGGGCGAGATGCCGACGCACTGGGGGCGGAAATTCACCGATTCTTCGAGCAATTCGACCGGGAACACACCGTCGCGGACGATACGCTGCTCGTGATAGAGATCGTCGATGAACATGTTGAGCGCGCGCACCCGTTGGGCCAGCCCGGCCTCGGTGCGCTGCCATTCGTCGGCCGGGATGATCCGCGGGATGATGTCGAAGGGCCAGGCCCGGTCGATCATGCCCGCGTCGGAATACACCGTGAATGTGATCCCCATCACCTGGATCGCGACCTCGGCGGTTGTCTTGAGGTCCTCGACTTCCTCCGGCGCGAGGCCGGCCAAGTGGCGAACCAACTCGGTTGCTGCGGCCCGAGGTGTGCCGGCTGCCGCAAGCAGTTCATCGTAGGTCTTGCTTTCGTACTTGGTCCAGTCGATCGTTGGCACTGGCGCTCCTGCCTGACTGCGGATCGGTTCGCGAACGGTGGTCGTCGCGCTGATCTCAGTCTGCGCCATTGAACAGGCCTCGGCAAGTGGCGGGGGGTTCGATCACCGTGGCATTTCCGGAAGCCCTCTGCTCGCCCGGGCCGAGCCGGCGTGCGCGCCGAACGGTGTCCCGGGGCACAGTCGGTCGCCAGCGCGGGCGGCACCGCGCGCGCCGGGGTCACCGCTGGCACAATGATGGTGCATCGGGTCCACGGCGTGCCGTGCGCTCGGCGCGTGCGCGGCACCGGGATCGGTGTCCGCGATGCCGGCAATCTCCCGCCGGGCGCTGCGGCTGGCACCCGACGTACGCCGCAGCCGTCCGGGCGATGATCGTGTCATCATCCGGGTGCCGGACGGGGCTCGACTGGAGCTGGTCCGTGAGTTGCTTTCGGGTGCATGCCGGCACCCGGTGGGAGATTGCCGGCGCGCGGCACGCACGGCATTTTTCGACATTCGTTTTTCGGTCCGGGAAGATCACCCGGGAAGCATGATCGCAAGGAGACATCGCCATGTCGGAGTACCGAACCGAAGTGATCTGGCGGCGGGGCGACCAGGATTTTCTCGACAATCGCTATTCGCGACGCCATGTCTGGCGGTTCGACGGTGGTGCGGAGGTACTGGCGTCGTCCTCGCCCCAGGTCGTGCCGGTTCCCTATTCCGACGAACTCGGAGTGGACCCGGAGGAGGCCTTCGTCGCCGCGCTGGCGAGTTGCCACATGCTGTGGTTTCTCTCGATCGCGGCACGCCAGGGGTACCGGGTCGACGTCTATCGCGATGCCGCGACGGGACGGATGAGTCGGGACGAACGCGGGCGCTTGGCGATCACCGTGGTCACTTTGCGCCCCCAGGTGAGTTTCGCCGATTCCGTGCCCGATGCGCAGTTGCTCCAGGCGCTTCACGGAGAGGCCCACGAAGAATGCTTCATCGCCAATTCGGTGCGGACCGAGGTGCGCTGCCTGCCGGTGTTCGAACCGGCCTGAGGGCGCGCCTTTTTCAGAGGAGGTCGAAATGGACGAATCCACGAGCAAGTCGGGGCGCTGCCTCTGCGGTGCTGTGCAGGTCGTCGCGAAGACGGTGTCGTCGCAGGTCGGCGTTTGCCATTGCGGCTACTGCCGTACCTGGAGCGGCGGGCCGCTGCTGGCCGTCGACTGCGGCACCGACGTCGTCTTCGACGGCACCGAGCACATCACCACCTATGCGTCTTCGGCGTGGGCGGAGCGGGGCTTCTGCAGTCGCTGCGGCACCCATCTGTTCTTCCGCCTCAAGGCCAACGGCCAGGTCCTGATGCCACCGGGCCTGTTCGAGGATACGGAAGGCTTCGTTCTGAGCGAGCAGATCTTCGTCGATCGCAAGCCGGGCTACTACGCTTTCGCCAACCCGACGGCCATGCTGACCGAGGCCGAGTTTCTCGCCAAGTACGGCGCCTGACGGGAGCGGATGCGGTCCCCGAGACGCTACCGCCGTCGCCGGCGCCAGGCCGGCGCGAGCAGCGAGCGCAGCGGCGCGGCGCACAGCAGGCCCAACGCCAACCCCAGCGGCAGCCACGTGAGATCGGTAGGGAGTTCGCGGCGCTGCGACCTGGGCGCGGCGCGCATTGCGGCAGACAGGCCGGCGATGTCGTCGAGCCCGAGGTAGTCGAGCCCGGTGCGGGCAGCCAGTGCCTGCAGGTGGGTTCCGCGTCGCGCCGACAGGTGCTCGCTGCGCCGTGCCGGATCCGCCCCCTGCACCACTTCGTCGGCGCCCCAGAAGCCATTGGCGCGGCCCGAGGCGTCGCGTTTCGGGATCGGCCGCGGCACGTCGCCGCCGACGCCAACCACCAGCCCGCGGACCTGGCCCTCGCGGATGTCGCCGAACAGCGCCGGCGTGCCATCGTCGAGCGGCGGCGATTCGTGGCCGTCGGTGAAGAACAGCAGCTGTGGCGAGTCGCCGATGTCGCGCGCAGCACGTAGCGCCCAGAACAGTCCCTTGGCGACCTGGCTTGCCTCGGCCCAGCGCATGCCGTCGTCGATCTGGTCGAGGGTGGCCAGCAGGTCGCCGTAGTGCGCACAGACCTCGACCGGAGCCAGCAGCGTCAGGCTGCGGTAGCCGCTGAATGCGGCGAGTCCGACCCGCGAACCGCAGGGCAGGTCGGTCAGCGCCGCGCTCAGCGCGCGGCGGGAAAAGTCGAGGCGGCTGACGGGTCTGCCATCCAGACGGTAGTCCGTCACGCCCATGCTCTGGGTGATGTCGAAAACCGCCAGGTAGTCGAAGCTGGTGCGTGGCCAGGGCAATGGCGGCAATAGCAGGGCAAGCACCAGCAGGGCGCAGGCCGAGGGCAGCAGCCAACGGCCGGGAGGGGTGCCCTTGCTCACTCGCCCTCCCCGGCGTCGCTGGGCGGCCGTTTCGGTTCGGACGGCCGAGGGAAGCCGTGCGCTCGACCACCCCCCTTGCCATCGTGGCCCAGGTGTCGCGATGACAGGGGGTGTCTCATGGCAGTGCCGCCTTGCCGCCACGCATGGTGGTGATTGCCCGCTCGCTGCGTACCGGCGCGGCCGCGTCTATGACGGCGCGCTCCTGTTCGGGTGCGAGCCACAGGGCCCGCTCGAGGTTGTAGCGGGCGTCCCAGTCGTCCGGATCCAGACGCAGAAGGTCGCGGAAGTTCTGCTTGGCGAGTTCGAGGTAGGGCAGGGCTTCGTCGGGGGAGGCGCGTCGGCGGCGCAGCGCCTCGCGCAGGTGCAGATTGCCGAGGTTGAACAGGGCGGTCCGTCGCAGGGCGCCTCGCTGGCTGCCGAGCAGCGCCTTGTAGGCGAGCAGGGCGGCATCGTAGTCGCCATCGGCGGCCTGGGCCATGGCCCGCAGCATGGCCGCCTCCGGGGAGGTCGGTGCCTCGGCCCGCGCGGGTTCCTCGACCATCTCCGCGAGCTGGCGCGCCTGCCGCCATTCCGCCGCCTGCGATGCGGCCAGCGCGGCGAGCAAGGCGGCAGCCAGGGCGAAGCCGAAATGCACGGTGCGCCGCCTCATGTCGCGCCCCCCAGTTGCCAGCGCCGGGCCAGCACCAGGACCGCGACCAGCGCCAGGGCGAGGGCGACGAAGTGGCGACTGTAGTCGCGCCGCGGAATCAGCTCCTCGAAATCCAGGGGATGGTTCTGCTGGCGTCCGACATCGGCCACCGCCGCCGCGAGATCCTCCGGGCTCTGGGCCTGGTAGGCGTGATACGGCGTTGGCAGCGTCTGGAAGAAGCGATGCAGGGCGACTTCGGGAATCGCTTCGCTGGCTTCGCCGGCCGCCTCGAGATCCGGCCGACCGAAGCCCTTCAGATAGATCCAGTAGAGCGCGACGCGCTGCCGTTCGAAGCCTGCGCGGATCGCCAGCCGGGTGTCCTCGTCGAGACGGGCGCCGCCGTCGGACACCAGCAGAATGATTCGGCTGCCCGAGTAGGCGCGTTTTTCGAAGCGTGCCACCGAAGAAATCAGCGCGCGACCGACGTCCGTTTCGGACAGGCCACGATGGACGCCGCCGGCGGCGATCCCGGCCTGCACCACTTCGTCGTGCTGGGTGAACGGCACCACGTACAAGGTGCTCGCCGAGAAGAAACTGACCGCGAAGCGATCGTCCGGTCGCCGCGCGACGAAGTCGGCCAGCAGTTCTCGCGCGGCGCGCGACTTGACCGGGCCGCGCGATAGGGTCTGGTGGCGGATGTCATAGGGACTGAGCTCGCGCCAGTCGCTCGGCAGCATGCGTTCGTCCATGCTCCGGCTACGGTCGATCAGCAGCAGCAACTCGGCGCCACGACCGGTGCGCGGTTCCACCGTCTGCGCTCGCCCCGGCGCTGCCAGCGCGATCGCCACGGCGGCGATCGCGAGTGCCGCGAACAAGCGCAGCAGGAGCCCGATCAGGCGTCCGGCGGGGTCCGCCGGCAGCCATCCGAGATGCGGGTAGTGGCGGGCGTCGGTGCTGCGCGCGAACAGGGGCAAGGCGGCCAGCGGCAACAGTGCCAACAGTTCGGGCCGGAGGAAATCGATGCCGCCGGTCATCGCGCGTGACGCCGCTCGATGCGCAGCAATGCGCGGCACAGCGATCGCGGCGAGACGCCTTCTCCGCTGCTGGCGCCGGCGAAGAAACGCTGCCCGGATGCGCGGAAGAATCGTCGGATGTCTTCGGCCAGCGGCAGGAACTCGGGCCGCCGCACGAACAACTCGGCGGCACTGGCGGCATCGACCACACGGCCGGCACTGGCATCGAAAGCCCGGTGCAGCGCGCGCCAGCTCCTCGGGTCGCCGTCGTCGAATGCGCGCATCGACCGCCACGCCCGGGCGAAGGGCAGCGACGAGCGTTCCTGCCGCGCGCGCCAGATCCACCACCCGAGCCAGCCGGCCAGCACCACGGCGAGCGCCAGCAGGCTGTGCCGCAGCCGCTCTGCGATGGCGGCCAATGATGGGGTCGCCGGCGGGCGGTCGGGGCGCAGCGCGCCGAGGCCGGGCTCCGTGAATGGGTTGGGACGACCGATGGGGGCGACCGAAACCGGCCACGCAGCGACCTTCAGGGCAGGGCCGCCGTCGCTTGCCTCCAGGGTCAGGCCGGGCAGGGTCACGATCTGCAGCCGCGGCGGTGCATTGATGAGTTGGTAGCGCACCACCAGCCACTCGTCGCCGTCGATGTCCCGTGTGCGTGTGGCGCTGCGCCGGGCAAACCAGTTTCCGATCCGTTCCAGCGGCGGCAGGCGGTCGCTCGCGAAGGGCACACCGTCGGCCTCGAGCCGGATGCGCTGTTCGAGCATGTCGCCGAGTTGAAGGCCGAAGGCTCGGGGTTGGACCACTTCAGCCGGATGGGGCGCGAGCTCGGCCGCGACGGTGGACGCCTGCAGCAAGGCCAGGGCGAAGGCGGCTGATCGTCTCATGTCCCCTCCAGAAAGTGGCGGGTCAGGGCGTCGCCGTCGAATGGGTCGGAGAGGAAGAAGGGACGGATGCCCCGTGCCCGGAAGCGAGCCTGCAAAGCCTCCCGGTGGGCAGCAACCGCAGCCTGCCACCGTTGCCGCAGGCGCGGGCGGAGCCACAGTTCGCGCAGGCGGCCGCTCTCGAGATCCCGCAGGCGCAGCAGCCCTTCACCGTTCGGAGGGGTGATCTCCGCCGGGCTCCAGACCACGATCGGCGTCACCCGGGCGCGGCCGAGCAGATCCAGTGCGGATTCGAGTTCTCGGCCGTAGCCGTGGAAGTCCGACACCAGGAACACCAGTGCCTGACGTCCCGCCAATGGTGCGAGGGCGGCCGACAGACCGTCGTGGCCTCGAGCCGGGCACGCGGCCGTGCGCAGGCGGGCGGCCAGCAGATCGGCGAGACCGGGTTGGCGGCTCGGCGGCAGATGGAGATCGTCGCGACAGGTCATGTCGAAGGCGGAGAGTGACAAGGGGTCGCCGGCAGCGAGGCAGGCGCGCCCGAGGGCGGAGACGAAATCGGCCACCAGATCGAGCTTTCGGCTCGGCGCGCCGAAATCCATCGAAGCCGAGACGTCCACCACCGCCGCCACCGGTACGTGGCTGCGCTGGCGCGCCAGGCGCACCAGCCAATCGCCCCGCGGGTCGCGGAGACTCGCCCGCAGGTCGATGCGTCGCGGATCGGGTCGTGCGAACAGGCTCGTATGGGCGACGAAGTGCTCGCCGGCACCGAGGGCAGAGCCGGGGTGGGCGCCGGGCCGCCAGGCGGAGGCCCGCTTGCCGAAGCGATAATGAAATTCGTGGTTCGGCTTCACCTCGGGGTCGCCACCTGTTCCAGTATCCGTTCGATCAGCTGGTCGGCGAGCTCGGCGCGGCGCAACTCGTAGACCGGAGTGAAGAAGATCCGATGGACCAGCGCCGAGGGCATCACGGAACGGATGTCTTCCGGGGTCAGGTAGTCGCGGCCCGATAGCCAGGCCACGACGCGGGCGGCGCGGGTCATGGCCATGATCGCTCTCGGGCTGGCGCCCGCCAGCACCAACTGCCCCATATCGACCCCTTCCAGGGCGATGCCGAAGCGGGACGGGTCGCGCGTGGCGTCCCACAGGTCGATGACGTAGCGTTCCAGCGCCTCGCTGGCCCGCACGCTGCGCTGGATCTGCGCCGCCACGTCGTTGAGCTGGTGCCAGGGCAGCAGATCCGCGGCCACGGTATCGAGCAGAGACTCCACGTCGTGGAATTGTGGATCGAATACCAGGGCACGGCGGATGTCGTAGTCTTCGGGCGTCGGCATCCGCAGCTCGAACATGAAGCGGTCGCGGGCGGCGGATGCGAGCTCGAAGGTCTCCTCCTTTTCCACCCGGTTGCGGTCGGCGAAGACCGTCATGTGGGGAAACGCGAAGGTCTCGTTGAACGCGCTGACGCTGCGCTCGGCCATTGCCCGGAGCAACAGCGATTGCACCTGGGGCCGGGCGCGATTGATTTCGTTGAAGAAGAAGGTCACGAGCCGGTCCCGGTGGCGCAGCAGCGGCCCTGGCTCGATGCGAGGCTTGCCGGCGGCATCCACGTAGGTGTGATAGACGAGATCGCCGGGAAGCAGGTCGACCGTGCCTTCCACCCGCTCGAAGTCGCCGCCGATGGCGCGCGAAAAGGCTCTCAACAGGGTCGTCTTGCCGACGCCGACGTCCCCTTCCAGCAGGACGTGGCCGCGTGCGAACAGGGCGACGTTGATGAGTCGGATCACCGGCGCCTGGCCGATCACTGCGCGTGCCACCTCTTCCTCGACGCGCAGCGCCAGGGCGCGCCACTCCTGCAAGCGTTCGTCTGCGCTCATGTCGCGGTCGTCTCCTCGCCTCGGGCGGTCTTGTCGTTGTGCCCGCCTTGCGCTGGGCGGGCGCGTCCATGCTAGTGAGCGTGACGGGGCGCGGTCAAGGCAGATGGGGCCGGACGCGCTCGCGGCGGCCGCGGCGGCTCGCAATTGCAGGCCCGACCTTCCAGAATGTCGCTACTGCAATCGAAGGCGGAGCCCGATGCCATGGCAGGCGAGTGGAAGGCCTTGCTGCTCGATCTCTCGGGGGTGCTGTTCGACGGCCGGAAGCCGATCGCCGGCGCGGTCGAATTCATGCGGCGCGCGCGGCGCTGCGGACGACCTCTGAGGTTCGTCACCAATACCGCCACCAAGTCGGCGCAGACGATCGTCGAGGAGATGCGGCAGATGGGGTTCGAGGTGCGACCGGACGAGCTCATCACCGCGCCCCGGGCCGCCCACGACCATGTCGTCGCGCGGCGGCTGAGGCCCTATTGTCTGGTGCATCCGGCGATCCGGGCGGAGTTCGACGATGTGGACCAGAATGCGCCGAACTGCGTGCTGCTCGGCGATGCCCGCGACGAACTGAACTATCGCAATCTGAATCGGGCGTTCCGCCTGTTGCATGCCGGTGCCCCCTTGATCGGCATCGGCCGAAATCGATACTTCATGGACGAAGACGGTGTGATGCTCGATACGGGCGCCTTCATCCGCGGGCTGGAGTGGGCGGCCGGTGTCGAGGCGGTGATCCTGGGCAAGCCGAGCCCCGATTTCTTTGCGCAGGTGGTTGCGAGCACGGGTTTCGCGGCCGCCGACTGCTTGATGGTGGGGGACGATGTCGAGGCAGACGTCGCCGGCGCGATCGCCGCTGGCCTGCAGGGCTGCCTGGTGCGCACCGGAAAATTCCGCCCGGGCGACGAGACCACCTTGCCGGACGGTGCGCGGGTGATCGACCGTGTCGCCGAGCTGCCGTTGCCGACTTCCTGAGATGGGGCGCTATCATCGGGCGTTCTTGCCTTCATCGACCGCGCCATGGCCATCGAAGCCGCTCCCGATCTCGAATCCGGCAGCCGTCCCGCTGCGTCTCTGGTGCTCCGCGGTCTCGCGGTCGGGCCGGTCGGGCCGCTCGACCTCGACGTGTCGGCGGGCGAAATCGTCTGCCTGTCGGGCCCTTCCGGTGCCGGCAAGAGCCGCCTGTTGCGGGCGATTGCAGATCTCGATCCGCACCAGGGCGAGGTCGGTCTGGGTGATGCCGGCCAGCAGCAGATGCCAGGGCACCGCTGGCGCGCGCAGGTGATGATGCTGCCGGCCGAGAGCCAGTGGTGGTTCGACACGGTCGGCGAGCACTTTCCGGCGGCACCGATCGACGGGCTGGCGGCATTGGGCCTGGACGCAGCCGCGGGCGGTTGGGAGGTGGCGCGGCTGTCTTCCGGCGAGAAGCAGCGGCTCGCCTTGCTGCGGTTGCTGGCCCGTCGGCCGCAGGCCTTGCTGCTCGACGAGCCATGCGCCAATCTCGATCGGAAGGCCACCGGTTGGGTCGAGGCGCTGCTGCGGTCGCGGGTCCGCGATGCCCGCCTGCCGACGCTGTGGGTGTCCCACGACCCCGATCAGATCGCACGCGTGGCGGATCGCCATCTCTGTTTCGACGGTGGCCGGCTGGTGGTGGCGCGATGAACCTGATCGAACTCTCGTGGTGGCAATTGGCGCTGGCCGCAGCGCTGGTGCTCGCGCTCGCCGTGGCCACCCACCTGGCACGCCTGGGGGTCGGCCGCAGCCTGCTGGTCGCGGCGCTGCGCACGACGGTGCAACTGGCCCTGGTCGGCTTCGTCCTCGAGGCCTTGTTTTCGGCGGCGACCCTGGGCTGGGTGGCGCTGATGGCGACGGTGATGTTGGCGTTGGCGGGGCGCGAGGTGATCGCGCGCCAGAAGCGGCCGCTGAAGGGGCTGTGGGCGCCCGCTCTGGGCACCTTGTCGATGTTCGTATCCGCGTTTGCGGTGACGGTCCTGACCTTGACCGTGATCGTCGGGCCGACGCCCTGGTATGAACCGCAGTACGCGATTCCCCTACTCGGCATGATGCTGGGCAATACCATGACCGGCGTCGCCCTCGGCCTCGATCGCCTGACCGACTCGGTGTGGCGCCAGCGGGCCGTGATCGAGAGCCGGCTGATGCTCGGCGAGCGGTGGCAGCAGGCGGTCGGCGACGCCCGTCGCGACGCCATCCGCAGCGGCATGATCCCGATCATCAATGCGATGGCGGCCGCGGGCGTGGTCAGTCTGCCCGGCATGATGACCGGCCAGATCTTGTCGGGCACGGCGCCTGCGCTGGCCGTGAAATACCAGATCCTGATCATGTTCACGATCACGGCGGGCACCGGATTCGGCACCCTGGCTGCGGTCATTGCGGCGAGCCGCCGGCTGTTCGACCAGCGCGAGCGTCTGCGCCTCGATCGTCTGGCGCCGCCCAACGCCTAGGCGGCCGCGGTGGGCTCGGCGGCGGCGCCCGCAACGTCCGGCCTGGTGGAACGACTGCTGTCGCTCGGCCGCGATCCGGCCACCATCGTCGCCGAGCGGGCCGGCTTTCGCGTGCATCAACACCAGGACCTGCGCTGGTTGCATGGCGGTGGTGCTGCGGTTCAGTCGGTGATGTCGCTGGCATCGCCGGAGCGTCCGCTGCTGCCGGCGGTGATGCCATTGCTGACCGCGTTGCTGTGGCAGCCACAGGCGACGACGGCGCTCAACCTGGGCCTCGGTGGCGCCGCCATCGAACGCTTCGTGGCGTGCTCGCGGCCCGCGCTGCGGCTGCGTTCGGTCGAGGCTTCGCGTGAGGCTCTGGTCCTCGCGCGGCAATACTTCGGGCTGCCGGACGATGCAGACGTCGCAGTTTCCCCGGCGGAGGAATTCGTCGTGCGCGATCATCACCGGTACGATCTCGTCTGGTGCGACCTGTTCGATGGCGAACGCCAGGCCGACTGTGTCACTGCCGGGGATTTTCTGTCGGCGCTGTGCCGGCGGGTCGGCGAGCCGGGGGTGCTGGCGATGAACCTTTGTCCGCGCGAGGAGGCCGAACTGGTGGCCACGCTCGCCCACTTGCGACGGGAATTGCCCTGGATCGCGCTGAGCGTGCGTAGCGACAGCGGCAACGTCGGCGTGTTGGCCTCGCGCCGGGCACTGCCCGACGGTGCCGCGTTGCGGGCGCGGCAGGCAGGGGAGGAGTGGTCGCGCGAAATGGCGGCCGTGGCCGACGCGCTGATCCGGTTGCCGGCGCCGCGCTGACCGAGGAGTCCACATGAAGATGCTGAAGGCATTGCTCACTCACCTTTTGGCCCTCCTGGTCGGTTTTGCGGCGGGCATCTACGTATTGCCGATCCTGACCGCCCAGCCGGAGGTGGGCATGGATGAACTGCGCAGCGCCATGGCGGTCGCGCGATTCAGTGGCGAATTCCGCCGCGAGCTGGCCGGCAGCGACCTGCTGCACTGGGGAGAAGGGCGCGTGGCGGTGGGCCCCGAGCACATTGCATTCGCCGGACGGATCGCGCCGGGCCCCGACTACAAGCTCTATCTGTCGCCGGTCTTCGTCGAGGACGAGGCCGGCTTCGAGCGCCACCGGCTGCAGATGCAGCGGGTCGGCGAGGTGCGCAGCTTCGGCAGCTTCATCGTGCGGCTGCCCGTCGGGATCGACGTTCGTGAGTTCAATACGGTGATCATCTGGTGCGAGACCTTCGGTGAATTCATCAGCGCAGCCCGTTACCAGGCCACCGAACGGCGCTGAGGAGCCGACCATGTACTGTCCGAGCAACTTCCATGCGCCGAACCACCGGGCAATGGTCGAACTGATCGACGGCGCGCCGCTGGCCACGCTGGTGCTGCAATCCGACCAGGGACTGCAGGCCGAGCACCTGCCGATGATGCTGGTCGAGGAGGGCGATGGCCGGCGCCGCCTGCTGGCCCATGTGGCACGCGCCAATCCGGTGTGGCGTGCGGCCGGGGCGGGCAGCCCCGCGCTGGCCGTGTTTCAGCGCGACTCCCATTACGTCAGTCCCGGCTGGTATCCGTCCAAGCAACGCCATGGCAAGGTCGTACCGACCTGGAACTACTGTGTCGTGCATGCCCACGGCGTGCTCCGGGCGGTCGAGGACCGGGCCTGGCTGCACGATTTCCTTACGGCCCTGACGGCGCGCCAGGAGCGCACGAGCGCCAGCCCCTGGCGCATCGACGACGCACCCGCCGACTACATCGAGCGGATGCTTGCCGCAGTGGTGGGCGTCGAACTGACCGTGGAACGGCTCGAGGGCAAATGGAAGCTGAGCCAGAACCGTTCGCTCGAAGACCGCGAAGGGGTCATCGCGGCCCTCGATGGTCTCGGCTCAGGGGCGGCGGCGTCGATGGCAAATGTCATGAAGTGTGGCGGCGATCGCACGTCCGGTGAATGAATTCTGCTGCACCAGCATGGTGCTCGTGCAGCGCACAAGCGATCCGGCATTGCAGGGTGAGGGCCCCGGAAATGATGGATGGCCCCTGCACGGATGGGTTTCCAGCTTCTCATTAGTGCAGCTGCATGCGGCTGTGGATAATTTCTGCTGCCGTGCACTGTCCGATCCGCGCTGATCTGCTGCGCCGCGGTTGGACCGGGGCCCTCGCGAACGGTCAGAATGGCTCAACCAAGCGCCTTGGTGCAGGTTTGTGCGCCGCATTTTCGCGATCTGCCCTTATCCACGGCTGGTGTGGATATCGGTGTGGAAAAGGGGTGCGTTCGCCGGCTATTCGCCTGTTGCGAAGGCGTTTTTCCTGCATTGATGCACAAGCGGGCAACCGGGCGCGCAGCGCGTGCATGCGGCCACGGCGGTAGGGCCAGGGCCGCGCACCGGAGTAGGGCAGCCATGGGAGAAGCACCGATGAATGAAGCCGTGCATTACCGGGTCGAACTCGCCGATCCATCCGGTCACCTGCTGCGGGTCCGGCTGACCATTGCCGATCCGGATCCTGCCGGGCAACGACTGTCCCTGCCGGCCTGGATTCCCGGCAGCTACATGATCCGGGATTTCGCGCGAAACATCGTTGCCATCGAAGCCCGCAGCGGGGGCCGGCAGGTGGCCCTGGAAAAGCTCGACAAGCAGAGTTGGCGCTGCGCGCCGACGCGCCGGGGTGCGCTCGAGGTGGACTGCGACATCTACGCTTGGGATCTGTCGGTCCGGGCGGCCCACTTCGACCACAGTCACGCGTTCTTCAACGGAACCAGCGTGTTTCTGCAGGTGCATGGCCACGAGCAGCGGGAATGCCTGGTGACCTTGGTCGCGCCGGACTGGCCGGGCGCGGAAGGCTGGAAGGTGGCGACGGCACTGGCGGAGGCGCGGGGGAGACCCGGCGCCGCCCGGCGGCACGGCTTCGGCGTCTACCGTGCGGCCGACTACGATGAGCTGATCGATCATCCGGTCGAGATCGGAAGCTTCGCCCGAGCCCGCTTCCAGGCGGGCGGCGTGTCCCACGAGGTGGTCGTGACCGGTAGCCACGACGGCGATCTGGATCGCCTGGGTGCCGACCTGTCGCGTATCTGTGAATGGCAGATCGAATTGTTCGGCAAGCCGGCGCCGATGAAGCGCTATCTGTTCCTGACGATGGTGGTCGGCGACGGCTACGGCGGCCTGGAGCATCGGGCGTCCACCGCCTTGCTGGCCTGCCGCAGCGACCTGCCGTACACCGGCATGGGCAAATCGCACGACGGCTACAAACGCTTCCTCGGCCTGTGCAGCCACGAGTACTTCCACTCGTGGAACGTCAAGCGCATCCGGCCGGCGGCCTTCACCCCGTACGACCTCTCGCGGGAGGTCCATACTTCGCTGCTGTGGGCGTTCGAGGGGATCACCTCGTACTACGACGACCTCGCCCTCACCCGCAGTGGTGTGCTGAGTCCGGCCGATTATCTCGAGCAACTGGGGCGAACCATCGCCGGCGTGCTGCGGGCGCCGGGCCGCCTGCGTCAGAGCCTCGCCGATTCGTCCTTCGACGCCTGGACCAAGTATTACCGTCAGGACGAGAATGCGCCGAACGCGATCGTCTCCTACTACGCCAAAGGCGCGCTGGTGGCGCTCGCCACCGATTTGAAGCTGCGGGCCGCGAGCGAGGGCCGGCGCAGCCTCGACGACGTGATGCGCCTGCTGTGGCAACGCCACGGCAGTGGCGGTGGCGGCGTCGAGGAGGATGGTGTCTTTGCCGCCGTGGCCGAAGTCGGCGGCAGCGCCCTCGGCCGCTGGCTGCGCCAGACGGTGGAGGGTACCGGCGAGCTCGCCCTGGCCCGCTGGCTGAAGCCCTTCGGCATCGAACTCGAGCAGCAGGCGGAAGACGTGCCATCGCTCGGCGTCCGCCTGGCAACGGGCGGGCGCCGAGCCCGCCTTTCCAGCGTGCTGAGTGGGGGCGCGGCCCACCGCGCGGGACTATCGGCCGCCGATGAACTGGTGGCGATCGATGGCCTGCGTGTCGACCGTGATGCCCTCGACGGCATGCTGCGACGACACCGGGCAGGCGATCGGCTGGTCGTGCACGCCTTCCGCCGTGACGAGCTGCGGCGGTTCGAGGTGGTGCTCGATCCACCGGCACTCAAGGCCGTGAGGCTGCGTGGCGATACCCGGGCAAGCGCCGCCCAGCGGCGCTTGCAGGCGGGCTGGCTGGGCGCCACCGTCGGTTGAGTCTCGCCGCGCGCGACCCGGCATCGGGGTTCGCCGAGGTGTACGGGGGTGCCAACAGGCCGCTACGCATGTAGGATGTAGGAAAGACGAGCTTGGCACGCCACCGTCGGCGGAGCGACACGGCCGGCGGCCGATGGCGGGAGGGGCAATGAGCGCGGTGCCACGGTGGGGACCGGAGTACGAGTTCGGCATCGACGATGTCGATGCGCAGCACCGTGCGCTGGCCGACGTTCTCGACCGCATGCGCCTTTGCATGGGCCATTGTGCCGGCAGCAGCGAACTGGGCTCGCTGCTGGCCGAACTGGAAGCCCGCACCGTGCATCATTTCCGCAGCGAAGAACAGACGATGGCCGCCGAGGCGTTTCCGGGCCTCGAACCTCATTGCGCCAACCACCGCGCGTTCGAGCGCCGGGTGCGCGAGACCCATCAGCTTCATCGCGACGGACGCTTCGTCAGGCTGCCGACCGTGTCCCTGCTGCAGGGCTGGCTGTTCGAACACATTGATCGCGCCGACCGCGAGTTCTCGGATTATCTTCACGCGCGTCGGCAGCCGGGATATTCCCTGGCGCGGTTGTTCGGCCGCAGCGCTTGACGGCGGTGGCTGCACCGTCGCATCAGATCGCAACCTGCGCCGCGCCGCGGTCGCCGTCGGATTCCGCGCGTGCGCGGACCACGAAGCGCAGCGGTCCGCCGGCACGCAAAGCATCGAACGGGTAGCACGTGACCAGCGTCAGTTCTGCGGCGAAGGCGTCGTGGGCCATGACGGCGGTGTCGTGGCGGTCCACCACGCTCCGTTCGGTGACCCGATAGCGGACCAGGCGGCCGGCAGGCGTCTGGACTTCGAGCAGATCGCCATCGTCGATCTTCCGCAAGAACGCGAAATGGGTGTCGCGGTGGGCGCCGATGACACTGTTGCCGGCTTCGCCCGGTGCCACGGTACCGAACACGTGGCCAGGCGCAAAGGCGATGCTGCGGCCGTCGGCACCGGCCAGGACGTGGAAATCCACGCCATGGGCCGGCGCGCGCAGGCGTGCCACCGGCCAGGTGTCCGCCCAGGCCCAGGGCCGGACGTGCTGCTCGCCGGCGAGGGTGCGGGACCAGGCATCGCGGATCAGGGCCTGGGCGAGCCAGGCCTTGGCATGGATGTAGCCGGCCTGGCCGAGTTGCCAGGCGCCTGCGCCGGCCAGCACCACCGCCAGGATCACGGCCACCTGGCGCCAGCGCCGCGGACGCGGCCGGGGCCGTAGACGCGACGAGCCAAGGACGGCCTGGTTGGGCCAGGCGCACTCGATGCCGAGGAAGTCCAGGTCGCGGTCGCGGTTGCTCGATTGCGGTTTCATGGTCGGGTGTCTCCAGTCTGTTGCCGGTAGGTTCAGGCCGGGCCGTGGGGCCGGCTGCGGCTGGCGAAGGCGGCGACCGCCGCCAATGCGAGCGCGATCAGTCCGAGCAGGAGATGCCAGCGGCTACCGGCCGCGCCGCGCGGCAGTTCGCCGAATACCTTGCCGAATTCCCAGCCCTGGGGCAGCCGGTTCGGTATCGCCGCGCTCGTCGAGTCCTGGCCGTCGGCCCGTGCCGGCGTGCGATCGACCGCGACGAAGCTGGTGAAGCGGCTGATCAGCCGGTGCTCGATCGCCAACCCGACCACTTCGGCGCGAACCGCGTCCTCGTCGCGGCCGTCGGCGAGCTGGTCCATCAGCGCTTCGATCCTGCGCCGCGCCCACAGACTGCCGATGCCCGCGCCTGCACTGGCCTGCGCGAGGGCGACGCGCTGCCGCCACTGCCGTTGGCCGATACGGGCGCGGATCTCGATTTCGCCTGCGAGGTCGTCGCTTGCGGCGGCGACGACCACCGGCTCGCCCAGATAGAGATCCGGAATCCGTGTCGGTTGTGCATCGACCGCCATGCCGGCGGGCCAGATCACCTCGATGTCCCGCACCAGCGGTGACTCGAGCCGGGTGAACAGGGCGCCCATGCGTTCCTGCAACTGATCGATGCCACCGATGTAAGTGAAGCTGCCTCGGCCGAACTGGGCAGCCTTACGCATGAAGAAGCCGTTGGGCGCCGAGCCGATGCCGATCGTGAACAGGCGGCTGCGGCCGAGGCGTTGGTGGATCAGTTCGAAGAGCTGGCGCTCGTTGCCCACCGCCCCGTCGGTCAGGAACACGATCTGGCGAAGGCGCTCGTCTTCCGGATCGAGGTCCCGCAGTGCCAGCGCCAGCGCGCCGTGCATCTCGGTTCCGCCTTGGGCCTCCAGCCGCCGGACCCAATCGAGGGCGAAATCGAGGTTGGCGGCGCTGGCCCGCAGCGCGGTCGGAAACAGGGCGTGGGCCTCGGAATTGAACGCGATCAGATTGAAGCGATCGTCCGGTCCGAGGCGTCCCAGCCCGAACGCGAGCGCCGCCCGCGCCTGGCGGATGGACGCGCCCGCCATCGAGCCCGAGGTGTCGACGACGAACACCAGTTCGCGCGGCATGTGCTGCCCGCGCTCGGGCGCGGCCGGCGGCATCAGCGACAGCACGGTGTAGTGCCGGTCGTCGGCACCAGCCTCGGTGAACAGCGCGACCCTCGGCGTCTCGCCGCCGTCGACCCGCCATTCCAGTTCGAAGTCGCGTTCCGCCGGCACCTGGCCGGCGGCCAGCAGTACCTGGGCCCGTCGATCGTCCAGGCGCAACACCTCGACCGGGTGGTGGGCGCTGCGGATGCCGTCGATCGGCACGCCCGCGTCGATCTGGACGACGATCGCGACCGGGTTCTCCGGGGCCGCGCCGGGCATGGCGACCGGCGCGGCCAAGTCCCGATCCTCCCCGGGCGGCAGGACGCCGGCCGGCAGGTAGCGCGGGCCCACCACCAGTGGCAGGCGCAGCCGTTGGTGGCCGACGCCGTCGATGGCGCGGTATTCGATCTGCTGGCGAATCTCCAATTCGACGACGATCCGCTCGTGCGGGCCGATATTGGCGACTCGGCTAGTGAACATGTTCGGTCGCTGTTGTTCGAGCAGGGCGGCGCGCTGCCCCGCCGCCTTTGCCTGCTGGTAGGTACGCGCCGCCTGTTCCCGCGGTTGGATCTCGGCTTCGATGATGCGCTCGCCGACACGCATGCGCATGCGGCTGACCGCGGCGTCGTCCGGCAGCGGGAACAGGTAAATGGCCTCGAACCACCGATCGCTCGGATTCTCGAAGTGCTGTTCGATCCGCGCATGGGCAATCGGACCGGACACCTGGATGCGGATGTCGGTGTCCACCAGCGGCAGCGATCGTCGGCGACCGTCGGCATCCTGGGCGATGAGCCCGAATTGCATGTCGTCGGCTGCCTGCGCCGGGGTCGACAGCAGCAGCACGATGCTGCCGAGGGCGACGGCGACCGCAAAGCCGGTGCAGAACATCAGCACGACGTAGGCGAGGGCGCCGACGATCTGGCGCCCACGTTCGGGCGGAGTGGATTCGGCGCCGTGGTCGATCGTGGTGGCCGGCATCGCATCGCTGTTCATGGTTTCTCCCTGGTGCTTGGCGTGTCGATGGCACCATTGAACGCCCGCGGTCGGGCACGATCGGGCACGCAAGAGGGCAGGCCGGCGATCGAATGTGGCAAAAAAATGGCTTTTGCCGTGGCCGGCCCGTGGCCGTGGCCGCCGGTGATATAGTCCGCCGCCATGGGAAGACGCATCGCCATCGTCGAAGATGAAGACGCCATCCGCGCCAACTACGCGGAGGCGCTGACGCGCCAGGGCTACGAAGTCGCCGCCTATGCCGACCGGGTGAGCGCGATGGCCGCTTTTCGCAACCGCCTGCCGGAACTGGCGGTAATCGACATCGGGCTCGGCGACGAACCGGAGGGTGGATTCACGCTGTGCGCCGAGCTGCGCGCCCTGTCGGCGCGGCTGCCGATCATCTTCCTGTCGGCCCGGGATTCGGATTTCGACATCGTCTCGGGCCTGCGCCTCGGTGCCGACGACTACTTGACCAAGGACGTGTCCTTGCCACACCTGCTGGCCCGCATCGCTGCCCTGTTCCGTCGCATCGAGGCGCTCGCCGACAGCGGCCCGGAGGAGGAGGTGGTCGAGCGCGGCGACCTGCGCCTGGACGCCATGCGGCTGGTCGCCGAGTGGCAGGGCCGGGCCGTCGGCCTGACCCTGACCGAGTTCTGGATGGTGCATACGCTGGCACGTACGCCGGGCCACGTGAAGAGCCGCGACCAGTTGATGCAGGACGCGCGGCTGGTGGTCGACGACGGCACCATCACATCCCACATCAAGCGCATCCGGCGAAAGTTCGCCGCCGTGGACGGTGCCTTCGATCGCATCGAGAGCGTCTATGGCGTCGGCTACCGCTGGCGCGCCTAGCGTCCCGGCCATGCCTCGCATCACGCTGCGCGTCAAGCTCGCGCTGCTCTCGCTGGTATTGTTGGCACTGCCTTGGCTCGGCGTCCGCTACGTCCAGGAGATGGAGCGCTTCCTGCTCGAGTCGCAGCGGGAATCGGCGCTGGCGCTGGCGCGCGCAGTGGCGACTGCATTGCACGACCGGCCCGAGATGTTCAGCCTGCCGGGCGGCCTCGCCGCAGACGCCTCGGTCGCGCCCGGCGAGGCCTTGCTCGACCTCGGATTCGGCCTCAGGCCGAGCGCCGGGCCGGCGGCGGTGCAGGGCATCCTGCAGGGCCTGGAGCGCAGCACCTCGCGGATCTGGGTCGCCGACCGCGAATTGCGGGTGATCGCCCGCAGCGGACGGCTGGTGGCGGCGCCGCAGCCGCAGGCTCCGGTGGGCTGGTGGCAGGGTCTGTGGCGCAGCCTGATCGCTCGGCTGTTGCCGCCTCCGCGCCAGGAGTACATCGCCCGCGTCGAACAGGAGCCGCTGACCCGTGGCGTGGATCTCAGCAATGCGTTTCTCGGCCTGCCTGCGGTGTCGGTGCGCAGCACCGGCGATCGTCGCCCGAGCATCATCTCGGCGGCCCATCCGGTGTGGGTCGGCGACCAGGTGCGAGGCGCCGTGGTGGTCGAGGAGACCACCCACTCCATCCTCAGCCTGCGCAATCGCGCGTTGGAGCGGCTGGCGATGCTGACCCTCGGCGCACTCGGACTGACCGCGCTGCTGCTGATCGGTTTTGCCACCCGTCTGTCGTGGCGGATCCGCCGACTGCGCGACGAGACCGAGGGGGCGATCGATGCCAGCGGGCGCATCACCAATATCTCTGCGGCGTCCAGGGCGGGCGACGAGGTCGGCGACCTTTCCCGCAGCATCTCGCGGCTGCTTGCTCGCATCGGGCGTCACCACGGCTATCTCGAAAGCATGGCGAGTCGACTTTCGCACGAGCTGCGCACGCCGATCGCGGTGGTGCGCTCCTCGCTCGAGAACCTGCACATGGAGCCGCTGCCGGAGAGCGCGAAGACCTATATCGGGCGGGCCGAGGCCGGCGTCGGACGGCTGTCGCGGATTCTCTCGCGGATGTCGGAAGCCAATCGCATGGAGCAGAGTCTGGCGACCACCGAAGTCGAGCGCTTCGACCTTGGTCGGCTCGTCGACGAGTGCACCAGCGGCTACCGGACGGCCCGTGCCGGGCGCATCTTCGAGGCGCAGGTGCCCCGCCACCCGGTGTGGATCCGCGGGGCGCCGGACCTGGCCGCCCAGATGCTCGACAAGCTGGTGGAGAATGCCGCCGATTTCGCCGTCGAGGGTACGCCGATCCGCATCGCCCTGCGATTCGACGGCGAATCCCATACCGTGCTGGCGGTGGAGAATCGCGGCCCGACGATTCCCGAGGAACTGCGTGCGCGGCTGTTCGATTCGATGGTTTCGGGTCGCACCGGCGAGGCGGGCGATACGCCGCACCTCGGGCTGGGACTCTATGTCGCCCGCATCATTGCGGGCTTCCATGGCGGCGAACTGTCGGCCGCCAATCTGGCGGATGGTGGCGGCGTGCGCTTCGCCGCGCGGATGCCTTGCGCCTGACCGAATTCGATTGCCCTGGGAGGAATGCATGAAAATGACCCCGATCGACGTCGCCGCTGCGACGATGCGCTGTACGGCATGCCTGACCGAGTTTCGCCCCCATGAAGGGGGGCGTTGCGCCGGCTGCGGCCGCCCCCTGTGCCGGGTGCACGGCGGATCACGCGCAGGCGCCTGCGCTTGCGCCCACTGCCAGCGGGCAGCCCAGGCCCGTTCCGACGCGGGTGGCGTCCCGGTGATGCCGCGGGCGGCCTGAGGCGCTCGGCGGCATCGGTCGTCGCGCGCCGGGCCGATGCGGCGCACGGCTATCCCCCGGCGCGACTGCCCTGGGCTTCGAACAGCGCGGCGACGTCCGCCAGGCCGAGGGTCGCGATCGTTCCGAGGTGTTCGTCGAGGACGTCGAACAGTACGCCGTTGCTGCTGCCGCGGGTGTTGTAGAGCACCAGCGCCCCGTGCGCGCCGCCGCCTTCACTGTGGGGCGGCGCGTCGGCAGGCGAGACGGCGTAGCTGCCTGCGGGCCGGACTTCCTTGAGGTTGCCGTCGGGCTCGAAAATGCGATGCTCGCCCTGGATCACGAAGGTTCGCGTCTCG
The DNA here is from genome assembly GCA_020445785.1 of Rhodocyclaceae bacterium. GTDB lineage: Bacteria > Pseudomonadota > Gammaproteobacteria > Burkholderiales > Rhodocyclaceae > Cognatazoarcus. Next base: position 59,035 of record JAGRFZ010000043.1, read on the forward strand.
GAGCGATGGCGGTGGAGGAAGATGCGCTGCTCGGGCGCGTAGCGGATGATGAAGTCGGCAATCTCGCGCTCGGCATCCACCGCCAGAACGTTGTAGTGGAAATGCTCGAAATCGCCGAGGTGGTGCCAGGCGATGTGCCGGTCGAAGCGCTCGAGATCGGTGGTGGTCGTCGCCATGTCGGGTCTCCCGGGTGATCGGAGTTCCAGCATCGGCCCCAACCGGCCGTCGCGACAGGGCAGCCGGCCCGTGGCGGGCCGGCAAATTGCCCGCATGCCTCAGGGATGACCGTCGGCGGTGGCGTTCGCCGGGTTGGAGAGGCCGAGACGGCGCATCAGCGGCGCCAGCGTGGTCGCCTGCACGAGAATGCTGAACAGCACCACGACGTAGGTCGCCCACACGATCAGTTCCTTCTCCGCACCGGTCGGCAGCGACAGCGCCAGCGCGATCGAGATACCGCCGCGCAGCCCGCCCCAGGTCATGACGCTGATGGTGTGGGCCTGATCGCGCTCCGGCAGCATGCGCTGCATCGTACGCATCGGTACGCCGACGCTGATCCAGCGCGCCAGCAGCACCATCGGCACCATGACGATGCCGGCGATCAGGTGAACCGGCTGGAACGCCAGCGCCAGCAGTTCGAGACCGATCAACCCGAACAGCAGCAGGTTGAGGATCTCGTCCACCAATTGCCAGAAGGGAAAGAGGTGGGCCTGGGTGCGTTCGGACAGGGCCTTGCCGGGGCCGAGGTTGCCGATCACCAGGCCGGCGGCGACGACATAGAGCGGGGCCGACAGGTGCAACGACTCGGCGAGGGAATAGCCGGCGGTGACGATCGCCAGGGTCAGCATGATCTCGACCGCATAGCTGTCGATGCGACGAAGCATCGCCAGCGCCAGCGCCCCGATGGCCAGACCGAACAGGATGCCGCCGCCGGCCTCGAGCGCGAACATGCCGAGGATCCCGCCGGCGCTGGCCTCGCCCTCGCCGGTGGCCAGTCCCAGCAACACCATGAAGACGACGACGCCGGTGCCGTCGTTGAACAAGCTCTCTCCGGTGATGCGCGATTCCAGCTTCTTGGAGGCGCCGACCAGCTTGAGAATGCCGAGCACCGCGATCGGGTCGGTGGGCGAGATCAGGGCACCGAACAGCAGGCAGTGGATCGGCGACAGGCCAACCCCGGCCAGCGACGACAGGCCGTAGGCGATGCCGCCGACGAGAAAGGTCGAGGCCAGTACGCCGACCGTGGCCAACGCGATGATCGGCAGGCGTTCGGCCCGCAGGTTGGCCAGGTTCACGTGCAGGCTGCCCGCGAACAACAGCGCACTGAGCATGCCGTGGAACACCACCTCCGGGAAGTCGATGTGCTCGATCAGCGCGGCGGCCGTCGCGGTCAGTTCGGGCACGGCGCCGCCGGCAAGCAGCAGCAGCACCGAGAAGAGCAGGCCCACCGCGGTGATGCCGATGACGTCCGGCAGCCGCAGGAAGCGGGTGTTGAGGAAGCCGAACAGGGCCGACAGAGCGATCAGGAGGCCGATCAGTTCGAACAGCGACGGGGCAGCGTTCATGACGAATCCATGGAAGCGGGGACTCGATGATACCGGCCTCGCTGCCGGCGGCGCCGACTACGGCAGCTTGTGGGTGAAGCAGCCCTTGGACGCGACCTCCGATTCCTTGCGGCCGACCTCGTCGGTGCGCGTGTCCGAGTCGGTCTCCATGGCGGTGCGGAAGTCGGCGATGGCCTTCTTGAAGTCGGCCACCTGGCTGTTGTAGTCGTCGGGCGTCATGCCGATGAACAGGGTCGGCGGATTCGGCAGTATTTTCTGGTCCAGATAGTTGGCGTAGTCGACCTGATGGCAGTTCTCATGGAAACCCAGCGTGACGTCGCCGGCCGAGACGTCGCTCGGCGTGGTGCCGCGACCGTAGCAGGATAGGTCGGTCGCCTTGCCGTCGGTACCGTACTTGGTCTGGATCGAGATCGTGCCTTTCCAGGTGAGCTTGCCCTTGAACTTGGTGATCTTGCCGTCTTCCGAATCGAAGGCGGGGGCCGACATCGCCGGCCACGTGAAGTCGGTGTGGGCACCGTTGGCCGGGCCGCCGCCGCCGTCGGCCACGACTTCGGCGTCGATGAGGACGTCCACGTGATCCTCCTCGACCTTGAGTTGCTCGCCGAGCGAGCGGACATTGGTGGCGGGGGGCGCATTCGGCGCCTTCGGCTTGGCTGCCGGCACTTCGTCGCCGCCACCGCTGGGCAACGGACCCGGCTGCTCCGGGTCGGGCCGGCCGGACCGCAGATCCCGGTTCTCGGCGTCGTTGCCGAAGCCGCCGCCGCCGGCGTCGAAATAGCCGGGTCCGCCGACGCCTTGCGGCGCATCCGGGTGGGCGACGCTTCCGTCCCAGCCGATCCAGTCGCTGCCGATGCGGCTGGCCCGGCCGGCCTTGCCCCCATTGCCGTGTCGATCCATCCTTCGCGTCCTCCGCTTGCTCCGTTCGATGGTGACGCCGGCGTGGCGCCACCCGTCGATTTCGCGCCGTCGGCGCGATCGCGTCAAGTCAACGCGCGCAGTTCGCGCAGCGCCACCGACATCATGGCGATATCGATGCCGCGGGCATTTCGCAGGTCCTCGAGCACTTGCTGGCAGCGGGCCACCTGGGCCGCACGGCTTTCCTCCCAGGCCTCGATCAAGGTCTCGGGCTCGTTGCCGTCGGGGCTGTGGCACAGCACCGCCAGGGCGAGATCCCGGGCCTGGCTCGACAATTCGTCGCGCAGCGCGGCGCGGGCCAGCGCCTGCCAGTGGCTTTCCGCCGGCAACCCCGAGATCTGGCTGGCCAGCCAGTGCAGGTCGAAGCGGCCGCCGAGGGCAAAATAGACCCGGGCCGACAGTTCCAGTTCGCGCCCCCCTTGTTCCGCGATCTCCACCAGATCGAGGGCGGAGTAGGTTTCCTCGAGGCCGGCGACCCGCGCCGACAGCGCAGCGGGCACCTGTTGCTCGACCAGCTGCGCGGTGCTCTGCTCCAACTCGCTGCGGTAGCGGTCGGCCACCGTCGACGGCAATTCCGTGGCCAGCCAGCGGGCGGCGGCCGAGAAGCGCGCCTGGGTCGCCGAGATGTCGTCGAGGTGGTGGCGGTGGCGCAGGAACCAAAGGGTTCCACGCTGGATCAGGCGCTGGCCCTCCAGCACCATCTGCAGTTGGAGTTCGGCCGACACCTGGTTGTCCAACGCTTCGATTTCGCGCCACAGCATGGGCAGCGCGAAGACGTCCCGGGTGGTGATGTAGGCACGCACGATTTCGTCGGCGGCCGCGGAGGTTTCCTCGCGCAGTCGGCTGACGAAGGTGGCGCCGGTGCGGTTCACCATGCTGTTGACGACATGGGTGGCGATGATCTCGCGCTTGAGCGGGTGCTTCTGGATGTACTCGGCGAAGCGCTCGCGCAGCGGCACCGGAAAATAGCGCACCAGTGCGCTGGAGATGTACGCATCTTCCGGCAGGCGGCTGTCGAGCAATTGGTCGAACAATTCGATCTTGCTGTAGGCGAGCAGCACCGCGAGTTCCGGCGAAGTCAGCCCTTTACCGGCGGCACGCCGCTCCGAGATCTCTTCGTCGAAGGGCAGGAACTCGAGTTTGCGGTTGAGGCGACCCTCATTGCCGAGGCGGCGCATGAATCGGCTCTGTTCGTCGAGCAGGGCGACCGCCCGCGCCGCGGTGAGCGACAGGTTCTGGGTCTGCTGGTAATTGTCGCGCAGTACCAGCGCGGCCACTTCTTCGGTCATGTCCGCGAGCAGCGTGTCGCGCTGCTTGCCGGTGAGTTCGCCGTCCGCAACCGCCTCGCCCAGCAGGATCTTGATATTGACCTCGTGGTCGGAGCAGTCCACGCCGCCGGAATTGTCGATCGCGTCGGTGTTGACCTTGCCGCCGGCCAGCGCGAATTCGATGCGGCCCAGCTGGGTCGCGCCGAGGTTGCCGCCTTCGCCGAAGACCTTGCAGCGTAGCTCCGCGCCGGTGATGCGGATCGGATCGTTGGCGCGGTCGCCGACCGCCGCGTCGGACTCGCTGGCGGCACGGACATAGGTGCCGATGCCGCCGTTGTATACCAGGTCGACGGGGGCGGCCAGCAACTGGCGGATGAGTTCGTTGGGGGCCAGCTTTTCTCCGCTGATGCCGAGCACTTCTCGGGCGCGCTCGGGCAGCTTGATCGATTTGGCACTGCGTGACCAGACGCCGCCGCCCGGGGAGATCAACGACTTGTCGTAGTCGTCCCAGCTTGAGCGGGGCAGCTCGAACAAGCGCTTTCGCTCCTCCCAACTGGTCGCGGAATCGGGGTCCGGGTCGATGAAGACGTGGCGATGGTCGAAGGCGGCGAGCAGCCGGATGTGGCGCGACAGCAGCATGCCGTTGCCG
>JAGRFZ010000005.1 GCA_020445785.1 Rhodocyclaceae bacterium
TCGCGGTACACTTTGGCATCGGCGGGACACCTCGTAATCCAGTCTAGACACCTGAATTAGAGCGCCTTTTGGCCGTCCCGCCGACCCCTATCGTGAAATTTCCGGGCTAGCCTTGCCAGCGCGCCTGCTGCATCGCAGGTTCTGGGCTTCCTCGGGCCGCGCGCGAATCACCATGCGGTGGAATCGGCTCGCCTGCGAGATCCAGCCTTCGGGAAGCCAGCGCAGACTATCCGCGTTCAGCGGCCATCACGAGGTGGTGCCGGATGGGTTCCGGCCCACGTCCTCCCTTCCAGTAGGCAGGACTCGAGCGGCAAGTCTTGGGATCAACCTGTCGCCCCGTGCGTTGTCCCAGTGCCGGGTGATCGGCCTGAGCGGCCGGTCGTGCTACAGGCCGGGAAAGGCTCAGTCCGGCCACTTGCTGCCGGTCACAGCGCACGCCAGATAGCTGCCGATCCACAGAAGCGGTATGCTTTCCAGCTACGCGCCCCCAATCTCCAGCACGCCAGTATTTTCCGTCTGACCTTTCGCCAGAGGACGAATTGAACCGCAGAAACGCCATGCGCTACCACGACGGATCTCCTGTTCATCTCGGCGATCTTGTGGACGTTCCAATCCCGAGTGGAACTTGCCGCGGGCGCGTGGTGATGTTGGGCGACACGTACGAGCATTCGGCTATCGAACCTGGCTTCCTGGCTTGGGTGACGTCCGAGAAAGTGCTTCGACCCACCGCAGTCGTAATCGAATGGGTAGGAGAGAACCCGTTTACGCACGACGACCCGAAGTACGCGCCGGTGGGGCGTTACATGTTTACCGACGTCGATGAGTGGGTCGTCCGCGCGGATTAAGAGGTCGGCGCGGACACGTACCGGTAGCGCGCCGGTCACATTCAACCTTATTCGTCATGGCGGAGGCAGAAGCGGCGATGCAATTCCAATCAGCAACGCTCGACCCATACAATCAAGTTCAAGTAAAGAACATCCCGGATTGGCTTCTGGGCGATCTACCTCCGGAGGATCAATCGCACCTTCGTGAGCAACAGGGTCGCGTAGTCAGAGTCTTGAAGGTCCTCCCAAACGGCTATCTTTGGCTGTCGTTTGCCGATGGCACTGAGGGCTTCAGTGTCCACGTATCAGACGTAGTCCCCGTTCGGGAAGTCGCAAGTTGAGGCGCGACATTTCGATTCGTCTGGCCGGCAAAACACAGAGTCTGTTCCGGGCCGGCTGAGTTGATTCGGTGACCGGCAAAATGCTTCGCGGAGGACATCTCGCTGAAACGTCCTGGGAATCTGCGGAAGGATGGTATGTAGGTAGCTATGTCCAGCGATTTGCGGTTCTTGACGACCCTAGGATCGAGGATTCTGAGGCCCGCTTCCCAACGTGGGAGAACACCGTCCTGATCCGTGCGGGCTCCATCGCTGAAGCATTCGCAAAGGTTGAGCGGATCGGGAGAGAGGCTGATACACCGTACTTGGCTGGCGACCCGCCGGGCGTCATGGCTAGGTGGGTCTTTGAGGGGGTTACAGAAGTCCTCCCGGTCTATGAGCCGCTTGAAGATGGAGCGGAAATCATGTGGGCGGATCTCGGAAGGAAGAAGCTTAAGAACATCCGACTGCGTGCGGCCGCGCGAGAAGAGCCCGCAGATGACTAGGCCGACGCTCCGAACAGCGCCCAATTGAACTGTGCCTAGCGCGGCCGGTTTCCCTTTTTCTTGAACGGCCGCTTACCAATTGTGGCTACTACCGCTTGGGGTCGGATGCAGCGTTTCGTGGACCGAAGCCTGACAGACCCCTTCGGCCGATCAACTGACCTTCTCCAGATCTGAAACGTCCGGTTCCTGCTGCGTGTACCCTCGCTACGGCTGGAAGCCGGCCTCGCGCTGGTGCCTGACCGCGAGCACCAGCGCTTCGTCGCGTATTTCGTCATAGCGGTACAGCGCGAGGTAGCCGGTGCGGCCTCGCGAGACCACCAGTTCGCGCAGCCCCGACTCGGCTGGGCGGCCGATCAGCGGGTGGCGCTCCAGCACGACGAGCGCCGACTCGATCAGCGCGTAAGTCGCCGAGGCATCGGCGGGCGATGCGTTCATCATGAAATCAGCCAGCCTTTCGAGGTCTTCGAGCGCTCGTCTCGCATAGCGAAGCGTCGTCACCGGGTGGTGGGCGTCGGGCGCTTTGAGCCACGACCGGCCAACTTCGCGCGAAGATAGTCATGGACGTCCTCGGCGGCGAAAACCTCGCCGCCGCCGTCCACCTCGTCCGCCGCAGCAAGCGCGTCGCGCACGAAGGCCTGGCGTCGCTCTGCCAGTTCCGCCTGGGTGCCCAGGGCGCCGACCATCCACGCATGCGCGCTCACCCCCGCTGCGGCGGCCAGCGGCGCGATGCGTGCCTTCAAGTCGTCGGGCAGTTTGAGGGTGGTGGTGGTGGACATAGCAGGCGCTCCTCTCGGCGAAGGTGACACCACGGTACCACCTCGGAAAGGGCCAAACAAGCCTTGTCATTCGGCCTGCTCAACCCCGGCCTCTAATCGAACAAGGCGCCCGAGTTCTACGACGAGAGCCCGTCGCCGAAGGTCGCCAGGCTCGCCTACTTCGATGGTCGAGGTGTCTGATCGAATTCGGTAGCCTTGGTATGAAGTTGGCAACGGCAGCTCTCCGATCCTGCTTCAGCCAGCCCCAGCCGCTCCTGCGCGGGGCAGCTCAGGCCGAGCAGAGTGCGAAGCACGTACGGCAAGTTTCGGAGTGGCGTTGGCGTTGCAGTGCCAGGCTGCCTGAATTCAGAAACTTCCGCCGATGCTCGGTTGCGTTGGGCCCCGAACGACAACTCCGCGTCAACGTATCTGGCCGAATCCCCGTCTACCCGTTGCACGACTTCGGAACGGTCCGGAGGGCCGATCCAAGACGAGACTTTGCAATTCGCAAGCACGCATGTCGTTCAGGAGACGTCGTTCTTGCCTGCGCTTCTGCCCGGCGCCGCGAGGATGCCATGCCGACGGTGCCACCCCTGAGCCGGCAGCGGCCGGATCCGACCTTTCGGAGAAAATTGACGACGCACAAGGATGGGGCCAGGGCGTTTGCGCTATCGTCGCCTTGCCTGCAACCACGACAGAGAATCTCACCGTGCTGATTCCCCTCGGGGAGCCCACGCTGCCTTCGAAGCGGCCCGCGCAGGGTTTCGCTTTGTTCGCGCTGGGCTTTCGTCCCTTCTATCTGCTCGCCGCGGCGCTGGCGGTGGTGATCGTGCCGCTGTGGCTCGCGGCCTTCGCCGGCTGGTTGGTGCTGCCGACCGCCCTGCCGCCGGTGGCGTGGCACGCCCACGAGATGCTGTTCGGCTTCGGCTGCGCGGTGATCACCGGTTTTCTGTTCACGGCCGGACGCAACTGGACCGGCATCGATACCCCCACCGGCGGCGCCCTCGCGGCGCTGGCCTTGCTGTGGCTCGGCGGGCGGGTGGCGATGCTGGCCGGGCCTGGCGGCCTGGGTGCCGTGGTCGACCTGGCCTTTCTGCCGCTGGTGGCGATCGCGCTCGGCCGGGTGCTGGTGAAGGCGGGCAGCCGCCGCAACTACTTCGTGCTGCTGTTGCTGGCGGCACTGGCCGGGGCCAATGGGCTGTTCCACCTGCGGGCGGCGGCCGTGGTCGACGGTGACCCGATGCAGGGCGTGCGCCTCGCGCTGGCCCTGATCATCACGCTGACGACGGTGATCGGTGGCCGCGTGATTCCGATGTTCACGGTCAACGGCCTGCGCGGCAGCGTCGCCATCGCGACCCACACCCCCCACGATTTCGCCGCCATCGCCTTCACCGTGGCGGCGCTGCTGGCATGGGCCCTCGGCCTGCCGGCGGTGGTGGCGGCGCCGCTCGCCACGGCGGCGTCCCTCGCCCAGATCAACCGGGTCGTCCGCTGGCTGCCGTGGGCCACCCGGCGGGTACCACTGCTGTGGATCCTGCACCTCTCCCACGCCTGGATTCCGGCAGGCCTCGCACTGCTGGCGCTGGCCGAGGCGGGCGTCGTGGCGGCCAGCGCGGCGATCCACGGCCTTGCCCTGGGCGCCATGTCGGGCCTCATCCTGGGCATGATCACCCGCACCGCCCTCGGCCACACCGGTCGCCTGCTGCAGGCCGGGCCGATCGAGACGGCGGCCTACGTGGCGCTGCATCTGGCGGTGCTGGCGCGGGTGCTGCCGATGCTGCTGGCACCCGAGTACACCCTGCTCGGGCTGGTGGTCGCGGCACTGGGCTGGTGCACGGCCTTCGCGCTCTACCTGATCCGTTACGGGCCGATGCTGGTCCGCACCCGGGTGGACGGCAAGCCGGGCTGAGCGCAGCCGGCGGCTTCATGGGAAAATCCGGTGTGCATCACTGCCGGAGATTGCGATGAAGCGAGCCGCTTTCGCGCTGATGCTGGCCACCGGCGTCGGCGCCGCCTACGGCGACACCCTCGAAGCGTGCAAGCGCATCGTCGACGACGCCCGTCGGCTGGCCTGCTACGACGAGGTGCTGGGGCGCGTCGCACCGCCCGCCGACACCCTCACCATGGAACAGGGCAGCGGCGGCACGGGCAGTCGGGTGAAGGCCCGCGAGACTCGCGGCGCCAGCCTGTCGCTGCGCTGGGAGCTGGCGCCGGAGCACAAGCGGGGCACCTTCCTGTTCCGGCCCTACAAGCCCGTCTACATGCTGCCGCTGCGCTGGTCCGACAGTCCCAACCGCAATCCGCGCGGCTTCACCGAGCGCAACACGCCCGAGGGCCAGGGCCTGAAGCCGGTCGAGGCCAAGTTCCAGATCAGCTTCAAGGTCAAGCTGCTGGAGAGCGTCGTCGGCGACAACGGCGATCTCTGGTTCGGCTTCACCCAGCAGGCCAACTGGCAGGTCTACGACAAGGGCGACTCGGCGCCCTTCCGCGAAAGCGTCTACGAGCCGGAGTTCATGGCGGTATGGCGCACCGACATTCCGGTGCTGGGGCTGCGCTGGCGGATGGTCAGCCTCGGCTTCAATCACCAGTCCAACGGCAAGACCGAGCCGGCGTCGCGCAGTTGGAATCGGATCTACGCCGAATTCGGGTTGGAGGGCGAAAATTTCGCACTGCTGGTCAAGCCCTGGGTGCGGGTTCCGGAGGAGGAGGGCAACGACGACAACCGGGACATCCAGGACTACATCGGCCGCGGCGAAGTGACCGGTATCTGGAAGCGTGGCGGCCATGTCGTCTCCCTCGGTCTGCGTCATTCGCTGCGCGCCCACCCCAGCCGCGGCGCCGCCAAGCTCGATTGGGCGTTTCCGATCCGCGGCTATTTCAAGGGCCACCTGCAGGTGTTCACCGGCTACGGCGAAACCCTGATCGATTACAACCATCGCCAGACGGTGTTCGGCATCGGCGTGTCGCTGGCGCAGTGGTTGTAGCCGTGCCGGCCGTCGACGGGCGTCCTGAACGCGGCGAGGGCTACCTCGGCGGTGCCGGCAACGACGGCAGCGCCTCGATCGCGTTCAGGGTCGTGCCCAGCCTTTCGGCAAACTCGCCCGGACGCGCCAGCACCGGGGCCGATGGCGACGCGCCCGGGCGCGCCCGCGGCACCGCGCCGCCATGCGCGAATGCGCGTCGGATGACATCGTCGATGACGACGTAGATGAAGCTGCGCACACGGTCGTTGAAGATGTCGTTGTGGCCGTCCATCACCGATTCGTCGGTCTTCACGAAATACAGCGGGTAGTGCGCAGGCAGCGGCCCGATCGCCGGTTGCCCCGACAGCGAGGTCCAGCCCATCGGCTCGCATTCGGCCGGTACCGCATCGCAATTCAGGAATTCGAACGGTGCGCCATCGCCCGCGCCGTGATAGCGCAGGCGATGCGTCAGAAAGGGCGCGAAATTGCCCACCGTGGTGGCGTCGAGATGCTTCTCGCTGAGCGGGATCGCCTGCCCGGGCCGACGCCGGTCGTAGCTGTGGCCGCGGGTCAGCACGGTCTGCTTCCAGCTCAACAATCCGATCGTCTGGCCCGCCGGAAACGCATAGTGGGTGGCCCGGTCCGCATCTGAACTGAGCGACACGAACAGCGGCAACTGGCTGGCATGGTAATCGCCGTCGATCGCGGCCTCGACCAGATGGAGCGCCTGAGTGGCTTCGATCGCCGGATTGATCACGATCACACCGTCGCCGAATGCGCGCGCGTCGCCATCGGTGCCATTGCGGACCATCACGCGCTCGGTCATCAGTTCGGACAGCGCCCGCACGACGATGGCGCCGCCGAAACTATGGCCGATCACCACCAGCACGTTACCCGGAGACGCGCCGGTGGCGCGGTCGAGGTCGAGCAGCAGGCGGGTGACGCCGCCGCTGCCGAGTTCCTCGGCCACCGCCTTGCGGTCCCAGAAGCTCAGTTGTTCCAGTCCCGGCACGGTGATGCTGGCCCCTCGCCAGCCGACATACACGCCGACCAGGCGGCGCCCGGCGAGCGCGCCGCCACCGAAGCGTTCCTTCAGCAGCGCGACGGTGCGCTGCAGGCTGCCCTTGAATTCCTTGACGTTGTCGTCACCTTCGTCGGCATTGTGCTTCCAGCCATGGACGAAGGTGAGCACCACCACACCGCTGTCGTCGGCCTTGCGACGAATGCGATCGACGACGTCATTCACCATGCGGTCGTCGAAGGCATTGCCGCGCTCGGAAAATTCGACGAAGGCCAGGTCATGGTCGGCGAATTCCTGGTAATAGCTGTCGCGACATTGGCTGGCGAGGACATCGCCGACGCAGTTGCCGGGCGCTGCAGCCAGCTTGTGATAAGCGGCATGAGGCGCGCACCCGATCAGCGCCAGCGCAGCCAGACAGGACGAGACGCGCCCGAGGCAGGCGTAGCGGCGCGGCGAAATCATGCCGAATCCATAGAAAGTGTTCGTATCTGAAAAGCTAGTCGACGCGATCGATCCATTCAAGCCGCCCGTCGGTATTCGACCGATCCGGAACAACCCGGATCGCGTCGCCGCGGTCCGCGTGGCGGAAACAGCCGGAATATTCTCAAGTTCGGGAAGCGCCTTGTCGTTATGCGGGCAGTTCGATGAATATCGAGGATCGCCCGATGCGACTTGTCCCCAAGAGCCTTTTCTGGAAGATCAACGTCCCGGTGCTGGCGTTGCTGCTCGCGCTGAGCGTCGTAAGCATCGTCGTCGTCCCTCGCATCATCGAGAATCGGGCGATCGCCAGCGCGGCGGCCAATGCGCAGCAGACCGTCGATCAATTCAAGACCATCCGCAAGTACTACACCCAGAACGTGGTCGGCAAGGTGGTCAGGAACGGCGCGATGCAGCCGCATTTCGATCACCGCGACAACCCCGATCGGATTCCGCTGCCGGCCACGATGATCCACGATCTGTCGAAGGCGCTTCAGTCAGCGGGCACGTCGCTCAGCCTGTACAGCGCGTATCCATTCCCGAACCGGGCCTCGCGCCAGCTCGACGAATTCTCCTCCCAGGCCTGGCAGGCGCTGACCGCCGACCCTGACCATCGTTTCATGCGCGTCACCGAGGTCAACGGGCGGGATGTGTTGCGGGTGGCGATCGCCGACCGGATGGTCGCCGAAGCCTGCGTCAACTGTCACAATTCCCATCCCGACACGCCGAAGCGCGACTGGCAGATGGGTGACGTCCGCGGTGTGCTCGAAGTCGATCTCGACATCACCGACGCGCTGGCGGCCGGCGGCACCTTCGCTGCCTGGCTGTCGGGTGCGATCGCGCTGGCGGCGGTGTCGATCGGCCTCGTCGTCACCGTGGTGTTCCGCCAGGTCCTTCATTCACGATTCGGCGAGCTGGAGCGAGCGCTCGACAACGTAGCGGGCGGCGGCGGCGACCTGAGGGTGCGCCTCGACGAGCCGCCGGGCGACGAGACCAGCCGCATCGCGGCGGCAATCAATCGCCTGCTCGCCTCGCTGCAGGCCATGATCGGTCGGATCAGCGACAACGCCGGCGCGGTCGACGCGCGCGGCCAGGCCCTGGCGGCATCGGTGTCGGCGCTGGCGACGACATCGCGCACCCACAGCGAAGCCGCCAGCGGGACCGCCGCCGCAGTCGAGCAACTGACCGTGAGCATCGGCGAGGTCTCGCAGAACGCCACCGACACCAGCGAGCTCTCCGGCGTGGCCAGCAGCACCGCCCGCGAAGGCGAGGCGCTCGCCCGCGAAGCGTCGAACGAGATCAATCGCGCCGCCCAGGCGGTCAAGGAATCGGCGCGCGGTGTCGCCCAGCTGAGCGAGCGCGCCGCCGAGATCACGTCGATCGTCGCGACCATCCACGAGATTGCCGACCAGACCAACCTGCTGACGCTAAATGCGGCCATCGAGGCGGCACGTGCGGGCGAACAGGGGCGTGGTTTCGCGGTC
>JAGRFZ010000185.1 GCA_020445785.1 Rhodocyclaceae bacterium
TGGACCATCGGCTACACCGGCCAGAGTCCCGAACGGCTGAAGGAACACCAGAAGAACTGGCACACCTTCGACTACACCACGCTCGAAGCCCGCGGCGGCCCGGCCAACGGCGACACCTACGGCCTGCCGTGGCCGTGCTGGGGCACGCCGGAATTCAAGCATCCGGGCACCCACGTGCTCTACGACACCAGCAAACCGGTGGCGAAGGGCGGTCTCAACTTCCGCGCCCGCTTCGGCGTCGAGTTCGAAGGCAAGAACCTGCTGGCCGAGGGTTCGTACCCGGTGGGCTGCGAACTCAAGGGCGGGCATCCGGAATTCACCGCCGATCTGCTGAAGAAACTGGGCTGGTGGAACGACCTGACCGCCGCGGAGCAGCAGGCGGCCGAGGGCAAGAACTGGAAAACCGACCTCTCGGGCGGGATTCAGCGCGTCGCCATCCAGCACGGCTGCGCCCCGTTCGGCAACGCCAAGGCGCGGGCGATCGTGTGGACCTTCCCGGACCGCGTACCGATCCATCGCGAGCCCTTGTACACGACGCGGCGCGACCTGGTGCCCGACTACCCGACCTACAAGGACGTCAAGAGCCACTATCGCCTGCCGGTGATGTACCAGTCGATCCAGGAGACCGACTACGCCAAGGACTATCCGATCATCCTCACTTCCGGCCGCCTGGTCGAGTACGAGGGCGGCGGCGACGAGAGCCGCTCCAATCCGTGGCTGGCCGAGTTGCAGCAGGAGATGTTCGTCGAGCTGAATCCGGTGGACGCCAACAACAACGGCATCCGCGGCGACGAGATGGTGTGGGTCGAGACACCGGCCGGCAAGATCAAGGTCAAGGCCTTGATCACCGAGCGGGTCGAGCCCGGCGTGGCCTTCATCCCGTTCCACTTCGGCGGCGTGTTCGAGGGCAAGGACCTGCGCCACAAGTATCCGCAGGGCGCCGATCCCTACGTGCTCGGCGAATCCGCCAACACTGCGATGACCTACGGCTACGACTCGGTCACCCAGATGCAGGAATCGAAGGTTTCCTGCTGCCGCATCGCCGCAGCCTGAGGAGGAGACGATCATGGCAAGGATGAAGTTTCTGTGTGACGCCGAGCGCTGCATCGAGTGCAATGCCTGCGTCACCGCCTGCAAGAACGAGCACGAGGTCCAGTGGGGTGTGAACCGGCGCCGCGTGGTCACCATCAACGACGGTGAGCCCACCGAGAAGTCGCTGTCGGTGGCCTGTATGCACTGCACCGACGCGCCGTGTTCGGCGGTGTGCCCGGTGGATTGCTTCTACACCACCGAGGACGGCGTGGTGCTGCACAACAAGGACGCCTGCATCGGCTGCGGCTACTGCCTGTTCGCCTGCCCCTTCGGCGCGCCCCAGTTCCCACAGGACGGCGCCTTCGGCGAGCGCGGCAAGATGGACAAGTGCACCTTCTGCGCCGGCGGCCCGGAGGAGGACAACTCGACGACCGAACGCGCCAAGTACGGGCGCAACCGCCTGGCCGAGGGCAAGCTGCCGCTGTGCGCCGAGATGTGTTCGACCAAGGCCTTGCTCGCCGGGGATGCCAACGAGGTCGCGGACATCTTCCGCGAGCGCGTGGTGGCCCGAGGCTCCAACCGCGGCGCCTGGGGTCAAAACCTGCAGTTCAATCCGCTGGGCGGCGGCAAGGGCTGAAGCTGCCGATCGACCGTGCCGGCCCGCCCACCGGGCGGCCGGCGCGGGGCGCACGAGAACAGAACACGGGAGAAGACGCGATGCCGGTGAACTCGCTTGCCGCGGCAGCGATGCAATGGTGTGTGGGACTGGTGCTGGCCTGCTGCGCCCTACTCGGCGCGACCCAGGCCATGGCCGCCGACCCGCCGAAGGCACCCGGTGACACGGTGGCCGACTACTGGCGCGAAGTCCGACAGGGCATGCCGGGCGTGAGCCAGGTGCAGGGCGCCGAAGGCGGCGTGATGATCAATGCCCGCGGCGAGACCTGGCGCCAGCAGCGCAACGGCCCGCTGAAGCGCTACGGCGGCATGATCCTGCTGGCGATGCTCGGCATCATCGTGCTGTTCTACTTGGTCAAGGGCCCGATGAAGCTCTCGGAGCCACCGACCGGACGCAAGATCCAGCGCTTCACGCCCTTCGAGCGCTTTGCCCACTGGGGCACCGCCATCACCTTCATCCTGATGGGACTCACCGGGCTCGCGATCCTGTTCGGTCGCACCGTGCTCGGGCCGCTGATCGGCTCGGACGGCCTCGGCGGTCTTCTCGCCCTCGGCAAGCTGGTGCACAACTACCTCGGCCCGGTGTTCCTGGCCTTCACGATCCTGCTGATTTTCGCCTTTCTGCGCGACAACGTCTGGCAGAAATGCGACACCGAATGGATCGCCAAGGCCGGCGGCCTGTTCTCGTCCGGCGGCCACGTCCCCTCGGGCCGCTTCAACTTCGGCGAAAAGACCTGGTTCTGGCTGGGTGTGACCTTCCTCGGCCTGTTCGTCGCCGCGACCGGCCTGCTGCTGAACTTCCCGGCCCTGGTCGATCGCACCCGCGACCTGATGCAGAACCTGGTCCTGCTGCACGCGATCGGTGCCGTGCTGCTGCTCGCAATGTCCCTCGGCCACATCTACATGGGCACGGTCGGCGTCGAAGGCGCACTCGATTCGATGAAGACCGGCGAGGTGGACGAGACCTGGGCCAAGGAACACCATGAGCTTTGGTACGAGGACGTCAAGGCGGGACGATCGGGACATCCCTGATCCGGGCGCTCCGGCAATCCACCACGAGCCCGCCGCGCGCGGGCTTTTTTCGTCCATCCGAAGGGTGGGAAGCCTCGCTCGGCCCGCCGGAAGCCGGCCGTCCCATCGGACCGCCTCCACTGCCGACTCGATTCGGCCGCCGGGATCGGCAACAATCGACATCGGGACACGACGGGATCGCCCGCGGCCGGCGCAGCCGATGCCGTTGCCGGCGCGATCGCGCGTTGGGTCGCACGAGGCCGAGAACATGTTGGGCGCATGGAAACCCGCAGCAGGATCGTTTGCCGGCGGTATCGCGCCGGTCTGGCTCGCCGGGCTGGCGCTGCTGAGTCCCGGATCCCGGGCCGGGGTGCCGGCCGGGGGCTCTCCGTCCCCGACCTACACGACGCCGGCGGAGCGCCGTGAGGCCGGCACCAGCTACCGATTGACCGACTGGCTGGCGGCGTCGGCACTGCTCGAGCGCGAGCGCCAGCGTCGATGGACCCGGGGCGGATCGGACGAGGAACGGACGAGCACGGAGGAGCAGACCACCACCGTGCAGTGGAGCCTGCTCGCGTTCGCGGGCGGCCCGGTCGAGGCCGAATGGGTGCTGGAATACGAGACCGGCACCGACAAACCGACGGTCGACGAGGCCGTCGTCAACGTTGCCGACGAAGACTGGGAGATCGCCTTCGGCCGCCAATACACACCGCTCGGTCAGTATTTCAGTCATTTCCCGACCGGCCCGGTGCTGGAATTCGGCGAGACGCGCGCCGAGGGCGTGGCGCTCGGATGGGCCTTGTCCGACCAGGCGGAACTGACCCTGATGTGCCATGCCGGCCGCGCGCGCCCGGCCGGCGACGGTCGCTGGTCGCTGGACTGGGCGGCCGGACTGGAAGCCGAGCTCGGCCGCGGCTGGTCGTTCGGTACAAGCTACCAGAGCGATCTGGCCGACGCCCTCGACGGCCTCCCCGACGAAGTGCGCCGCCGCACCCAGCGACGGGTTCCGGCGGCCGCTGCCTTCGTCCGCTGGCGCAACCCGCGCTTCGACGCGAGCGCCGAGTGGCTCGGCGCGATGCGCCCGTTCGCGGAACTGGCACCGGCCGTCGACCGCCCGTCGGCGTGGAATCTCGAGCTGGCCCACTTCGTCGACCGGCGCTTCTTCTGGACTGTCCGCATCGAGGGCAGCCACGACCTCGCCGATGCCCCGCGACGGCGCTGGGGCGTCTCGGCCAGCTGGCTGCCGACCCGCTGGCTCGGCATCTCGGTCGAATTCCTGCAAGGCAGGATCCGCGGCGACGCGCCCGACGCCGGCGAATCGGCAGCCGATGCGCGGGTCCGGCAGATCGGCATCCGGCTGTCACTGACCCCCTGACCGGGCGCAACGCCCGACGGCGCGCCCGACGGCCCCTGCCGGACGTGTCACAAAACGTCGATCGCCTTCTCGCAAGCCCCTGCTTTACCAGCCTTTGCCGCGCATACAACAAAGCTTCGATGCCGACATGCTGGCATCCGGCCACGCTGGGTAGCAGCTACCCGGTTCGGCCACGACCGCCGCCGGCGCAGCGATCGAGGATCCGTCAATGACTGCCATGGAGGGCATGACATGCAAGACCACGGAATCGCACGACCCGGCCTGCGGGCCATCCTGTTCGCCGCACTCGCACCGGGCCTGGTGGGCACCGCCGCGGCCCAGCTCGAACTGACCGAGGCCGAGCTGTTCTTCGAACTCAACGACACCGACGGCGACCTCGGCCTGCATGCCGCGATCGACGGCGGGCCCTACACCCGGCTCGAGATCGAGGGGCCCAACGGGCGCCGGCTGCTGCGCCTGAGTGCATCCGGCGCCCTGGCCAAGCAGGGCATGACCCAGTTTGCGCTGGAGAGCGCCGAACCGGATTTCGAAGAACTCCTGCCCGAGGACTTCTTCTGGCGCTTTCCGGAAGGCCCCTACGAAATCGAGATCAAGCGCCGACGCGACGAAGCCGAAGCCGTGGTGTTCCTGAGCCACGTGCTGGCCGCGCCACCGTCCGAAGTCACGATCAACGATCAGCCGGCCGCGCACGATTGCGACTCGCCCGACCTGCCGATCGTCGTCGATCCGGTGACGGTGCGCTGGGCGCCGGTCACGACCTCGCATCCGACCCTCGGCGCCTTCGGTCCGGTCGAGATCGCCCGCTACCAGTTCTTCGTCGAACAGGACGAGGCCAAGCTGTCGATGGACCTGCCGCCGACGGTGACCGAGTTTGCCATTCCGCCGGACATGACCGCCGACGGGGGCACCTTCAAGTTCGAGATCATCGCCCGCGCGGACAACCTCAACAACACGGCGATCGAGAGCTGCTTCATCGTCGACCCCATGTAGCGACCGCGAACCAGCAGGCCGCCGCCGGACGATCGGGCGTTCAGCGGCGCGTCGATTCGAACTGCATCGGCGACGCGGTCGGTTCGCGATCGGCACCGCCGTTGCCTGCGCTCGGCCGATCCCGGATCGGACCGGCCGAGCGGCCGCCATCGAGACCGGGCAGCAGGTCTTCGAGGAAGTAGGCGCAAAAAGCACTGCGTCCCGGCATGCCCGACTTGCGATAGACCGCGCGCGCCTGGTGGCGGATCGTGGCTTCGGTGGTGCCGCGCAGGCTGGCAACCTCACCGTGCGAGAAGCCCTTGAGCATCAGCAGCGCGACTTCGCGTTCTGCCGTGGTCAATTGCCACGCCTCGAACTGGGCCGCGATCTCCTCACCCAGGCCCGCCAAATGGACCTGCGCACGCTGGCGCCAGGCCTCGCCCTCCGCCCGGGCGACGCGGAGGTCCTCCATCAGCATGCGCCGCTCCTCGCGTACCTGGCGCACGCTGCCCGACAGCAGCGCCACGCCGGTCGCCGAAGCGACGATCAGGGCGAGCTCGAAGGCATCGCCGAACACTTCGCCCATCGATCGGGTCTCGGTCTCCGTCAGGAAATCGATCGCCAGCAGCAGACCGTAGGCGCCGAACCCCACGACGCCGGACCAGAAGCGATGCGAACGCAGATATCGATCGTTCATCGGATTCCCCAGCCACGAGCCGTCCGCTAACA
Source organism: Rhodocyclaceae bacterium (assembly GCA_020445785.1). Classification (GTDB taxonomy): domain Bacteria; phylum Pseudomonadota; class Gammaproteobacteria; order Burkholderiales; family Rhodocyclaceae; genus Cognatazoarcus. The sequence continues at coordinate 5,792 of JAGRFZ010000185.1, forward strand.
CCCTCGGCGCGCTTGCCGACGCGCTCGTCTCCGAACCGGACCTACAGCATAGGCAATCGGAGCTGATCGGCCAATGCCTTCCGGCCCCGGCACCGCCTGTCCCGCCGCCGCGATGCAGAGTACCATCCGCCACAGGTGCGTTCCGCGTGGTCCGATCGACGCCGCCGACGCCGGACGCGAACCTGTCACGGAACCCGGTACCGCGATGAAGCGCAAACAGACAGCTTTCATGAGCCCTCGCAGAATTGCCGTGACCGGCGCGATCCCCTGGCTGGGGTCGGAACTGGCGCAGCATTTTTGCGGTGCGATCGGCGAAGCCGTCGTCGAGCAACGTGCCATCGTCGTGACCCGCGGTGGCCAGGCGAGTTCTCGCCCCAGAGCCAAGAAAAACCTGATGCGCCCGGTGGACGAATTCGTCGTGCGGGGCGCGAAGAAGGCGACGGCGACGCTGGGCATCGCGACGGACGACGCCATCGAGACCCTGGTCGGCGAAGCGCGGGACGGCAGAGAACTGTTCCAGGTCGGCGCCCTGAGATCGATCCGCGGCCGCAGCTACGAGGCCGAGCGCTTCCGCTTCGTCGACCTGGTCGACGGCGTCATCGGCATCTGTGGCCGCGGCGGCACGCGGCAGTCGCTGATCCTCGGCCTCGCCACCGACCGCCCGATCCTGCCGGTGCCGGCGTTCGGCGGCGGCAGCCTCGAAGTCTGGAACGATCACCAGCAGGATGTCGCCACCCGGCTGGGCATCGACGTGGCCGACGCGAAACGTTGGCAACAGACGCCGAAGGACGAGCAGGCTGCAAGCGCCCTCGCCCGCCACATGGTCGGCCGCCTCCTCGGCGCGATGGTCAGGCGCTGCTTCATCGTCATGCCCTTCCACCATGCCCACAGCGCCCTCTACGACTTCGTCATCGCACCCGCCGTCGAAGGCCTCGGCGACGAACCGATCCGCCTCGACCGCATGGCGGTGCCCGGCGACGTCGGCCAGCAGATCGCCACCGGCATTCAACTGGCCGACTACGTCATCGTCGTGCTCGACGGCATGCGTCCGAACGTGCTGTACGA
>JAGRFZ010000006.1:0-30109 GCA_020445785.1 Rhodocyclaceae bacterium
CGCGGGCTAGATGATTATCAGGTCTTGCTTTCAAGCATCAACAGTCTATCCTTACCCCATGGCTCGCCCCTTGCGCATCGAACTGGCCGGAGGCCTCTACCATGTCACGTCGCGTGGTGATCGGCGTGAGGACATCTATCTCGACGATGGTGACCAGAGACCTAGGGGTCAGGTCTCGCATTATACACAGAATCAGAGTCAATGCGAAGTGGTTAGGTCTCGCCCAACACACCCCTTATTGGCTCATCCTCATGTCTTTCCTTCTAAGTAACCAATCAATTCAATTGCCGCAAGTCCGGCTAGGGAAGCGTAGGCAGGGCCTAAAGTCAGATACTTCATCCTAATGGCAAATTTCGAGAATCTGTTCAGATTCTTGGCGTCCTCTCTGATCTTCAATGGCGATAGAGCGTTGAAAGTCGCGTGGACTGCAAATATGCCGACCAGCACCTTCTGCGCGACTGCCAAATCTTCCATTCAAACAATCATCCCCGGGAGAAATAGCACAGGAGAAATAGGGTCAGATCTTTCCTTATACACCCACTCCGCAGCGGGAGTCGAGATCGCCCGGCGTGGGGCGCAGGCCTCTTGCCCTCGGAGCCTCGCGCCGCTCGCCCCCACCACTTCGGAGGAGTCGCCCCGGCTTTCCCCGAACCCTGCCATTGCCGGCGCAACCCCAAGCCTCGGCGTTGCGCCAGTAGGCGCCATCCGGAATCGATGCGCAGCGCATTCGTTGCAGCGCGGCCGGCCGGGTCGTGCGCCATAGAGACCTAGGGTCAGGTCTCGCATTATACACAGAATCAGAGTCAATGCGAAGTGGTTAGGTTTCGCCCAACACACCCCTTATTGGCTCATCCTCAAAGGAGAGCCTAAGGGTCAGGTCTCTTCCTATACACAGCCCCAGCGGGAGTCGAGATCGCCCGGCGTGGGGCGCAGGCCTCTTGCCCTCGGAGCCTCGCGCCGCTCGCCCCCACCACTTCGGAGGAGTCGCCCCGGCTTTCCCCGAACCCTGCCATTGCCGGCGCAACCCCAAGCCTCGGCGTTGCGCCAGTAGGCGCCATCCGGAATCGATGCGCAGCGCATTCGTTGCAGCGCGGCCGGCCGGGTCGTGCGCCATGTTGCGTTACCGACGGAACTGCGGCGCCGCCACCAGCGCCGCAGCGCGCTCAGGGCTTGTGGCGGCGGCGGCGTGCGCCTGCGGCGACGAGGGCCAATCCCGCCAGATACAGCGTCGCGCTGCCGGGTTCCGGCACCGCCGAGGTCACGTGCCGGGCCAGCACCGTCGTGTCTCCGCGGTTCCAGAGGGCATTGAAATGGGCGTAGTCGGCACGGTCGCGGTACGGGAACAGGAAGCCATAGACGAACGGATCGTAGGGCAGCCCGGCGGCGTCGATGGCGGGATTGCCGGGGGCGAACTCGAGGGCGAAGAACCAGATCGACTCGCCGGCGAGGGAAATGAAACCTTCCGCATTACCTAATCCACCGGGTACCAGTGGCCTTGCCTCGGCGGGATCGCGCCAGTCGTTGTAGCGAACGGTTCGACCGTCGTGGGTCATGTCGAGCGTGATCGCGCCGTTCAGCCAATGATCGTTCGACGACAGCACCGAGGTATTGAATGCCGGAATGCGGTCGCCATCGATCGTCACCGTGTGAATGACATCGAGCGTTGGATCCGTGAAACCGCTCGCGGCATCCGGATTGGCAACCAGCTCGAACCGATAGCGCTCGGCGTGGGATTCGAGCGCCAGTGTGACGGCGGCAACGGACAATACGACTGAAACAATGCTTCTTGCGAAACGCATCGACGACCCCTCGGGCGAATTAATGACAAGGGGATTCTACCGGCGGCGTCTCGCTGATGGTGCCTGGGACCACACGATTTGCAGTGGCCGCTTCACGAACGCGGTCGATTCCGGTCCCGCCCGATACCCCTCTGTCACCGGAAGCCGAGATCGCCCGGCGTGTAGAGCAGACCCCGTTCGCTCAAACTCCCACGCCGTCCGCGCCCGCCATTTCGGCAGGGGTCGCCCAGGTAGCCCTGGACCCGGCCGTTGCCAGCGTAGCCCCAAGCCCCGCTGTTGGCGTCGAGCCAGTACGTGCCGTTCGGGATCCACGCGCAATGCATCCGTTGCAGCGCGGCCAATTGGGTCGTGTTCAGGCGCTGGCCATTGAGGTAGACCCGACGCTGCGGCTGTGCCTGCGCGGTCGAAGTGGCGAGCGACAGCAGCGCAGCGGTCAGGAGGATAGCGGATGTCTTCATTTCGGCTCTCCAACAATCGTCGAAGCACGGTTGGCTGGCACGCAAGGGGGCAGGCCGGGCCGGCTCATCCGGTGGGTCATCCGTCATGGCCGCCCCGGTTCATGGCGAGTGCTCGATTCCGACGAGCGGCGAGTGTCCGCATCGCCCTGCTGCCGCTCGCCACGACGAGGCATCGCGCGGTCGTCGGTACGCTCGGCTTCGCACGATTGCCCGTGCCATGGGGCAATCGCCGACACCTGCCGGTCCGGCGCTTGTCGCCAACGGGATTGCGTCGCGCGCTGCCGCGCACCGTGCTCGACCGTCGGCCGGGCAAATCGATGGGCGTGACGGAGACGGTCGCTGACTCGGTCGCCACCTGCAGGTCAGCTGACATGGGGGGCGTTCGAGACGTGACCACTGCCGGGCGCGATCCTCCCATCGACTTCGCCTCCCCAAGCGCATCATGCAGGATACTGACGGGCACGGCGCTGTTGCGCCGACCCGCGAATCGTTCGGACCACACTGCCCGGCCAGACTGACGCCCGTGACCCGCCCCGATCCCGTCATCGCGGCACCCGCCCGCCACCAACACACGCCACCGGCGCTGCTGGCCATCGCCCTGGTCTGGTCGCTATTCCAGCTGTGGGTCGCTTCACCGCTGCCGGAAACCCTCGGGGTGCTGGTTCTCAACGAAGCCCGAATCCGCTCGCTGCACCTCGCCTTCGCGGTGCTGCTCGCCTTCCTGATCTCGCCCGCAAGGCGGCAGGCGGCGGGCGGCCACATCGCGCGCACCGATATTGCGCTGGCCGTGCTGGCGGCTTTTTGTGCGGGGCATCTGGCGTTGTTCTATCAGTCGATCAGCGCCCACACGGGCATCCCGACGCCGATCGAAGTGGGCGTCGCGGCGATCGGGGTGGCACTGCTGCTGGAGGCCACCCGTCGCATGCTGGGGCTGCCGATCGTGGGCTTGGCGCTGGCCATGCTGGGGTACATCTTCTTCGGTGCGCAGATGCCCGAGCTGATCGCCCACAAAGGCGCGTCGTTTTCCAAGGCGATGAGCCACCTGTGGCTCACCACCGAGGGGGTTTTCGGCGCCGCGCTGGGCATCTCGGCCGGGCTGATCTTCTTGTTCGTGCTGTTCGGGGCGCTGCTCGAGGTGGCCGGCGCCGGCAGCTATTTCATCCGCTGCGCAGTGGCGCTGCTCGGTCACATGCGCGGCGGGCCGGCCAAGGCCGCAGTTTTCGCGTCGGCCGCCACCGGCCTGATCTCGGGTTCGTCGATCACCAACGTGGTGACCACCGGGCCGCTCACCGCGCCGCTGATCAAGCGCGTCGGCTACCCGGCCGAAAAAGCTGCGGCGATCGAGGTCGCGGCCTCGGTCAATGGCCAGGTCATGCCGCCGGTCATGGGCGCGGCCGCCTTCCTGATGGTCGAGTACGTCGGCGTGCCGTATCTGGACGTGCTCAAGCACGCGCTGATCTCGGCGCTGGTGTCTTACCTGGGGCTGCTCTACATCGTCCATCTCGAGGCCGTGAAGGCCGACCTGCGCGGCCTGCCGCGGCGGCGTTCGCGACGTTGGCACCACGCACTGGCGAACGTGGCGATCGGCATCGGCGGGCTGGCGTCGATCCTCGCCGTCGTCGCCATCGCCGGCGCCGTGGTGCATGCGATCGCCCCTCGCATGTCCTTCCTGATCATGGCCGGCCTGCTGCTCGTCGCGTACGTGCTGTTGCTGCGCGCGAGCGCGCCGCATGCCTCCGCCCCTTGCGCGGCGGAGGAGTCGATCACCGCCCAGCCCCCGTTCGTGTCGACGCTGCGCTCGGGGCTCCATTTCCTGCTGCCGGTCGGCGCGCTGGTGTGGAATCTGGTCGTCGAGCAGCTTGAGCCGACGCGCGCGGCTTTCTGGGCGACGCTCTTCCTGGCCTTCATCGTGCTCACCCAGCGCCCGCTGCTCGCCGTTTTCCGCGGCGACGCTGCCATCGCGCCGGCGGCACGGCAGGGGCTGAAGGACCTGGTCGCCGGCTTTGCAGCCGGCGCGCGCAGCATGGTCACCGTAGCCGTCGCCACGGCCACCGCGGGGATCATCGTCGGTACCGTGACGCTGACCGGCATCGGACTGGTGATGACCGAGCTGGTCGGCACATTGTCGGGCGGCAACATCGTCATCATGCTGGTGCTGGTGGCGATGATCTGCCTGGTGCTCGGCATGGGGCTGCCGACCACGGCCAACTACATCGTCGTGTCTTCGCTGATGGCGCCGGTGGTCGTCGCGATCGGCGCACAGAACGGGCTGTTGGTGCCGCTCATCGCGGCCCACCTGTTCGTCTTCTACTTCGGCCTGCTGGCCGACATCACACCACCGATCGGGCTGGCCTCGTACACCGCCGCCAGCATTGCGCTGGCCAACCCGCTGCGGACCGGAATCATCGCCGTTCGCTATTCGCTGCGCATGGTGCTGCTGCCCTTCATGTTCGTGCTCAACCCGAACCTGCTGTTGATCGGCATGAGCGGCTTCGGCCACACCTTACTCACGCTGGCCAGCGCGACGCTCGCCGGCTTCGCCTTCATCTCGGTCAATCAGGGCTGGCTGCTGGTGCGCAGTACCACGCTCGAGCGCCTGGTGATGCTGGTGGCGGTGTTCATGCTGTTCCACCCGGGCCTGTTCATGGACCGCCTGTTCGCGCCCTATCGGCCGCTCACCGGCGCCGATGCCGCGGCGGCCATCGTCGGCGCCCCCGCCGACGCCCGCCTGCGGGTGTTCCTCACCGGCACCACGCTCGAAGGCGAGGACGTCGAACGCGGCGTGCTGCTGCCGCTCGGCCCGGGAGCCGATTCGGCAGCCGGGCGCCTCGCCAACGCGGGCGTCGAAAGCGTCGCCGGCGATGAGGGCTTCACGGTCACGCGTGTCGCCTTCGACAGCCAGGCGGCCCGGCTCGGGATCGAGGCCGGATTCCACATCCGGGCCGTCGAGGTGCCTGCCGACCGGCCGGCGAAGGAATGGCTGTTCGTCCCTGCGCTGCTGCTGCTCGGCGGGGTGATCGTCCGCCAGCGCAGGCGTCGCGCGGCGGTGCTGGGCCGGCATGAATGAGCGGCGCAGTGCCTGCGCGCTCCTGGCCGCCGTAGGGGTCATCGCCGTTGCGCCCGCCGTTGCGCCGTTGGGGTCAGGTCTCGCCTTGCGCCCAACCCTGGCCGCTTCTGGCGTACATTTGCATCACCGCCCGGTTCCCGGGCTGCCATGGAAGACGGTCTGACATCGAGGATCTGTCATGTCACATTCCCCGGCAAGATGGACGGCAGCCCTGGGCTTCACTGCCATCGTCCTGTTCGCCGAGTTCAGTCTTTTCCAGGACTTCGTCCAACCGTTTCGGATCTTGTGGCGCGAGGGCAGGATCTTCGCCTGCCTGCTCTCCCTGTTGCTGTTCCTGTGGAGCCTGCTGGGCGCGTTCCTGCTGCTCTTCAGCGATCGCAGTCTCGTCCGGACCCTGAGCTTGCCGATCTTCCTGTTCTTCCTGCTGTTCAATGTCGGCTACTACACGGCGGCGAATGCACCGTTCGACTTCCAACAGTCGGTCACGATCGTGCGGAATTTCCAGTGGTTTTTCGGGGAAGCGGTCGAGAACTTCGGGCTGGCCCTGTTGCCGGTGCTGGTGGTCTTCGCTCCGTTGATCCTGATTGCGGAGTGGCTGCCGTCCCTCTTCCGGCTGGGTCTGCCCAGATGGCTTTATGGGGTGCCGCTCAGTGCCGTCGTCCTGACCACGCTGGGTGTCCAGCACAGCAACGCGGTGTTCGATCGCTATCCGTCCTTTTTCCGGGTGCCGTCACTGTTTCTGTTCGCCGGCCTGAGCCGCGAGTACGACGGGGAAAGACAGGCGGTGCGCTACTCGGGCGAGATCCGGCCCCAGGTCGAGAAGATCGTCCTGATCGTCGACGAGAGCATCCGGGCAGACATCCTGGGAATCAACGGCTACGGACAGGCCACGACGCCCTACCTGGAGCGCATCGACGCAGGAATCGTGAATTTCGGGCTGGCCGCCTCGTCGTCGAACTGCAGCGACTATTCCAATCTGATCCTACGCAGCGGCGCGCGAAGGCAATCGATTCCCGACCACGAGCAGATCACGCTGAAGGCGCCGACAATCTGGCAGTACGCAAAGAAGGCCGGTTTCCACACCGTGTACATCGATGCGCAAAGCCCAGCAGGCGCGACGGGCTTCCAGAACTTCATGAATCGGCAGGAAACCCGGTTCATCGACGAGATGGTCAGAACCCGCCAGCAAGTCGCGCACCAGAGCGACAGGGCGGCCCTCGTGCAGTTGCAGGAACATCTGAAGCGGTCGGGCAGAACTTTCGTGATGCTCAACAAGTACGGCATGCACTTTCCGTACTTCCGCAGCTACCCCAGCGACCACGCGCTGTTCGCGCCCGCGCTCGGGCCCGGCGAGCCGATGGACGACCGAGAGAAATCTCTGAACTCCTTCATGAACGGCGTGCGTTGGAGCGTCGACGACTGGTTCGAAGCCCTGTTGTCGAGAAGCGGCGAATTCATGCCGTACGTCATCGTCTATACCAGTGATCACGGGCAGAACATCGTCGATGACGGCACCTTGGGCACGCACTGTCGGCCGCGCGCGACCCGCTTCGAGGGCATGGTGCCGATGATCGTCTTTTCCAACGATGCAGCGGTGCTGGAACGGTTCCACGCAGTGCGTCGGGCGAGCGACAACAAGACGAGCCACTTCCAGGTGTTTCCAACGCTGCTCGGCCTGGCCGGCTATCGGGAATCGTGGGTGGGCGATCACTACGGGGCATCCCTCGGCATGCGTCCCGAGGCTTCGCCGCAATTCTTCGTCGGAGATCTCCACGGTCGTGGATCGGTGCGGAAGTGGGTCTCGATATTCCCCGCAGGAGCGGACGGCCCCAGCGGATCGACTCGCGCGCATTGACATGCCGCGAAAGCATGCAGCCTCCGAAATGCTCGAATTCAGAACCTGACCCCGCTACCGCGCGCCCGCGAACGCCAGTGACAGCGATCGCCCGGCATCCGGGTTCACGTCGCCACCGCAAGCCCGGAACGAGGCCGGCAACGATCCCATCCATCTTATTATGAGATCAAACGGATCTCTATTATTCATTTTACGATATGCATCAAGGGGAAGACACTCGGCCCACGACCAACAGCGAAGGAGGAACGAAGATGAATGCCGATCCGATCCGCGTGGCTCGGGAATCCCGGGCGGCCACTGCGCAGCAAGCAATCGACGGTGGCGAAAAGAGGCGGGAGCGCCGCCGTGAAACCCTTTTTCGGGGCCACTCCGGCATCAACCAACTGGCCACTATTGCGCTGGTGACCCTATTCGTACTGCCCGTTGCTGCATTCGCGCAGCGATCGACGAACGTCACGGTGGTGAATCCAGAGACTTCGCCGGTTCCGGTCGCGGCAATCACCACTGTCGAATACATGCTCGTGGGCGTATCGACGACGACCACGTCCGGGCGAATCCTGTTTGGCGGCGCGCAAGGGATTGCCGCCGCGGACGCGATCTGCCAGCAGGACTTCGGCACGAGCGCGCGGATGGCCACCGTGTCCGACCGGGTACTGGTCGATGCCATTCCTCTGCCTGCCCCTGCGGCGTGGACCAATGTCGCCGAGTACGACATCGTCGAACCGTTGTCTTCGCAGTTCGTCGCGTTCTCCACCGCCAACGCCAGCGTCCGGAGTCCCGTCGGGCCGTTCTTGCGCGCCGTCGAAGGAATTACCTGCGCCGGATTCGCCTCCGGCGGTGACGATACCGGCGCCTTCACCCGCGCCGACGGGCATCGCGGAATGCTGCACTGTTCGAGCGTCGCGCCCGTTGCCTGCGCCAGGCCGGTCGACATTCCGGTGCTGCGCCCGTAGGCCCCGGCGCCGGCCGGCAGCCCCGGTCAGGAACCTCCGCGACGCGCGGCTGCCGGGCGCTACGCATCCGAGGCGAAGGCATGCCGGGCGCAGGTCTTGGCAGGCCGTATCGATCGTCCCGGGTGTTCGCCGGAAGCGGCTTTTCCGATCGGATGCCCCGTCGTCCCCGCTGCGTCGCTTCACGCCGCGCGGCGGTCGTCCGGCAGGTTCCGGATCGGTCGCGACCGCGCCCAAGCCGTGCTGCCGATCTGGCGACAGCGGCCGCCGGGTGCGGCGTCCGATTGCTCGATCCGGCCCCTATCCTGCCGCGGTCGGCATGCCCGGCCCGAGGGCGGGTTCGCCTACGGGGTATCGAATCGGCTCGGGGCTTGCATGCCGGCACCACCACGTACTGACCGCGATGCCAGCGGCCAATCCTGCGCCGACGCCTGCCGGTGCGCGGTCGGCGGCCGTCAGCGCGTTCCCGAATGCCGGCCGAGAAGCGAGGCCCCTGAGGACTCGGGCTCGGCAAACGTGCATTGCATCACGCCCTTAAGCACTTGCTAAGCCTTTCCCGTCCGCGCCTGTTTACCGTCCGCCCAAACCAAGAACACCGACGCTCAGGGGGCACCATGGTCGAATTGCGCCAAGCCATTGTGGTGGCTTTGGGTCTTTGCACGGGCTTCGGGCCCACGGCCAGGGCAGTCGCGGCCGATCCACCGTCCAAGGCGCCGAACTTCGGCGGCGTCGTGAACACCCGGCACAACCTGACGCAGAGCTTCCTTGGCGTCGATGCCGGCTGGATGGACCTCTCGAGAAACGACTATGGCGAGGTCTGCATCTATTGCCATACGCCGCACGGCGCCAATCGGGAGATCGCCGCCCCGCTTTGGAACCGCACGCAGCGCGCGACCACGTATGCGACCTACGATCAGGTGGGCACCGGTTCGCTGACGCAATCCGTGACCCAGCCGGGGGCCAATTCCCTGACCTGCCTGTCTTGCCACGACGGCCAGACCGCGGTCGATTCGGTCATCAACATGCCGGGCTCGGGTGGCTACGCCGCGGGCCAGGAAACCGGCCAGAGCGACGCCTTTCTGAACGCCTGGCCCGACGGGCCGGGCGGCAGCTTCTTCGGCGGGCACGGCACGCTCGACAATTCACCCGGCGCGCTGGCCCAATTCGGCGCTTGTCAGTCCTGTCACTCGATCAATGGGGATCAGTACGACGCCGCGACGACGCCCGCCTTCGACATCTTCTTCATCGAGACCGATCTGCGCAACGACCACCCGGTCGGCCTGCAGTTTCCCGGCGACAGTCCGGATTTCAACGGCGGCACGGTCGATTTCGGCAAGCTGCGATTCTTCGACAGCGACGGCGACGGTCGCCCCGACCCCGACGAGGTCCGTTTCTACGACACCGGCGAAGGCTTCGAAGTGGAGTGCGCCTCCTGTCACGATCCCCACGGCGTTCCGTCCAACGGGCCAGGCAGCACATTCAATCCGACCTTCCTGCGAATCGCGAATGCCGGCAGCTCGCTCTGCCTGAGCTGCCACATCAAGTAGGCGAAGCATCAAGGCGGACAAACGCGCCGGCCCGGGGGATGATCGCAGCGCCCCACATCGACCAGCCTGCCGGACCCCACGACAGGATCCGATTCGCAACGCGCCGGCCCGAACCACGGCTGTCGCGGTGCGTCGAATCGCGGCCGACCATGCGGTCGAGGGCGCAACGGCCGTCAGCCGGCCACGGTGTCCCCCGTACCCATCCCGGCGACCGCCTCGACCACCCGATTGCGCCCGCTCGCCTTGCCGGCGTAAAGGGCGGCATCGGCCCGCCGCACGAGTTGCTCGAAGCGTTCCCCTTCCTTCGCGCACGCCACACCCAGGGTGATCGTGATCGAGACCGGCCCCTGCGGCGTATCCGCCGGCGAACCCTCGACCTGCCCCCGTATCCGCTCGGCGACCGCCTTTGCTTCTTCGATTCCGGCCTCGGGCAGCAGCACCAGGAACTCCTCGCCACCCCATCGACAGACCGAATCCTCCGCGCGCACGATGTGCGCCAGGCTGCGGCTGATGTGGCACAGCACATGGTCGCCGCAGTCGTGGCCAAAGCGGTCGTTGACCTGCTTGAAGTGATCCGCATCCACCAGCAACAGCGACAGGTCGCCGCCGTGGCGAGCGCGGCGCGCCTCGAGCCGCGCACCCGTTTCAGCGAGCCTGCGCCGGTTCATCGCCCCGGTCAGGGGGTCGGTCGAGGCGATCCGGTCGAGTTCCTCGTGCGCCCGTCGCATGGTTGCGAAATAGGCCAGCGACAAGTGGGTCAGCACGCCGAACATGGTCAGGATATTGACGGTCTGCAGCGTTCTGAGCAGCGCGGGATCCAATGGGTAGACCGGCGTCCTCCCGGCAGTGAGCACAGCCATCGCGACGTAGGCCAGGGTCACGACGAGCGCCAGGCGCTTCTTGCGCGCGGCGCCGATCTCGTTGTTCATGAGGGCGACCGGCACGATCGGAATCATCAACAGATGGAAACCGGAGTCCCAGCCGATCAGCCAACTCGCGAGCCATGCGTGACCAAGCACCTCGAGCCCGATCAGCAACGAGGCGGCATAGAGGCGGTCCCCGTGGCGAACCAGATGGAAGGCCACGGCGTGGGCACCGGCGCTCGGCACATTGGCCCACGCCAACGCCCACGCGCCGACCCAGCCGAACAGACCGATGTACGCCACATGCGCCATGACGCAGACGGCAGCGGTGATCCGGACGAGGGATCGATACGCTTCGAGATCGGGGCGGATCGCGGCCGACTCCGGCTGCGCCCGACGCCGCACGGTCACTGCCATGAAGTGCAGCACCTCGTGTCTACCAAGATGCAGGAGGTATCGGCCGAAATCCCGCCGTCTGCACGCCGGCACGTGCGCCGATCGGCCCACAGCGCGAAATCTGCCACAGCCATCGGATCAGCGCAGCCCGTCGGCCCCGAGCGTCGCATACCCACACTGTGCTCTCGCCCGCCATGTCACGCGCGAGGCTTCGATGCGGCGGTCGCCGACTTCACCGCGCCCCATACCGTCGCCATCTTCGCGGCTGCCACCCAGCGTCCATGATGGGCAAATTGCCCGACTGGGGAGCGTGGATTCCCCTGCGTGGCCGGACGAATCCCGCCGCGCTGGATCGGGCCCTACACTGCGTCGCACCCAATCCAGCCAGCCCACAGGAGAATCCCATGCTGAACCGCCTCACCATCGTCACTGCCGTATTTGCCTTGCTCGCCCAGCTTTCCGCGTCCGGTGCCCTGGCTGCCGGCCTGCACGTCGAGGAAAGCGCCGTCGTCGATGCCCCACCCGCTGCCGTGTGGAAGGTCATCGGCAACTTCATCGAACTGGCGACGTGGCATCCGGCGGTGGCCAGGACCGCTCTGGTCGGTGGCGCCAACAACGAGCCCGGTGCGGTGCGCAGCATCGAGACCAAGGACGGCGCGATCATCGTCGAGGAACTGCTGGCCTACGACGCCGGCCGGCACAGCATGCGCTACCAGATCATGGAATCGCCGCTGCCGGTGAGGAACTACGTCTCCACCCTGCGCGTCGTGGCCGCCGGCACGGGCAGCCGCGTCGCCTGGGCGAGTGATTTCGACGCCGTACATTCCGACACCGTGGACGACGCCAAGGCCCGGGAGATCGTCGCCGGGATCTACCAGGCGGGCTTCGAAGGGCTGCGCGCCAGGCTCGGGGAGAAATGAATCGCCGCGTCGTGCCGGCAGCAGGTGCTGGCGCCGGGTCGCCGCTGCGCGGGAACGAGCCGATTGCCGTGGCTGCCCCTCGCGCCCCAGCGATCCCTTCGTCAGTCGTCCACCGTCGGGCAGTCCTTGCCGACGCCGCCATTGGCGCCGAAGGATTCCGCGCTGTCGCAGATCGCGGCCAACTTCGCCTCACAATCGCCACTGGCATCCGACACGCAGGTGCAGATGTGGGTGTCGTCGTTGCAGGTGATCGTGGTGTCGGCCAGCGGGTCGCGCGTTCTTGCCTCCACCGCGAGTTCTTCCAGCGCGCGAGGCAGCCGCTGGCCGTCGCGCTGCTGGTCACCCAGCATTTTCAGCATCGTGACGCCGCCGCCGGCCGGCGTATCGCCTTCCGGTTCGAGCCCGGCCGGAACACAATACGGCACCGTTTCGGTACAGACCAGAAACAGGCCGTCGTCATCGTAGACGGGTTGATCGAAGAGGATCAGGGTTTCATCCACCGCGCAGGGCTGGACCACCACCGGCCCGTCTGCGGGGCACTGGGGCACCACGGCGGCGCGCGCGCCCAGAATGCCGCCGGCGGCACTCGCCCCGCCCGCGGCGAGTGCCGTGGCGAGCAGCAGGGCCCAGGCGGACATGGCCTTGGCGGGGCGGCCCGGCGCGGGCCGTCGCCGCGCGCGGGCCGATTTCCCTGCAGCATTGCGGAAAGCCGGACGCGCGCCGTCGGGCCGGATCATGGCGATGAGTTCGTCATCAAGCATGGTGCATCTCCTCGGGGTCGGGGGTTGGTGTCGCGCGCAGACAGACTCGACCATCTGCGCCCCCAAGATCGCCTACCGGCATGGCAATCGCCTATGTCCCGGTTCACCCCGGCCGGGTGTACGGCTTCACTTGACCTGCACCGCCCCCGCTCGCCGATGACACGCTGATTTTCCGCGGGTGGCCCGGCCCGGCATGCAGCCGACAGGCGTGGGATTTTTGCCCCGCCGTCAACTGATAGTACTATCCCGGCGTGCAACCCTTCGCTGCCTCCGGCCCATGATCGCTGCCCTGCGGCGCCTGCGCCACCTCGTCGTGCCCCTGGCCTGGCTGCTGGCGCTCGGCTGCGCTGCCGCCGTTGCGGCCACCCTGTTCTGGCGCTACGCGGCGCCGCCCAAGGCCGTCCTGCCGGTGCGTGCCGACACCGACCCGCGCGCCGTCGCCCAGCACATCAACGGTCAGCACCCGTTCGCCGGCGAGGCGCCGCAGCGGGCAACGACGCCCACAGCGGGCACTTCGCGATATCAAGTGGTCGGGCTGGCCACCGGGTTCGCCGGCGGATCGGGCTTCGCATTGCTCAAGTCTGGCGACGAGGCGCCGCAAGCCTATGTCGAAGGTGAGGCGCTGGCCGAGGGCATCACGCTCAAGCGGATCCTCGGCGACGGGGTCGAGCTGGAGCGCAATGGCCGCGTCGAACGCCTGAATCTGCCAGCCGCACCGACCGACGGCGTCATCGCCGCCAAGGCGGCGCCGCCCGGCGAAGGTCCGTCCACCGTCGTTCCGCCAAGCGAGGCTTCGAGCCGCCGATGAATTTCCTTTCCAAGCACCTGGCAGCAGCGAGCGCCGCGCTGGCCATCCTCGCCGGCCCGGTGGCTGCCGCCGACGACGAGGCGGTATCGCTGAATTTCGTCAATGCCGAGATCGACGCGGTGATCAAGGCCATCGGCAAGATCACCGGCCGCAACTTCCTGATCGACCCGAGGGTGCGCGGCAATCTCAATATCGTCACCAACACGCCGGTGCCGAAATCCCTGACCTTCGACATCCTGCTCTCCGCGTTGCGGCTGCAGGGCTATACCGCGGTGGAATCGGCCGGCGTCATCAAGATCGTGCCGGAGGCCGATGCCAAGCTGCATTCGGTTCCGGTCGGCCGCGACGGTCACGCGCTGGACGGCGCCGGCCTGTCCACCCAGGTCTTCATGCTCAGGAACGAATCGGCCGCGCAACTGGTGCCGGTGCTGCGGCCGCTGATCTCACCCAACAACACGGTCACTGCGTATCCGGCCAACAACGCCCTGGTGGTCACCGACTACGCCGACAACCTGGCACGCATCGCCCGCATCATCGCATCGGTGGACGTCCCCCAGGGCGACCTGCAGGTGATTTCGCTCCAGCACGCGGCAGCGAGCGATCTGGCCGACACGGTTTCCCGCCTGCTCAACGAGGGTGGCGGCAAGCTGGCCACCGCCCAGGTGGACGCCAGCCAGCGGGTCACCTTGGTGCCGGAGCCCCACAGCAACAGCCTGCTCGTGCGCGCCGACAACCCGGCGCGAATCAGTGCGGTGCGCCAACTCGTGGCGGCGCTCGACAAGCCCGGTGCGGGCGGCAACATCCACGTCGTCTATCTCAAGAATGCCGAAGCCGAAGACGTCGCCGAAACCCTCGGCGCGGTGCTCTCGGGCACCGCCACCCCGGCCGCCGCGCGCAGCGCCGGCAGCCTTGCGAGCGGCAGCCAGGATGCCGCCACCGGCGCCACGGCGGGCACCCGCGGCAGCGCCCCGGCGAACAGCAGCGGCGGCACGATCCAGGCCGACATCGCCAACAACGCGCTGATCATCACCGCGCCCGATGCGCTCTATCGCAACCTGCGCAGCGTCATCGACCAGCTCGACCGCCGTCGCGCCCAAGTCTATGTCGAAGCCCTGATCGCCGAGGTCACCGCCGAGCGCAGCGCCGAGTGGGGCCTGCAGTGGGCCGCGGGCGCCGGGGTCGGCAGCGGCCGCAGCGGCATCGGCATCATCGGCGGCACCTCGTTCGACGCCAACGGCAACAGCCTCAACGGCTTGATCACCAGCGCCGCCGGGGGTAACCCGGCGCTGCCGGGCAATGGCGTGAACATCGCCATCGGCGGCGGCAGCGTCAGCATCCCGGGCCTTGGCAGCATTCCCAACTTGGCGGTGCTGGCCCGCTTCCTCGAATCCGACACCAAGGCCAACATCTTGTCGGCGCCCAATCTGGTGATGCTCGACAACGAAGAGGCGAAGATCGTGGTCGGCCAGAACCGCCCCTTCATCACCGGCCAGTACACCAGCACCGGCGGCGGCTCGCTGCCCGAGAACCCATTCCAGACCATCGAACGACGCGACGTCGGCCTGACTCTGCGGGTCAAGCCGCAGATCACCGAGGGCGGCGTGATCCGCATGCAGATCTTCCAGGAGAATTCGGCGGTGTTCGAGGAAACGGTCAACGGCCCGATCACCAACACCCGCTCACTGGAGTCGGTCATTCAGGTGGACGACGGCGGCATCATCGCCCTCGGCGGGCTGGTCGAGGACAGCTACGGTTCCGGCGAGGAGAAAGTCCCCTTGCTGGGCGATCTGCCGATCGCCGGCGCCCTGTTCCGCTACGACACGCGTCGGCGAACCAAGACCAACCTGGTGATCTTCCTGCGCCCGGTGATCCTCAACGACGCCGACAGCTATGGTCGCATCACCAACGCCCGCTACGAATACGTGATCGGCCAGCAGCGCAAGCTGCGCGGCGACGACGAACTGCTGCGCGGCGAGCCCGAGCCGGCCGAGCTGCCCCCGAGGGACACCCCCGCCCCGGCCGTGCCGCTGGCCAGGCCGGCGCTGACGCCCGACGAGGCGCCGGCCCCGGTCACCGCCGAGCGCCGCATCGAACTGCCCTTCGTGGATCCGTGACGATGCGTGACCAGCCGCTTGAGAGACGATTGCCCCTGGTCCAAGAACGCGGGTCCCGCAGCGCCGGCAGGACTGGCCGGTGAGCGCCGCCGGCGTCCCCTACGGCTTCGCCAAGACCCACGGCATCCTGCTGGCCGCCGTTGACGGCGAGCACGCGACGGTGGTGTTGCGCGAGGATGCGAGCCTCTCCGTGCTGGCCGAACTGCGTCGCACTCTTTGCCTGCCGCTGGCGGTCGAGACGGTCAGCCGCAGCACCTTCGAATCCCGCCTGGCCGAGATCTACAGCCACGGCGACGACAACGCCGCCGAAGTGGTCGCCGACGTCGGCGCCGAGGTGGACCTCAGTCAACTGATGACCGAGCTGCCGCCGGTCGAGGACCTGCTCGAAAGCCAGGACGACGCACCGATCATCCGCATGATCAACGCGCTGCTGACCCAGGCGGTGCGCGAGGGCGCTTCCGACGTGCATATCGAGCCCTTCGAGGCCGCCTCCTCGGTGCGCTTCCGGCGCGACGGCGTGCTGCGGGAGGTGGCCCAGCCCCACCGCGCGCTGCACGCGGCGATGGCCTCGCGCATCAAGATCATGGCCCAACTCGACATCGCCGAGAAGCGCCTGCCCCAGGACGGCCGCATCGCGCTGCGGCTGGCCGGGCGCCAGGTGGATGTGCGGGTCTCGTCCCTGCCCACCTCCCACGGTGAACGCATCGTGCTGCGCCTGCTCGACAAGGGGGCGGCCCAGCTCGGGCTCGACCATCTGGGCATGGCCGCCGATACGCGCGGGCGCTTCGCCAGCCTGCTCGACCAGCCCCACGGCATCCTGCTGGTCACCGGCCCCACCGGCTCGGGCAAGAGCACCACGCTGTACGCCGCGCTGCAGTCGATGGACACCCGCAGCCGCAACATCGTCACGGTCGAGGATCCGGTCGAGTACGACCTGCCGGGCGTCGGCCAGACCCAGGTCAATGCGCGCATCGAGCTGAGCTTCGCGCGGGCGCTGCGGGCGATCCTGCGCCAGGACCCGGACGTCATCATGATCGGCGAGATCCGCGATCTCGAAACCGCCCAGATTGCGGTTCAGGCCAGCCTCACCGGCCACCTGGTGCTCGCCACCCTGCACACCAACGACGCCGCCGCCGCGGTCACCCGCCTGGTCGACATGGGCGTCGAGCCGTTTCTGCTGGCCTCGACCCTGCGCGGCGTGCTGGCCCAGCGCCTGGTCCGCCGGCTGTGCCCGAACTGCTGTCACGAGCGCGCCGCGATGGACGGCGAGCGCGAGGTCTTCGGCACCGCCTGCCCGCCGCTGATGAAGTCCGCCGCGGGCTGCGACGCCTGCGGCCACACCGGCTACGCCGGGCGCACCGGCATCTACGAACTGGTGGTCGCCGACGCCGGCTTCGAGCGCTTGGTGCACGACGGCGCCGACGAGGCCGGTCTGCGCGGTCATGCCCGCGCCGCCGGCGCCCGCAGCCTGCGCGAGGACGGTCTGCGGCTGCTGGCCGAAGGCGCCACCTCGCCCGAGGAACTGTTGCGGGTGACCCGCGACTGACGTGGCGATGGCCCATCGGATGCCGACGCAATGACCGCCTTCCGCTACCGCGCCCTCGACGCCGAAGGCCACGAGGCCTCCGGCGTGGTCGAGGCCGACACCGCACGCGCGGCGCGCGGGCTGCTGCGCGAGCGCGGCCTGTTTCCGCTGGATGTCGCCAGCGTCGCCCAGGCCAGCGGCTCCCGCTTCGCACGCCGCCGGCGGCTGTCGGATTCGGACCTCACCCTGCTGACCCGCCAATGGTCCACCCTGCTCGCCTCCGGGCTCACCGTGGAGCAGGCCCTGGCGGCGCTGATCGAACAGTCCGAAACCGAGACCCAGCGTCAGTTGCTGGCCGGGGTGCGCTCGGAGGTGCTGGCCGGCTACTCCCTGCGCGCGGCCCTCGACCGGTTCGCCCACGCGTTTCCCCCGATCTACCGCGCCTCGGTCGCGGCCGGCGAGAAATCCGGTGAACTGCCGACCGTGATGAACCAGCTCTCCGATTATCTCGAACGGGCCACCGGCCTGCGTCAGAAGACCCTTCAGGCCTTGCTCTATCCGGCCATCGTCGCGAGCGTCGCGCTGCTCGTCGTGATCGCGCTGATGACCTACGTCGTGCCCCAGGTGGTGACGGTGTTCCAGCAGGGCAAGCAGGCGTTGCCGTGGCTGACCCGGGCGCTGATCGCCACCAGCGACCTGTTGCGCAACTGGGGCTGGCTGATCCTGCTGGCCGGCGTGGGGGGGGCGCTTGCCGCGCGCTATTCGCTGCGTTCCGACGCGGTTCGCCGCCAATGGCATCGGCGACTGCTGGCCCTGCCGCTGATCGGCCGCCACCTGCGCACCCTCGATGCAACCCGCTTCGGCAGCACCCTGTCGATCCTGGCCGGCAGCGGCGTCCCCCTGCTGGCCGCCCTCGACGCCGGCCGCCAGGTGATTTCCTTGCTGCCGCTGCAGGACGCGGTGGCGGCCGCCGCCGATCGCGTGCGCGAAGGCCAGGCCTTGTCCCGCGCCCTCGGCGCCTCGCGCCAGTTCCCGCCATTGATGGTGCACATGATCGCCAACGGCGAGGCCACCGGGCGTCTCGGCGAGATGCTGGATCGGGCGGCCCGCCTGCAACAGCAGGAACTGGAAAACCGCACCGCGGCACTGACCGCGTTGCTCGAACCGCTGCTGTTGCTGCTCATGGGCGGCATGGTGCTGGTGATCGTGCTCGCGGTGATGCAGCCGATCATCGAGATCAATACCCTGTTGAAATGAAGAGGTCACGGATGTCCGCATCTTCCCACTCCCGCCACCGCCGCCCCGCCGGTGGCTTCACGCTGATCGAAGTGATGGTCGTGATCGTCATCCTCGGCGTGCTGGCGGCCCTGATCGTGCCACGGGTGCTCGGGCGTCCCGACGAGGCCCGCATCGTCGCCGCCAAACAGGACATCGCCTCGATCATGCAGGCGCTCAAGCTCTACAAGCTGGACAACCGGCGCTACCCGAGCACCGAGCAGGGCCTGACCGCGCTGGTCGAACGGCCAGCGATCGCACCGCAGCCGGAGAACTGGAAGTCCTACCTCGAGAAGCTGCCGAACGATCCCTGGGGCTCGCCCTACCAGTATCTCAATCCGGGCCTGAAGGGCGACGTCGATGTCCTCAGCTTCGGCGCCGACGGCCGCGCCGGGGGCGAGGGCATCGATGCCGACATCGGCTCGTGGTCGCTGTAGCGGAGCGCACGGCGATCCGATGCTTCGCACTCGCGGGTTCACGCTGATCGAGGTCATGGTGGTGCTGGTCATCGTCGGGCTGGTGGCGACCGGCATCGGCGTCAGCCTGAACGCCCTCGAAGGCCGCGAGAGCGCCCGTGCCGTCGAGCGCCTGCGACTGGTGCTGGAGGCGACGGCCGAACGTGCAGCGGTGCGCGGCCAGCCGATCGCCGTCGAGTTCCTGGCCGACGGCTATCGCTTCGCTGCTTTCGACACCGACGGGTCCTGGCGGGCGCTGGTGGACCCGCCACTGTTCGTCGAGCGCGTACTGCCGGCCGCGGTCCAGCGCCGGCAACTGCGGATCGAGGGGCGCGAAGCGTCGGTGCAGCCGCGCTTGGTGTTCGCCAGCGCGGCACCGGAGTTCGAACTCGGCCTCGACACCCCGGACGGCCCGGTGTGGCTGATCGGCCGGGCGACCGGTGCGGTGGACAAGCGACGCAGCCGGGACGTCGCGCCATGAGCCCGGCGGCCGCCACCCGCCGTCCGTGCGGGGCGCCGAGGCCCATGACGCAAGGCGAGTGCCGACTGCGTCGACCGGCAGGCCGGGGCGGAACGCGACATCGTCGCGGCGGATTCACCCTGCTCGAGACGCTGGTGGCCCTGGCCATTCTGGCGATCGCGCTGTCGGCAGCCTACCGCGCGGTGGGCGCGACCACGCTGTCGGCCGCCGGCCTGCGCGAGCGCACACTGGCCGACTGGGTCGCCCAGAACCGCCTGGCAGAAATTCGCACCAGCGAGCGCTTTCCCTCACTCGGCCGCGACCGCGGCCGCAGTCACCAGGCAGGCACGGATTTCGTCTGGGAGCAGGAGGTCCGCACCACGCCGAACCCGCTGTTCCGCCAGGTGGATGTGACGGTATTCGACGCCGGTGGCGAGCGCAGCTTGGCGCGGCTGTCCGGCTTTGCTGTGAGGCCCCTGCGATGAGGCGCGTGCGCGGTCTGACCCTGATCGAACTGATGGTGGCGCTGGCGGTGTTCGCCGTGCTCGGCCTGCTGTCCTACCGCGCGCTCGCCCAGATCGGCGACCACCGCCAGCGCATCGGCGCGGAGCTCGCGCGCTGGCGGGAAATCGGCCGCGGCATGTTGCGGGTCGAGACCGACCTGCTGCAACTGGCGGCGCCGGCTGCCGCTGCCGGTTCGACGCCGCCGCCACCGCTGGCGTTGCTGCGGGTGGCGGAGTCCGGCAACGAACTGCGGCTGCTGGTGGTCGACGGCACCCGCAGCAAGGTCAGCCGCATGGCCTACCGCTTCCACCACGGGCGACTGGAGTGGGTGCGCTGGCCGGGGCGCCTCGCCGAAGGGCGACCGAGCGTCGATGCGCTGATCGATAACGTCGCCGACGTACGCTGGCGCTTCGTTCACAACGGCCGACGACTGATCGACTGGCCGCCGGACAATGCCCTGCCCACGCTGCTGCCACAAGCGGTCGAACTCGAACTGGAATTGGCCGATGCCGGCACCGTCACCCGCCTCGTGCCGCTGCGCTGAGCGCGGCGCCGCCGTCGTCACCGCATTGCTGACGGTGGCGCTGGTGGCCGGACTCGCGAGTGCCTTGGTGGCCGACTACGGCGCCGGTCTCGAGAGTCTCGCCGGCCGCCGCGACCAGGCCCAGGCACGCTGGCTCGCGCGTGGCGCGGTGGACTGGGGACGCAACGTGTTGGCCGACGACCGGCGACGCACCCGCGTCGATCACCTCGGCGAAACCTGGGCGATCCGCGTGCCACCAATGGCGGTCGAGGAAGGCGAGGTCGGCGGCGAGCTCCAGGATCTGTCGGGGCTGTTCAACGTGAACAACCTGGCGCCCGCGGGCGAGGCCAGCGAGGCCAATGCCGAGGCGTTCGTGCGCCTGGCGAGCGCGACCGGCATTTCCGCCGTCGAGGCGGCGGAAATCGCCCGCAGGATCGCCGACTGGATCGACAGCGACGAGCTCTCGAGCCTCGGCGGCGGCGACGAAGCCGGCGAATTCCGAGCCCTCGGCGCCGAACAGCGCCCGCCCGATGCGCCCCTCGCCCACATCGACGAGATCGTCGCGATACCCGGCATTCCGGCGGAAGTCCTGGCCCGCCTGCGGCCCTTCCTGGTCGCCCTGCCGAGCCCGAGCCGGATCAATGTCAATACCGCCGGCGCCGAAGTGCTGCATGCGATCGTGCCCTGCCTGCCGCTCGACGCGGCGCGCATCCTGGTCGCCGAGCGGGAGCGGGCCTGGTTCAGGGATCTGCCGGACATCAATGCCCGGCTGCCCGAAGGGAGCGGGCCGGTGATCGCCGACCTGACCGCGGTGCAAAGCGACTACATCCTCGCCACCGGGCGTGCACGCTACGGGCTGTCGGTGGTAAGAATGGAAGTTCTCCTGCATCGTCACCAAAACTGGCCGGACATCCTCTGGCAACGGATCCTATGAGCAGCCGACTGATCGTTCTCATCGACGAACATTGGCCGACCCGGGCGTCGGCCCCCTGGGTGCTGATCGGCGAAGACGGCCGCCTGCAATCCGAGGGGGAGTCGGAACCGCGCCACTGGCCGCCGGCCGACGACTGTGCGATGGTGCTGACCGCCAATCAGTGTGCGTGGCACGAGACCCGGCTGCCGCGCGGCGCCCGCCGCGAGGAAGCCCGCCTGCTCGCCTACGCGCTCGAGGAGCGGCTGCTGCGCGATCCCGACAGCCAGCATCTGGTGGTGGTCCACCGCGAGGCGGAAGAGGGCGGTGTCCGGGTCGGTGTGCTGGTCGTCGCCCGCGAGCGGCTGCGCAGCCTGGGCGCCCAGTTCGCGGCCATCGGCCGCCCGCTGGCGGCCGCCCACGCCGAGTTGCAATCGGCGCCGGGCGGCGGCGACGACACCTGGCGGCTGACGCTGACCGACCATGGCATCGTGCTCCGGCCAGGCGCCGCGCCGGCCCTCGCCTTCGATCCACCACTCGGCCACGCCTTGCCATTGCTGCACCAGGCCCTTGCCGCAGCGCGGGCGCGGAACGCAGCGCCGCCGGAGATCGTGGTGCACGCCGCGCCGGGCGTCGATCCGCCATCACCCGAGGCGGCCATCGCATTGGCTGTCGCGCTGCCGACGGCGAAGCCTTACTTGTGGTGGGAGGGCGCCGCCGGCACCGCCAATCTGTTGCAGGGCGAGTTCGCGCCGCGCCACCGACGCAGCGGCTGGACGGGCCGCCTGCGCGGACCGCTGCGCCTGGCCGCGGCGAGCCTCGCAATCCTGCTGCTGGCCAGCCTCGGCGAAGTGGCGTGGCAACGTCAACGGCTGCACGAACTCGAAGCACGCATGCAACGCCTGTTCGAGACCACCCTGCCCAATACCCCGGCAATCGCCCCTGCGGCCCAGCTTCAGCGCCGGCTCGACGAGTTGCGGACGCGTCACGGCCGTCTGCGCGAGGACGACCTGCTGGCCCTGCTCGCCGCCTACGCCAAGGCGCGCGGCGTGGCGACCCGCGATTCCGTCGGCGCCCTCGACTATCGCGATGGCCGCCTGCGCCTGGCGCTGCCGTCGCTGGCCGCGCCGGAGCGCGACCGCCTGACGGCACGCCTCGCCGCCATCGGCTACCAGGTCGAAGCCGGCGACTCCGCGACACAGCTCGTGCTGACGACGGAGCCGATCCGATGAACTGGGCGAACCGGATCCGCAGCCAGATCGCCGCCGCGAGCCCACGCGAACGACGCCTGCTGGCGGTCGCCGCCGCCGTGATCGCCTCGGCCGCCCTGCTGAGCCTGTCCGAATGGGTGTGGCGCGAGCGCGGGCGGCTGGCCGCCGCCCTGCCCACCGCCGAGGCACAACTCGCACGCATGCAGGATCAGGCCGACGAACTCGGGCAGCTCACCCGCAGCGCGGCGCGTCCCGAGGCAACGGTGGCGGTACGGGCCGCCGCCGCCCGCGCCGCCGCCGCGGCTCGGGGCATCGCACTCGATGTCGAGGAGTCGGCGGACGCCATCACGGTTTCGGGCCGCGGTCCGGCTCCGGCGGTGATCGAGTGGCTGGCGGCGATGCAGGCGGACGAAGGCCTGCGCCCGCTCGCGCTGAGCTTGCGCCCCGCGACCGATGCCCTCGAACTGAACGGCCGCCTGCAGGCGATCGGCAGCAAAGCGCAATGACGCCGGAGCGAACGGCCGGACACCGGTCGCCCCGTCGCGCGGCCCACCCACGGCCGCAGACGGCAGCGCTTGCAGGCACCCCCGCCGGACGTCGATCGCACGCCGGTCCGCGGCGAGGCGCCGCATGATCTGGCGTCTCCTGCTGTTCGCCCTGGCCGTGGTCGTGCTCGTGCTGTGGCGCATGCCGGCCACCGTGCTCGACAGCGCCCTCGCCGGTGCCAGCGACGGCCGCCTGCGTCTGCTCGATGCGCGCGGCTCGGTCTGGTCGGGAAGCGGCACCCTGGCCAGCCTGAGCGGCGACGGCCGCGCCGCCCAGCCCTGGCTGCAGGGCCATTGGCGCACCGAATTCGGTGGCTTGGCCAGCGGGTGGCTGGGCTGGTGGCTGCGCGAGCAGGATCGCACAGTCGCGCACCTGCGATTTTCCGCGGGCGGGATCGAGTTGGTCAGCGCAGAGCTGGACACGCCGCTCGGCCCGCTGCTGGATTCGGTTCCGCACCCGCTGGCCCGTGCTGGCTGGCGCGGCGCCACCCGCCTGACGACGCCGGGCATCCGCTGCGATTGGCTGGGGGCCTGTGCCGGTCCGGCGCGCCTGGTATGGACCGATGCGGGTGTGGATCTGGTACCGGGGCGCCGCTTCGGCGACTACGAACTGCGGGCCACCGCGCGCGGCCGATCGGGCACGCTCAGCCTGCGCACCCTCAGCGGCGAACTCAGGATCGACGGCGAGGGGAGCTGGAACGAACAGCGACGGCTGCGCTTCGACGGCCGCGTCGAAGGTCCGGTGGAGATCGTCGGCCGACTGCCCAACGTGATGGACGGCATCGCCCTTCCGACCGATTCACCGACGGTCGCCGAAATTCGTTTGCGCTGAACCGCTGCGGGGCGGGCCGGTCGATATTTCGGCATCATCGCATTGGCCGTGGTCGTCAGGCGCGGCGGCGGTGCCACTGTTCGACGCCGCTTCCTGCGCCACGTCGCGACTTGCCGGCGATGGCCGTCCGCCATTGGCCGGATCATTTTCGGGAGGAATTTCGATGGGCTGGTTTTCCAAGCAGGACAAGAGCTTCTTTCTCGCCACCGTGATACCGTCGCCGGACCATGCGCGCATCGAGCGCTACGTCGGGGTCGTGCACGGCGAGGCGATCATCGGCGCGAACATCTTCCGTGACCTGTTCTCCTCGGTGCGCGACGTCGTCGGCGGACGCGCCGGCGGCTACGAGCGGGCGCTCTCGGGCGCCCGTGACGCCGCCGTCGAAGACATGGTCGAAGCGGCCCGGGAGCTCGGCGCCGACGGCGTGATCGGCATCGATTTCGACTACGAGGTCCTCGGCGAGAACAACGGCATGATGATGGTTGCGGTCAGCGGCACCGCGGTCAAGCTCGGCTGAGCACGGCCGGCCTGTGCGCGCGGCGCCGGCGCACGTGCCACCGGGATTGCGGCCCGACAGCGCGCACGCCGGAATCCATCCCGAGACTGGCCTCGCCCTCCGCGCAAGGCATGAGGACGCGGCCAGGCCGGCAGCCGGTCAGCGGATCTGTTTCGAGCGCTCGGCGACGATGACCCAATCGCCGCCCCGGCGTTGCCACTCCAGCGTCTTGAGGGAACGGTCGCGATAATTGGACGACCGGTAGCCCTGCTCGAAGCGCATCGTCGCCTCGTCGCCGCGCAGATCGATCTCGATCTGGGCGACGCTGACCTCGATCGCACCGGGCTTGCCCAGTCGCTTGGCGCGAAGCGCCTTCCAGGCTGGGAGACTCATGCCGTCGGCAGGGACGAAGGCATCGCCGTAGGCACCCAGGTAGGCATCGAGGTCTTTGCCCTGCCAGGCGGTACGCCAATGCTCGAGGCGCGCTTGCAGCGCCGAGCGATGCGACGCCAGCATGCGTTCCGCGGCGATCTGTGCCGCCGGCCGGGGATCGGCCGCAGCGACCATCGTCGCCGGTGCCTTGGCGACGACCCCCGTGGCGATGCGCGACGAAGTCGCCTCGGCCGCTGCGGCGGTGCTCGGCCCGACCGCGACCGGCGCACTGCCGAGTGCCGCCAAATGGGCCGCCGCTGCACTGTGGTCCGGATCCAGCGACACGGCCCGTTGGTAGGCCTCGCGGGCGAGGGTGGTTTCCCCGCGTTGCTGGCGAACCCAGCCGAGAGTGTCGTAGAGGGCCGCCGCCGGAGGGCCGGCCGCGACCGCCTTTTCCGCCCACGCCAGGGCTTCGTCCAGTGCGGTGGCCTTGCCGGCCTTCAACATCGCCAAATTGTTCATGGCCGGCACATAGCCGGCGTCGAGGTCGAGCGCGCGCCGGTAGGCCTGCTCGGCACCGGCGTCATCCCCGGCCGCGGACAGCGCGTGGCCGAGCTTGAGTTCGGCGAGCGCCAGAGGGCGGAATTGCAGTGCCTTGCGATAAGCGATGACGGCCTGCTCGAAGCCGCCGGCCGCAATCAGGGCATCGCCCTGCAACAGCCTCAGGCGCTGGCTGTCCTGTCGATTCCGAAGCGCCTTGCCGACCACCTCGTTGGCACGGGCGGCGCGCCCTTGCTGCAGCAGTCCGTGGGCCAGCGCCTCGGATGTGGCCAGCGCCAAGGGCGCCCTACCGCTCGCCAGCGCCTCGAGTAGCGGCACGCCTTCCGCGTGCTTGCCGGCGGCGATCAGGGCGATCCCGAGCTCCGCCTGTGCCTCGGCGCTGCTGGCCGGGTCGTCGGCGAGGCGTCTGAGATGCGGAATCGCGTCGCCGACCCGGCCCTCCCGGGCCAGGGCCACGGCGAGATCCCGACGCACGTCGAGCTCGGCGGGAAATTCGCGGAGCGCGCCTTCGAGTGCCGTGATCGCCCCACCGAGATCGCCTTGCTCGATCAGCAATCGGGCTTCGGCACGGTGCAGGTCCACGTTTTCCGGCGCTTCGGACAGCGCGCGCTGCAGCCAGTTGCGGGCCGCATCGCCGCGGCCGCGGGCCTGGGCACTGGCCGCCATGCCGAGCATTGCCTGCACGGCATGCTCGGGGGTGGCCAGGAGGTTGAGGAATCCGGCTTCGGCATCGGCGAATTGCCCCTCCTGCAAGAGCCGGGTCGGCTCCTCCAGCGGTGAGCCCGGCAGGCCCCCTGCCTGCTCGGGGCTCAGCAACTGGACCGGCCCGGCGAGCACCGGAGCACTGCCCGAGAACAAGACGAGAACGCCAGCGGCGATCCAGCGACGGCACGAATCTGCTTTGTAGATCATATTCGGAAGAATCAGTGGGTCAGCGGGCGCCGCACCACGCCGGGCGAGCGATGGCAAACGCGACGGAACGTGGGCGCGACGGGCGGATTGCGCCAAGGCAAATCCGTGGCACGAAGGCTACACCGGGCGGAAGCCGGCGAACGTGCGGCGCGCCACGCCACGGTCCAAGCATACCGGGATTTCGACACGGTCCGACAAAAGACAACGGGGCGAGCCGATCGATCGGCACCGCCCCGCGCAGGTCTGCGGCCCCTGGGTTCAGCGGCGGCGGCGAACCACGCCGAAGCCGATCAGGCTGGCCAGGCCCAGCGCCAGCGTGCCGGGAACCGGTACGCTGCTGGACGGCAGGCTCGCCTGGATGTAGGGCTGCGACTCCGCCGCGCCGGCAACGGGCTGCCACACGGTCAGGTCATAGGTGTCGTCGACGGTCGGATCCGACAGGCCGGCGAGCCAGATACCGGCGGTGGTCAGGACGTCGGTCTTGAGCGCGCCGCTGGGGTCCGCCTGGGGGACGTCCCAGATCAGATCGCCGCCGCCGATGGTCTTGTCGGCATTGTCGTGAATGATCTCCCACAAGGAGATCTGGAAGGCGGCGGTCTGCGTGTTGTCCGTCAGGTCGAGCGAGCCGTAGCGCTGGTCGAACAGCGCCTGCACATCGTTGCCGACCGTGCCGTTGAAGAAGGTCAGATTGCTGATGGCGTCGAACTCGATTCCGCCGGGATTCACCTGGGAGATTTCGAGATTGTGGATCGGCGTCAGGATGTCGGCACAGAAAGCCAGGAACGACGAGCCGGTCGTCAAGTTGGTGACATCGAAGGTACCGACGATGCGCGACAGATTGTCGCCGTTCAGGTTGAACGTGAAGTTCAGGCCGGTGCCGAGGCCCTGGCTGGCCAGATCGGTGGTCAGCAGGTCGGCGTGGGCGCTTCCGGCGGCCATCAGGCCGGCCGTCGCGAAGACCAGCGTAAGGCGCTTGAGCTGAGCAGATTTCATTGTGATTTTCTCCTTGTTGAAGGTTGAGGCGGGCGCACGCTGGGGTGCGCCCGCCGGAGATCAAGCGTAGACCGACGAATCCAGCAGGTCGGCGAGTTGCTGCAGCGGCAGCGCGTCGTGGTGATTCGGCATGTCGCCGGCACGGGAGCCGACGACCGGATCGGCCACCGATTCGGCAGGCGTGCCGAGCAATGCATCGACGCTGCCGTCGTCGGAGAGCAGGCTGCCGCCGTTGGCCATCAGATCGGCGATCGACGGCAACTCGACACCTGCCCTCGCGGCGTCACCCTGGGAGACGTTGAAATACACGTCGGTCATGTCGACCTCGACGCCGTCGGCCAAGGTGGCGAAGCCGCTCTCGAGGTGCAGGTTGCCCTGGTCATCGACGAAGGGATGATCGACGTGCCCGGTGGACAGAGCGGCGATCCCGGCTTCCTCGAGGCTCAGCAATTCGCCTGCGTCGGTCTGGTGGTCGCCGTCGGCGTCCTGCCACACCAGCAGATCGGCGAAGTTGCTGTCCGACGCATCGACCCGGCCATCACCGTTGCTGTCGTAGCTGGCGAGACGGGCGAAGCCGTCACCGATCGATCGACCACCGAACAGCTCCGAGATGTCGTCGATGACGCCGTTGCCGTTGGCGTCGACCGCCAGCAGCGCATCGTCCGCAGCCACCCAGCCCGACTCGATCGCCCGACCGTTGCCGAACAGATCGAAGCTGCCGCCGGCATCCTTGCGTGACACGGTCTCGACGCCATCGCCATCCAGATCGATGATGATCGGGGTGATACCGGCATCCCAGCTCATGTCGTACTCACCGGCATCGAGCCAGGTCCATTCGGTGTAGGTGGTGTCGCCCGAGCGCTTATAGACGTCGGAATCCCTGGCATCGTCGCCGCCGGCATCCTTCGACGCCCAATACCAGTCGCTCATGTTGTACGTCCCACCCCAGCCGCTGTGGTGATAGACGTTGGACTTGTCGAAGGCAACGTAGTACCAGCCCGCATCCAGACCATGGAAGCTGTACTCGCCCTGGCTGTCGGTGGACGTCGTCGCCACCTTGTACTGGCTGTAACCGTCCCAGCCGTACAGGCTCACTCGGATGCCGCCGATGCCCGGCTCGTTCGCGTCCTGGACACCGTCATGGTCCATGTCCTCCCACACCTTGTCGCCGATGCTGGCCTTGCGATACAGGCCGGCATCCACACTGCGGTCGGTCTCCCCCTCGGCCAGCGAAATCACGCCGGTCTTGCCGAACGCGTCGATGTCGCTGTCCACGGCATCGTTGGTGCCCTTGTTGGCGTGGGTCGCGTAGTAGCCGTTCGGCTTGACCACCTGCACCTTGTAGTTGCCTGCGGCAAGGTTCTCGAACAGGTAGCCGCCGTTGGCGTCGGTGGTGGTGGTGGCCAGCACGTTGCCACTGCCGTCCAGCAGCTTCACCGTGACGCCGGCGATGCCCGCTTCACCCGAGTCCTGGATGCCGTCGACATCCTTGTCCTCCCACACCCGGTCACCGATCGCGCCGGTGTTCTTGGCGATCTTCAGCAGGCCCGCATCGAGCGTGTCGTTGGTCTCGCCGGCGGCAACCGTGACACTGGCACTGCGCCCGGTGGCCGGATCGACGTCCGAATCACGGCCGTCGTCGAAGCCGGCGTCCTTGCTCGTGAAGGTGAAGCCTTCCGGCGCATCGACCTTGATCGAATAGGTACCGGCAGCGACGTCGAAGCCGTAGTTTCCGCTGGCATCGGTCTGGGTGCTCGCCACGACGTTGCCCTGATCGTCCTTCAGCGTCACGGTGACGCCGGCGACGCCGGCCTCGCCGGCATCCTGCACGCCGTTGCCATTGACGTCGAGCCACACCTTGTCGCCGATGTGGGCCTTCTGTGGCGTTACGTCACCGTCATGACACACTTCGAGGTGCTCGATCTTGAAGCGGTCTTCCGGGGTAGCGTCGGTGGTGTCTGCCGCGATCACCAGCACGTTGCCGCGAACCTCGCCAGCGTTGAAGTCCGCCCAACGCGTGCTGCTCGACAGGGTGGCATTGACTTCGCTGAAATCCATGCTCGCGAGCACGGAGCTGTTCAGGCTCAGGTGATTGTTGAGCGGATCGTCGAAGGTCCCGATCCAGACCTGAATGTCGCTGTCATCGACGACGTAGCCGAGGAAGGCGCGATCGACGGTGACCTCGCGGTCGAACTCGAACAGCACGTAGTTGTTGTAGTAGACGTTGTCCACCGTGTGCAGACTGCCGCTGCCCGAGCCTTCGCTGAGATCGGTCACACCGAGGCCACCGGCGTAGGCGCCCAGGTAGGCCTTGCCGAACTTGCTGAAGTCCTTGGTCGAGTAGAAGGCGCTGACGTTCACCTGGACGCCGTCGACCTCGTAGCTGCGAATGTTGCCGTCGTAGCCGTCGGTCTTGGTCGAACCATTGAAGTCGTACTGGATGCAGACCTCTTCCTTCGGCAGTTCGACGATGCCCGCATCCCAGGACAGGTCGGTCTCACCGGATTCCAGGTCGGTCGCGACGGTGAAGCCATTGGCGTCGGCGTCCGAATCGGTGGCGTCGTCGCCCTGGTCCTGGGTCGTGAATTCGAAGCCCTCCGGCGCTTCGAAAGCCACCGAGTAGCGACCCGGCGTCAGCCCGTCGAACAGGTAGTTGCCATCGGCATTGGTGCTCTGGCTCGCGACGACGTTGCCGTCGGCGTCGAGCAGATTGACCGTGACGCCGGCGACACCGGCCTCGTCGGCATCCTGGGTGCCGTCGCCGTCCTTGTCGAGCCAGACCTTGTCACCGATCGCGGCTTCGCGATACAGGCCCGCATCGACGGTGTCGATGCTCTCGCCGGCGCCGACGGTGACGTTGNNCGTTGGCCGGATCGACATCCGAATCGGCCCCTTCGTCACCACCCACATCCTTGGCGGTCAGCACGTAGCCGTTCGGTGCCTCGACGGCCACCGAGTAGGTGCCCGGCGCGACGTCGAAGCCGTAGAGGCCGTCGC
>JAGRFZ010000006.1:30118-30545 GCA_020445785.1 Rhodocyclaceae bacterium
CGTCGGTGGTGGTGGTGTCGAGCACGTTGCCGAACTCGTCCTTGAGCATCACCGTGACGCCGGCCAGGCCGAGTTCACCGGCGTCCTGCACGCCGTTGGCGTTGGTGTCTTCCCACACCCGGTCGCCGATGTGGGCCGGCTGGGCGACGATGCCCGCATCCCACGACAGGTCGGTCTCACCGGATTCCAGGTCGGTCGCGACGGTGAAGCCATTGGCGTCGGCGTCCGAATCGGTCGCGTCGTCGCCCTGGTCCTGCATCGTGAACTCGAAGCCCTCGGGGGCCTCGAAGGCCACCGAGTAGCGACCCGGAGTCAGCCCGGCGGAGAGGGAGTTTACATCGCCGTTGGTGCTCTAGCACGCAACGACGTTGCCATCGGCATCGAGCAGATTGACCGTGACGCCGGCAACACCGGCCTCGTCGGCGTC
>JAGRFZ010000186.1 GCA_020445785.1 Rhodocyclaceae bacterium
CGAAGCGCGCGTCCGCCGCCCGCGCGGCGGCCAGCAACTGCTCGCGGCGTGCCGCCTCGTCGGCGGCCTCGCGCTCGTGCCGGCGGCGCCGCTCCAGCCCGGCCTGCTGCTCGCCGATGCGAGTGGCGAGCGCCTCGTCGCCATCGACCGCGGCCTGGTCGAGCAGGGCCTGGCGGCGGGTGCGCAACTCGCCGGCTTCGCGTTCGAGCTCGCTGGCGGCCTGCTTCAGGGCATCCTCGATGCGCTTGTAGAACTCGGTGCCGAACAGCGACTGCAGGATGCGCTCCCGATCCTGGCTGCGGCTCACCAGGAAGTCGCGGAAGCGACCCTGGGGCAGCACGATCACCTGCCGGAACTGGCGACTCTCGAAGCCGAGCAGTTCGGCGACGCGGGCACCGACCTCGCCCCATTTGGTGGCCAGCGGCCTGGCCTGCTCGACCTCGCCCTCGCCGCTGAGCCGCCACAGTGCGGCCTTCGGCGCCTGACGGGTGTCGCCGCCGCCGCGACGGGCCGGGCGGATCTGCTCGGGCACCCGTTCGACGCGGTAGCGTTCGGCGCCGAGTGCGAACTCGAAGCGCACCTCGGTCAGCAGCTCGGGCGGCGCGTGCTGGCTGCGCATCTGGCGACCGTCGCGCTCACCGCCGGAACTGTCGCCGAACAGGGCGAAGCAGAGGCCGTCGAGGATGGTGGTCTTGCCGGAACCGGTCGGGCCATGGATCAGGAAGAAGCTGCCGTCGCCGAGGCGGCGGAAGTCGATGACCTGGCGCCGCGCGAAGGGGCCGAAGGCCTGCATCTCGAGCCGCAGCGGCTTCATGCGGCGTCCTCGCGCTCGCGCCGCATCAGCGTGGCCAGCACCGCCTCGAAGGCGGCCATCCGCGCTTCGTCCGGCGCCTCGCCGATCAATTCCTGGTAGAACGCGGCGAACAGTTCGGCCGGTGCCCGCTGGCGATGGTCCCGTCCACCCGCGTGCGCCCCGCCGCCGGCGTCGAGCGCGACGAACTGCAGTTCGAGCAGGTTCGGATAGACCTCGCGCAGGCGGGCCATCGGATCGAGCAGCGGCGCCGTGTCGGTCAGTTCAGCGCGCAGGTAGTGCTCGCGCGCCGGCACGTCGGCGGCTCCGGCCAGCAGCTCGGCGAAGCCGCCGCGCAGCACGCCGAGGTCGCGCAGCGGTGCGAGCGCCACCCGCTCGATCGTCACCGCGCCGTCGGCCGCGATGTCCACCAGCGACACGCTCTTGTCGTGCGCCGCCTCGTTGAACGAGTATTTGAGCAGCGAGCCCGCGTAGTGGATGCGGCCACCGGCGATCGACTGAGGCCGATGCAGATGGCCGAGCGCGACGTAGTCGAAGCCGGCGAAGCTGTCGGCCGCGACCTGACCGGAGCCGCCGACCGACAACGGCCGCTCCGATTCGGATTCGGCGCCGCCGGCGACGAAGGCGTGGGCTACCAGCACGTTGCGTCGGCCGGCGACGAAGCCCCGGCGCAAGTCGTCGAGCAGGCCGGTCATGGCCTGTTGATGATCGCCGGCCTGGTCGTTGCCGGGGAGCGCCCGCACCATCACCGGGTCGGCGTAGGGCAGCGGATGGATCGCCACCTCGCCGTGGGCGTCGGCCAGCACCAGCGGCTCGAGGCGATCGAGGGTGCCGCGCAATACCAGCCCCTGGCGCTCGCTGACACGGCCGCCGAAGCCGATGCGCTCGGCGCTGTCGTGGTTGCCGGCGATCGCGACGACCGGGATGCCGCAGTCCGCCACCAGCCTCGAGAGTACGTCGTCGAGCAATGCCACCGCTTCGGCCGGCGGCACCGAGCGGTCGAAAACGTCGCCGGCCACCAGCACCACGTCCACCGCGCATTCGCGGGCGAGCGCGACCAGTTGGTCGAGCACGTGGGCCTGATCCTCGATCAGCGAGCGACCATGGAGATAGCGGCCCAGGTGCCAGTCGGCGGTGTGCAGGAGCTTCATCGGGCAGGCGGCGTGGTTGCGGCTTCGAGAGTTGTTGCCGTACCAACGATAACAGGAGCGCCCGTCCGCATGCGACGGGCCGCGAACCGGCACCGGCGCGCCACGCCGCGATGCCACTTGGATGGCTGCCCGCGCGGGGGTTAGACTGGCCCACGACGGCGTCGGACGACGCCTCCCGGAACCCCTGCCATGTCCCTGCGTTCGATCCTCGTGCTGCTTCCGATCCTGCTGGCGACCGCGTGCGGCGGCGGAGGCGGCGGCGGCGGCGGAAGCCGCGCCGACGGCCCGAGCGTGGCCGGCACCGCCACCCTGCCCCAGGGGCTGGCGGTGGACGGCGACGTCAATGACCCCAACACCCGTTTTTCCAGCAACGACGACCCGGTCAACGCCCAGCCGATCCCCAATCCGGTGACGCTGACCGGATTCGCCTCGGCGGTGCCCTTCGGCCAGCCCAGCAGCCGCTTCTCGGACCGGGCCGATTTCTTCGACGGCTATCGGGTGGACCTGGCGGAGGGGCAGGCGATCGCGCTGACCATCGGCAATTGGGACGAGGCGGATCGCACCGCGGTCGACCTGGACATCTTCCTTTTCGATCTCGATCTCAACGTCGTCGCTTCGTCCGAGGGCATCGACCGCGACGAGCTGATCGTGGTCCCCGCGTCCGGCAGCTACCTGATCCTGGTGGAAGCGTTGACCGGCGCCAGCACCTACGAGCTGTCGCTCGGCGCCGAACTCTCGGCCGCCGACCTGCGCCGGCCGCGTTGGAACCGGGCGGACGATTTCGTGCCGGCGGAGGCCATCGTCCGCCTCGCTGCCGGCGCGGCGGCACCCGGCGCCACGGCCAGTGCGCTCGGCGGTCGACGCACCCTGGCCGGACGCCCCGGCATGCCGATGCTGGTCGCACTCGGTGGCGACGGCCCCACTGCCCGCGCCGCCGCCGCCGGTGAACGGGCGATCGATCCTTGGAGTGGGCGTGCACTGTCGGCCGAAGAAGCGGCACGGGCGCGGACCCTTCGCGAACTGAAAAGCCTGGCGGCCTCGCCGGCCGTGGCCAACGCCGGTCCGAACTACCGCCTGGGTGCCAGTGCCGTGCCGAACGACCGCTTCTATCCGCTGCAGTGGCACTACCCGGCGATCCAGTTGCCGGCGGCGTGGGACATCACCCGCGGTGCCCGCGCCGGGCAGCCGGTGATCGTGGCGGTGGTGGACACCGGCGTGCTGACCCAGCACCCGGATCTGGTGGGCCAGCTCGTCGACGGCTTCGACTTCGTCAGCGACGCCACCCGGGCGCTGGACGGCGACGGCATCGACGCCGATGCCACCGACCCGGGCGACCGCGACTTCGGCGGCGCCAGCTCGTGGCACGGCACCCACGTGGCCGGCACCATCGCCGCCGCCAGTGACAACGGCAGCGGTGTCGCCGGCGTGGCCGGCGACGCCCGGGTGATGCCGGTACGGGTGCTGGGCCGGGGCGGCGGCACCGCCTTCGACATCCTGCACGGCCTGCGCTATGCCGCCGGCCTCGACAACGTGTCGTCGCAGCGTCCCGCCCAGGCGGCCGACATCATCAACCTGAGCCTGGGCGGCCCGGCCTTCGTGCCGGAAATGCAGGCCGCGGTCACCGAAGCGCGCGCCGCCGGCGTGCTGGTGGTCGCCGCGGCCGGCAACGAGGGCAGTTCGCGCACCTCGTTTCCGGCCGGCTACGACGGCGTGATCTCGGTCAGCGCAGTGGATATCGCCAATCGTCGGTCCGACTTCTCCAACTTCGGCACCGCCATCGACGTCGCCGCACCCGGCGGCAGCGGCAGCGCCAGCGACGCCAATGCCGACGGCTATCCGGACAACATCCTCAGCACCCACGCCGACGACACCGGCGCCGAACCGCAACCGACCTTCGGCTTCCTCAACGGCACCTCGATGGCGGCACCCCACGTGGCCGGCGTGCTGGCCCTGATGCGCGCGGTCGATGCCGACATCACCCCCGCCGAGGTGGACACCCTGCTCGGTTCGGGCCAACTCACCGACGACCTCGGCAGCGTCGGACGGGACGACGACTTCGGCCACGGCCTGATCAACGCCTACAAGGCGGTGGTGGCGGCGCGGAATCTGGCCGGAGGCGGCGCCCTGCCGCCGGTGCTCTCGGCCGCGCCGGCACGCATCGACTTCGGTACCGGCAGCGCCAACCGCACGCTGCGGCTGGAAAACCAGGGCGACGGCGTGCTCGACGTGAGCGCGGTCACCGCCAGCGACGACTGGATCGTGGTGAGCGACGGCAACAGCGTGAATGGCGGGCTGGAATTCCAGATCTCGGTGGATCGCCGCGGCTTGCCGAGCGGTGCCTACGGCGGACGCCTGACCATCGCCAGCAACATCGGCAGCCACACCGTGCCGGTGACCATGCTGGTGGCGGCGGCCGGCGTCAGCAGCGACGTGGGCCGGGTGTACTTCCTTCTGCTCGACCCGGAGAGCGACGAGAGCCTGGCGCAGGTGGACGCAGCCGCCAGCAACGGTCGCTACAGCTTCCGCTTCGACGGCGTCGAAGCCGGCGAATACTTCCTGGTGGCCGGCAGCGATCTCGACAACGACGACTTCATCTGCGGCCCGGGCGAGAGCTGCGGCGCGTGGCCGGTGGCGAGCGCCCCCGACCTCCTGACCGTGGGTGCGGACGACGTCGCCGGCCTATCGATGTCGCTCGGCTCCGGCGGCGCCTTGCGGGGCAGCGCGGCATCGACCATGCCGCAACGCGGCTATCGGCTGCTGAAGCCCAACCCCGGGGGCGCGCGATGAGGGCTTGGGCGTCGATCGCCATTGCGGCGGCAGGCTGCGCCGCCTGTGCCGGGCTCGCCGGCGAAGGCCGCAGCAAGGCCGACGTGTTGCATCAGTCGCCGTTCTGCGGACGTCAGGACCCTCGGCCGGCGCTGACCCTGATCACCGAGCAGCAGGCCTTCGACGGCGCCTGGCGGCGCATCACCGCCGGCACCCTGCCGCGCCCCGCGACACCAGAGCTCGATTTCGGACGGCGGCTGGTGGCGGTGGTCGAGTTGGGAAGCCGCCGCCAGGGCGGCAGCGGTCTCGTACTGACCGGCGCCGAGGCGGTCGTGCGCCGTGGTACCGCGGCACTGCCGGTGACCGCCCGCGAACCCGAGCCGGGCATGCTGACGAGCGCGGTGATGAGCGCACCGTGCGTGGTCTTCGCACTCGAACGGGAAGGCATCGACAAGGTCTCCGCCCTCGGCATCCCGGCGGTGGTGCCGGCCGCGCGCACGCCGTGAGGCGGTCCGGGGGCCGGCGATGCTGATCCTGCTGCGCGGTTTGCGCAAGGCGCTCGGTTGGGTGGATTTCGTCGTGCTGACGGGGCTGGTATATGGGCTGACCTACCTGCCCTGGCGCGGGCGACACCCGGTGGCGACACTGTTCCACACCTGGTGCCGCAGCTTCGTGCGGGCCCTCGACGTGGATCTGCGGCTGCACCAGCACAACCGCGTGCCGCTGCCGCAGCACTACATCCTGATCGCCAACCACCCCTCCGCCTTCGAGGACATCGGCATTCCGGCCTTGTTCGACGTGGTCTCGCTGGCCAAGATCCAGGTACGCGAGTGGTTCGTCGTGGGCCGCATCAGCATTGCCGCCGGCACCCTCTACGTGGACCGCGACGACGCCGACTCGCGCCAACGGGCGATCGACGTGATGGTCGACGCGGTGAACGCCGGTCGGAACCTGGCGCTGTACCCGGAGGGCGGCTGCAAGGGCCGGCGCCTGCACGACGAGTTCAAGTCCGGCGCCTTCGAGGTGTCGATGCGCACCGGCGTGCCGATCCTGCCGGTGTTCCTGCACTACGAGGCCCAGGACGATTTCGAATGGCAGGATCCCCACACCCTGCCGGACAAGATCCGCCACATGATGTTCACGGTGAACAACCGGGCCAACTACCATGTGTTCGACCCGCTGCTGCCCGAGGACTTCGCCG
Organism: Rhodocyclaceae bacterium; assembly: GCA_020445785.1. Lineage (GTDB taxonomy): Bacteria > Pseudomonadota > Gammaproteobacteria > Burkholderiales > Rhodocyclaceae > Cognatazoarcus. Next base: position 5,930 of record JAGRFZ010000186.1, read on the forward strand.
ACAAGTACGAAATGAAGGCCGAGGCCTACCGGCGCTACACCGAATGGAACCGGCGCTTTCTCGAATGAGCGCGATGGGGCGAGGCGCCGGCCGCGGGTGGACCGCGACGCCATCGGCGCAGTAGATTCGCCTCGTGCCCGACACATTCCCGGCAGGCAGACCCGATGGCCAAGGACCCCGTCACCCCGTTTCGCGCCCCCCACAAGACCAAGGAAGCCCGCCTGGCGAAGATGCGCGAGCGCTTCGAGCAGGCCCACCCGTTGCCGGCCGACGACAAGCGCTACCCGGCCTCGCCCAAGGCGCTGCTGGTGGCGATCGTGATCGGCGTGCTGATGATCTGGCTGGTGAGCGCATTGGCCACCTGAGCCCGCGCCTGCCGCCGCCTCAGCCGACCGTGAAGCCGGCCACGTCCACCCGAACGGCTGGACGCTGCAGGGCTGCAGCCGCCATCTGCGCGAATTGCCGGGCCCAGTCTCCGCCATCCTTGAAGCGCTGCTCGCCGCCGTACTTGGCGACATTCAGGATCATGTCGAGCACCAGCACCTTGCCCATCGGGTTGCTGGGTGTGCACTCGAGATCCTCGAATTCCTGCGCGAACCAGTCACGGGCGCGATCCGGCGTGACCTGCGCGACTTCGCCATCGGTGAGCGCGAATTCGTACTCGCGCTCGCCACCGAAGGCGACGACGACATGATGCGGCATGGCCTTCCTCCTCCTGAAGCATGGATTGTTCTTGCGAGCGAGCCATTCTAGGTTGCCGCCGCGGGAGCGCAAGGAAAGTATCGAATTGTGTTCACCGGCGCCAACGGGGCGGCACGGCGACGCCGGCAACGATGTGAGCGGGTCTGCCGCCAAGCCCCCGGAATAATCGCGAATGCGAACTGTTTACCTCCCAGGCGCCGCCGCAAGGGCGTCAACCGGCCCGGCCGACCGCTGGAACGTTTCCGGCCCGTACCGACCGCCGGGCCCCGTCGAAGGAGACCGAAATGAAGATGCGCTTGCTGATGGTTGCGCTGGCCGCGGTGATGTCCACCAGCGCGTGGGCACGCCACTGCCCGAAGGACATGAAGGCGATCGACGCGGCGTTGGCCGAACATCCGCAGATGTCCACCGCGGACATGGACGAAATCAAGAAGCTGCGGGCCGAAGGCGAAGCGCTGCACAAGGCCGGCAAGCACCCCGAATCCGAGGCCGCCCTGGCCAAGGCGATGAAGATGCTCGGCATCTGAGGGCAACTGCCCGACCCGGGCGGTCGCAGACCGCCCGCAAGCCCTGCCCGGCGATGCGCCCCGGCCTTGTCCGGGGCCGTTTTTCGGCCCACGCGCCGGCACACGTCAGCCGCACTTCAGCCGACGCTGCCTTTGGCTTTCCCGGGTGGCAGCGCAATCGACGACCCCCTCGGGGCAAATCAACCAATTGCGGGGCAATTGCCACACCCCGGGCACGCATCGACCACGCCACCGCTGCCGCAGCGGTGCGCCATGCCACTGATTCGTTAGCGAAACGCCTGGATCACGGGGCGGCGGGGACAACTGGCACAGCGCCTGCACGCATTGAGGCCACTCCCCCATTCGCCCGGGCGCCATCGCCTGTGCGCGAAGCCCGAGAGGCATCTATGGCGCACGAATCCAGTTGGCGGGAGCCCCGTCACCAAGAAGGCTCCAGCGGCGAGAATGCACCGTCCACAGGAGCGACGACCGGCACCGAATTCACGCCCCGGAACATCCGGGAAGTACCCAAGCCCACCAACCTCGTCCGCTCCTTTGCGCTGCTCAGCCTGATCTCCATCGCGGCCATCTGCTGTGTGGCGGCATTGCTGCTCTCGCGCTTCATGGAGCGCGCGCTGGTGGAGCGCGACGCGATCGTGACCGCCGAACTGATTCAGAGCATCGCCGAGCACGAGGAGCCCGAGCTGGCCTTCGACCGGCCCGAACTGCTCAGCGACGAGGAGGGGCTGGGGGAACTGTTCATCCACATCACCAAGATTCCGGACGTGTTGCGGGCCAACGTCTTCGCGCCCGACCGTGCGATCGTGTGGTCGAACGACCTCGCACTGGTGGGCCGACGCTTCGTCGACAACGACGAACTCGAAGAGGCGTTGCGCGGCGAGATGGTGGTCGAACTCGGCAAGGTGGCCAAGTCGACCAAGAACGAGCACGCCTTCTTTCCGGATGGCGTCACCGACTTCGTCGAAAACTACGTGCCGATCTGGGCCCACGACCACAGCATGGTGGTGGGCGTGGTGGAGATCTACCGCACGCCGACCGCGCTGTTCGAGACCATCCGCGGCGGCACCTGGCTGGTCTGGAGCATCGCGCTGGCCAGCGGCGTTTTTCTTTACACGACCTTGTTCTGGGTCGTGCACCGGGCAGCCAACGTGATGCGGCGGCAGCACGCGCTGCTGGTGGAATCGGAGACCATGGTGGCGGTGGGCGAGATGGCCACCGCAGTGGCCCATGGAATTCGCAATCCGCTGGCCTCGATCCGCTCGAGCGCCGAACTGGCACTGGAGGAAGAGACCACCGCGATCGGCCGCGAGGCGACCCGCGACGTCATCCTCGAAGTCGATCGCATCGGCCAATGGCTACGCGAGATGCTGCTGTTCGCCCGCCCCGAACGGGGCGAATTGTTCGAGGTGGACCTCGGCGAAACGGTGCGCCGGAGCCTCGACAACTTCCAGCGCACGATGGCAAGACAGCACATCGAATCCCAGGTCCATATTGCCGATGCATTGCCCCCGGTGAAGGGCGATGCGCAGTTGCTGACGCAGATGTTCAACAGCATCATCGCCAACGCCGTCGAGGCCATGCCCAACGGCGGCAGCCTCGACGTGCGGGCGGGCTTGTGCGGCGAGGGCAAGGAACTCGAAATGACCCTGTCGGACACCGGCGCCGGCATTCCACGGGCAAACCTGGACCAGGTGCTGAAACCCTTCTTCACCAGCAAACGTAGCGGGCTCGGCATCGGTCTACAGTTGGTGAAGAGGATCGTCGAGCGCCACGGAGGCCGCATCATGCTGAGCAGCGTCGAAGGCCAGGGCACCACCGTCACCCTGATCTACCCGGTCGCGGGCGCTTGATCGATGTTGCCACGGGTATTGGTCATCGACGACGAAGTCCGCCTGGCCAAGAACATCCGGGTCTATCTGAGCCGCTACGACTTCGACGTGCGGGTGGCCAACAGCGGCCTCGAAGGCCTCGACATCTTCGCCGCCTTCCACCCCGACATCGTGCTGCTCGATTTCAAGCTGCCGGACATCGACGGCCTGGAGGTGCTCGGCAGGCTCCGCGCGTCCGACACCCAAGCCCGCGTCGTCCTGATGACCGGGCAGGGCAGCACCGAGGTCGCCGTTGCGGCGATGAAGGCGGGGGCCTGCGACTACCTGAGCAAACCCCTCGTGCTCAAGGACCTGAAGGATTTGTTGGCGGCGTTGGCTGACAACGAAAGCCATGATCCGGCAGCAAACGGTATTCGAACGACAGGCCCGTAGCGGTGGCAGTTTCGGATTCGTGACCGACAGCCCGCTGTTTCGGCGCCATTCAGAAGCGGACTTGTGCAGCAGGTGACGGACGGAAATCGGCCTGAGCTGACGGTCAGCCAGCGCCAATCGAATGTCGGCAATCTGTCCGACACCTGCTGTACGGTAGAGGCGAGTGGCTTGCGAATTATGCATCATGCGAGGAGCGACGAGGCATCACTGCTGGCAGGCTATCGGACGAGGCCTGACCCCATTGATTGGGAGCGGCAGCTCCACTGCGGGAGCTGCCGGACAGCCTACGGAAGCGACTCGGCCTGAGCGGTCAATCAGGCCGCGGTCCATGATCGGCTCAGTCCGGCCACTTCCGGTCGTTCGAAGAATGAGCCGGATAGCTGCCGTTCGGGAGTTGGGCTAGGCTTTCTGCCTAGATTCATACAGGAGCTCAAGCGGGGCGGATCGACGAAGGTTGAGTGCGGCCATATCTGTCAGTTTTCGCCACACACGAAAGAACTGTTGCATGCAGACAATACGCGCTTCGGCGTGTTATTCCGAATACCATTCCCATTCAGCGATTCCGCAGTTGTGAGCAGGAGAGAGGTTCCCGTGGTTTGGCTAAAACGTATCGGCATTGCATTTGGCATAATTGGCATCGTGATTGCAGTTGCTCATTTCGCCTTAATGCGATACGCGGAAACATATTCCTTTGCTCCTGGCGACCCTGAACAAGCCCAACTCGCAGCAGAGCACGCCGAGTGTGCTGGTTACTATACAGTTGTGCTTGTTTTCTTAAAGAAGGAGAATCCAGACTACGCACAACTCGAAAAGCAATACA
>JAGRFZ010000187.1:0-3051 GCA_020445785.1 Rhodocyclaceae bacterium
GTGATCGGCAGGAACACCTTCCAGCCCAGCCGCATGATGTGGTCGTAACGGAAGCGCGGGAAGGTCGCCCGAGCCCACAGGAACATGAACAGGATGGCCGCGGTCTTGATCGCCAGCCAGACGAAACTGTCCGGCAGGAATCCGACCGGCGAGAGCCAGCCTCCCAGAAACAGGATCGAGGTCATGATCGAAACCAGGATCATGGCCGCGTACTCGCCGAGGAAGAACAGGGCGAACGCCATGCCCGAGTACTCGATCATGTGACCGGCGACGATCTCGGATTCGCCCTCGACGACGTCGAACGGTGCGCGATTGCACTCGGCGATGCCGGAGATCATGAACACCACGAACATCGGCAGCAGCGGCAGCCAGTTCCACGACAGGAAGCCCAACCCGAGGTCCGCCATGGTGCCGCGACCTTGCTGCAGCACGATCTCGGACAGGTTGAGGCTGGCGGAGACCATCAGCACGCAGACCAGGGCGAAGCCCATGGAGATCTCGTAGGAGACCATCTGCGCAGCGGCCCGCATCGCACCGACGAAGGGGTACTTGGAGTTGGACGCCCAGCCGGCGACGATCACGCCGTAGACTTCGAGCGAAGTCGCGGCCAGTAGGAACAGCAAGCCGGCATTGACGTCGGCCAGCACCCAGCCGTCGGAAAACGGCACCACGGCCCAGGCCACCAGCACCGGCGCCAAAGCGAGGATCGGCCCGATCACGAACAGGCCCTTGTTGGCGCCGGACGGAACGATGATTTCCTTGAGCAGCAGCTTGACGCCGTCGGCAATGGGCTGCAGCAGGCCGAGCGGTCCGACCCGGTTGGGCCCGATGCGCACCTGCATGAAACCGATGACCTTGCGCTCGGCATAGGTGAGATAGGCCACGCACAGCATCAGCGGCGCGATGATGCCGACGATCTTGACCAGGGTCCAGACCAGCGGCCACGCCGAGCCGAACAGATTGGCGACGGGTTCAAGCATCGATTCCATCAGGCACGCTCCACGCTGATCTGGCCGGACAAGGCGCCCAGCACCGCGGTCAAGGGCTGGGCCCCGGGAAGCCGCACGCAGCCGTCGGGCAGGCCGGCATCGAGCGCAGCCGGCAACTGGACCTCACCACTCGGGGTACGCAGCCGCAGGGCATCGCCCTCCTTCGCACCGACCGCCGCCAAGGACGCGGCGTTGAGCCACGCGAATGCGGTCTTGGCGTCGCGGCTGCGCTGTAGCGACGGTGCGCGCCGTACGATCGGGTCGGCGGCGTAGATCGGAATATCGGCGATCCGCTCGAAGCCGCCCTGCTCGGCCGGCACAGCCGCCGCCAACTGCGGCGCGACGCGGCCGCCGAGTCTTTCGCTCAAGTTGCCGCCGGCGAGTACCTCTTCGCGCACTTCTTCGCTCTTGGCGTAGTCGAAGCCGTCGAAGCCGAGCATGTTGCCGAGCACACGCAGCACCTTCCAGCCCGGCCGCGACTGACCGCGGGCCTTGACCACGCCATGGAAGGATTGGGCGCGACCCTCGCAATTGACATAAGTGCCGGAAGTTTCGGTAAAGGGCGTGATCGGCAACATCACGTCGGCGTAGCCGAGTGCCTCGTGGCACTTGAAGGCGCCGCAGTGGATCACCATCTCCGCCAGACCCAGGCCTCGCAACGCGAGCTGGGAATCGGCGAAATCGACGCTGGGTTCCGCGCCGAAAACGAGATACGCACTGCGCGCCCGCTTCAGCATTGCCTGGGCGTCGAGACCGTTACCGCTCGGTAGCGCAGCCGCGAGGTGGGCGCCGACACTGTTGGCCGCCTCGCCGAGGATGCCGAAGCGACCGTCGCAGAGGTCGGCGATCTGCTGGGCGAGGGTCTGCAGCGCCGTGGCTTGCGGGTGCTGGATGGCGAAGTTTCCGAGCCACACGGCGACCTTGCCACCGCCGGCGAGCTCCGCCGCGATCGCCTTGGCGGTCTCGCACGGCTGGGCCGCGGCCACACTTGCAGCCAGCGCTTCCACGACCGGCTTGGATGCCTCGGCCGACAGGGCCTTGACGATCCCCATCAGGGTGTCGGCCAACTGGCTCGGCGCCGTGGTCAGGCGCTGGCTGACCGGCAGCAGCCAGTCGTCGCCGGAGCAGCCGACTGCGCTGACCTTGAGGACTCGCTTCTTTGCAGCCTGACGCACGCGCTGGGCGATCAGCGGGTGATCCTTGCGCAGGAAACTGCCGATCACGAGCAGTCGATCGAGATCGGCGATCTCCGCGATCGGCATGCCGAGCCAGGGTGCTCCCTGACGGCTGTCATCGCCGGAAAAGTCGGTCTGGCGGAGACGCGTATCGATGTTGCGGCAGTCGAGGCCAGCCGCCACCTTGCCCAGCAGATGGAGTTCCTCGAGCGTCGAATGGGGGGAGGCGAGCACGCCGATCGCGTCACCGCCGTGCTCTCGGGCGATGCTCTTCAGGCCGTTGGCGACGTATTCGAGCGCGACCTGCCAGTCCACTTCGCGCCATTCGCCGCCCTGCTTCACCATCGGAGCGGTCAGCCGCTCGTCGCTGTTCAGCCCTTCATAGGAGAAGCGATCCTTGTCCGACAGCCAGCACTCGTTGACCTCCTCGTTCTCGAGCGGCAACACGCGCTTCACCTCGTCGTGCTTGACCTGGACGATCAGGTTGGCGCCGAGCGAATCGTGCGGACTCACCGACTTGCGGCGCGACAACTCCCACGTGCGTGCGGCAAAGCGGAACGGCTTCGAGGTCAGGGCGCCGACCGGGCAGAGGTCGATGATGTTGCCGGAAAGCTCCGAATCGACCGTCTTCTCGACGAAGGGCATGATCTCGGCGCGCTCGCCGCGGAAGGCCTGGCCGAGTTCCATCAGGCCGGCGATTTCCTGCGTGAAGCGCACGCAGCGAGTGCAGTTGATACACCGGGTCATGTCGGTGGAGACGAGTGGGCCGAGATTCTTGTCGACCACCACCCGCTTCTCTTCCTGGTAGCGCGACTTCGACGCACCGTAGCCGACCGCCAGATCCTGCAACTGGCATTCGCCCCCCTGATCGCAGATCGGGCAGTCGA
>JAGRFZ010000187.1:3067-4465 GCA_020445785.1 Rhodocyclaceae bacterium
TGAGCAGGAACTCCATCACCCCTTTCTGTGCCTTGATGGCTGGTTCCGAGTGGGTCCATACCTTCATGCCGGCGGTGGCCGGCGTGGCGCAAGCGGGCAGCGGCTTGGGCGCCTTCTCGACCTGGACCAGGCACATCCGGCAGTTGGCCGCGATGGACAGCTTCTTGTGGTAGCAGAAGTGGGGAACGTACGAGCCGGCCTTGGTGGCAGCATCCATCACGGTGCTGCCATCGGGGACCTGGACGACCTTCCCGTCGATTTCGAGTTCTAGCATGACGGACCCACGTAGATCTTGCTGCCCTCGTACTGGACTTCAGGCGGCACAAGGCATTTCTTGTTGTCGATGTGATACTGGAATTCGTCGCCGAAGTGCTTGACGAAGCTTTGCACCGGCATCGCGGCGGCGTCGCCGAGGGCGCAGATGGTGCGGCCCATGATGTTGGCGGTGACGCTGTTCAACAGATCCAGATCGTCCTGGCGGCCCTTGCCGTGTTCGATGCGATGGACCACGCGGTAGAGCCAGCCCGTACCCTCGCGGCACGGCGTGCATTGACCACAGGATTCTTCGAAGTAGAAGAAGGAGAGCCGCTCCAGGGCCTTGACCATGCAGGTGCTCTCGTCCATCACGATCACCGCGCCGGAGCCGAGCATCGATCCCGCCTTGGAGATCGAGTCGTAGTCCATCGTGCAGTCCATCATGATGTCGGCAGGCACCACCGGTGCCGACGAGCCGCCGGGGATCACGCCCTTGAGCTTGCGTCCGCCCCGCATGCCACCCGCCATCTCGAGCAATTCGGCAAACGGTGTTCCCATCTCGATCTCGTAGCAGCCCGGCCGATTGACGTGACCGGAGATCGAGAAGATCTTGGTACCGCCGTTGTTGGGCTTGCCGTAGTTGAGAAAGGTCTCGCCGCCGTCGCGGATGATGAACGGGATCGACGCGAAGGTCTCGGTGTTGTTGATCGTGGTCGGCTTGCCGTACAGGCCGTAGCTCGCCGGAAACGGCGGCTTGAAGCGCGGCTGCCCCTTCTTGCCCTCGATCGACTCGAGCAGGGCGGTCTCCTCGCCGCAGATGTAAGCACCGTAACCATGGTGGGCGAAGAGGTCGAAGCTGAAATCGCTACCGAGGATCTTTTCACCCAGCAGGCCGGCCTCGCGAGCCTCGGCCAGGGCCTCCTCGAAGCGCAGGTAGGTGTCGAAGATCTCGCCGTGAATGTAGTTGTAGCCGCGCGAGCAACCCATCGCATAGGCGGCGATCGTCATGCCTTCGATCACCGTGTGCGGGTTGTAGCGCAGGATGTCGCGATCCTTGAAGGTTCCCGGCTCGCCCTCGTCGGAGTTGCAGGCCAGATACTTGTCGCCCGGGAAGGAGCGCGGCATGAAGCTCCACTTCAGCCC